>DATIFV010000054.1:0-8350 GCA_035455085.1 Candidatus Methylomirabilota bacterium | reverse complement strand
GTAGACCCGGCGCAGCTCGGTGTCGACGCGGTCCACCCGCCAGAACTCCGCGGCGCGAATGTCGAGTGTCATCGTCCTCTCACGAGTGAAAGATGGATCGGTGCGACCGCGACCGGGTGCCGGCGGGAACGCCGGCGCCCGGCTCGATCTCAACCGACCGGCCGGTCAGATGGCCTCGGCCGGCTCTTTGCCCGCGACCTGCGTGAGCCCCTTGTTGAAGCGCCCGGCGTGCGACTTCTCGGCCTTGGCGAGGGTCTCGAACCACTCGGCCAGCTCCGCGTAGCCCTCGTCGCGCGCGGTCTTGGCCATGCCCGGGTACATCTGGGTGTACTCGTAGGTCTCGCCCGCGACGGCGGCCTTGAGATTCTTCTCGGTCTTCCCGATCGGCTCGCCGGTGGCCGGGTCGCCGACCTCCTTCAAGAAGTCGAGATGGCCGAAGGCGTGACCGGTCTCGGCGTCGGCGGTGTCCTTGAAGAGACCCGCGATGTCCGGAAACCCTTCGATGTCCGCGACCCGGGCGAAGTACAGGTACCGGCGGTTGGCCTGCGACTCGCCCGCGAAGGCTTCCTTGAGGTTCTCCAGGCTCTTCGATCCCTTGAGGCTCTTTCCTGCCATGTCCACGTCCTCCGTTACAGGGGTTGGGGGTGACGACGGCTCGACGGGCCGCGGCCCGCCGACCTACGGCGCCGAGCGCCGCGCTCGCACGGGCCTGCGCCCGGCACGACGCTGGCACGGGGAACAGCGTCCGTAGAACTCGATCCGATGATAGGTGATGCTCACGCCGCTCCGGGCGGCCACCCGCCCGCAGAGGGCGCGGGACTGCGGCTCGGTGGCCCCCCCCTGCACGTCGCTGATCCGGCCGCAGCCGAGGCACGTGAAGTGGTGATGCTCGCTGAGGTTGCCGTCGAAGCGCGCGTGGGGTCCGGGCAGCTCCTTGACCAGCCCCTGGGCGACCAGCAGCCGCAGGTTGCGGTAGACCGTCCCCAGACTCACCCGGGGCAGCCGGCGCCGCACCATCCGGTGCACCCACTCCGCGGTCGGGTGCGACTCGGTGGCCCGCACCACGTCGAGGACCACCCGGCGGGGCCCGGTCAGCCGGAGCCCGCGCGCCCGCAGCGCGGCCTCGGTACCCTCGCGCAAGTTTTTAGGAATGGTTCTCATTACGGTTGGGCAGGGTAGCGGGCCGCGGGCCGCCTGTCAAGCGCGCAGCGCGCCCGGTCTCGGCCCGCGGTATTGAAGGCTCCGGCACCGTCGAGTAGACTTTCCATCTCAGGAGGATCGCCCGAATGCCCCAGCCGGGATGGCTCCGCATCGAGGGAGCCCGGCAGAACAACCTGAAGAACGTCTCCGTCGACATCCCCCACGACCGCGTGAGCGTGATCACCGGGGTCTCCGGCTCGGGCAAGTCCTCCCTCGCCTTCAACACCCTGTTCGCGGAAGGCCAGTGGAGGTACATCGAGTCGCTCTCGACGTACGCCCGCATGTTCCTGGAGCGGCTCGACCGCCCGGACGTGGATCGGATCGAGCACATCCGGCCCGCCATCGCGCTCGAGCAGAAGAACCCGGTGCGCACCGCGCGCTCCACGGTGGGAACCGCCACCGAGCTCCACGACTACCTCCGCCTCCTCTTCGCCAAGATCGGGCGCGTGCACTGTCCGACCTGCGGGGCGGAGGCGCGCAGCGACTCGGCCGACCAGGTCGCCGACGCCCTGCTGCGGGATCATGCGGGGGCGCGGGCCATGATCTGCTTCCCGCTAAACGTGGAGGCGGGGCGCGACCCGCGCGCGCTCTTCGGGGCTCTGCTCCAGCGCGGCTTCGCCCGCGTCAAGGCGGGCGACCTGGTCCTGGACCTGTCCGAGGCAGTCACGGGCCCGGCCGGCATCCCGGCGGACCTGGATCCGGCACGCCTCGCGGTCGTGCTGGACCGCGTGGTGGTGGGCCCGGACAGCCGCCGCCGCATCACCGACTCGCTGGAGACCGCGCTCGCCGAAGGTGAGGGCCGGGCCACCGTGGACCTGCTGGACCGGGGCGTCGTGCCGGTGAGCCGGGACTTCCACTGCCCCGCCTGCGGGGTGGCGCTCGCGCGGCCGCGGCCCATGCTCTTCTCCTTCAACCACCCGCTCGGCGCCTGTCCCGAGTGCCGGGGCTTCGGCAACATCCTGCGCTACGACGAGGCCCTGGTGGTGCCGGATCCGACGCGGAGCCTGGCCGACGGCGCGGTCGAGCCGTGGTCGCATCCGTCGAGTCGCTGGTACCAGAAGCAGCTCCTCAAGGCGGCCAAGAAGCGCGGGGTGGACGTGAGCCGGCCGTACGCGGAGCTGCCTCCGGAGGACCGGCGGTGGGTCTACGAGGGCGGCGGCGGACTGACCGGCATCCGCGGCTTCTTCGAGGAGGTCGAATCGTACCGGTACAAGCTCCACGTACGGGTGTTCCTCTCGCGCTACCGCAGCCAGTCGGCCTGTCCCCGCTGCGCGGGGCGGCGGCTGCGGCCGGAGGCCCTCGCGGTCCGCGTGGGCGGGGCGAGCATCGCCGAGCTCGGCGAGAAGACGGTGGAGGAGCTGGGGGCGTTCTTCGCGGGCCTGCCGCTGTCGCCGTGGGAGGCGGCAGTGGCCGCCGACGTGCTCAAGCTCCTGCGCGCCAAGCTCTCCTTCCTGCTCCGGGTGGGCCTCGGCTACCTCACGCTCGCCCGGCAGACCCGGACGCTCTCGGGCGGAGAGGCCCAACGGATCAATCTGGCCAACCAGCTGGGAGCGCAGCTCACCGGTACCCTCTACGTGCTCGACGAGCCGTCGATCGGCCTGCACCCCCGCGACACCAGCCGGCTGGCCGAGCTGTGCCGGGAGCTCGCGGCCGCGGGGAACACCGTGGTCATCGTGGAGCACGACCGCGCCCTCATCGAGGCGGCCGACTACCTGGTGGAGATGGGCCCGGGCTCGGGCGAGCGCGGCGGGGCGATCGTCTTCGCGGGTACCCAGGACGAGTTCCGGAAGGACCCGCGCTCGCTGACCGCGCGCTACCTGAGCGGCCGCGACACGATCCCCCTGCCGCTGACGCGGCGCGAGGGCCGCCGGGCCCTCGTCCTCAAGGGTGCCCGCGCCCACAACCTGAAGTCGGTCACGGTCCGCATCCCCCTGCACACCTTGACCTGCGTCACCGGGGTCTCCGGGTCGGGGAAGTCCACCCTCGTGCACGACACGCTCTACCGCGCAGTGGCCCGCCACTTCAAGGTGGAGTTCGGGCTGGTGGGAGCCCACGAGGAGCTGCGCGGGCTCCAGCACCTCAAGGGGATCCGCCTCATCGATCAGGAACCGATCGGGCGCACCCCGCGCTCCAACCCGGTCACGTACGTGAAGGCTTTCGACGAGATCCGGCGGCTCTTCGCGGGGCTGCCGCGGGCGCAGGCGCTCGGCCTCGGCCCCGGCGCCTTCTCCTTCAACGTGCCGGGAGGGCGCTGTGAGACCTGCGAGGGTGACGGCTTCCAGAAGCTCGAGATGTACTTCGTCGAGGACGTGTACGTGACCTGCCAGGAGTGCGAGGGCCGTCGCTACCGGCCCGAGGTCCTGCAGGTCACCTGGAAGGGACGCGGCATCAGCCAGGTGCTGCAGCTGACCGTGGACGAGGCGGTGGACTTCTTCGCCTCGGAGCCGGTGCTGCAGCGGCGGCTCAAGGTGCTCCAGGAGGTGGGCCTCGGCTATCTGCGGCTCGGCCAGCCGGCCACCACCCTGTCCGGGGGCGAGGCCCAGCGGCTCAAGATCGCGGCCGAGCTCTCGGCACGGCCCACCACCGACCACCTGTTCATCCTCGACGAGCCGACCACCGGCCTGCACCTGGACGACGTGCGCAAGCTGCTGGTCGTCCTCAACCGGCTGGTCGACGCGGGCAACACCGTGCTCGTGGTCGAGCATCACCTCGACGTGATCAAGACCGCCGACTGGGTCATCGACCTCGGTCCCGAGGGCGGGGAGGCGGGCGGTGAGCTCGTCGCCGAGGGCACGCCGGAGCAGATCGCAGTGGTGGGCGCCTCGTACACCGGCAAGTTCCTGCGCGAACTGCTGCCCCGGCCCGCCCGCCGCGCCGCGGCCGGGCGGGGCTGATGGACTACCACCACCTCCTCGAGGCCGCGGGCATCGTCGTCTCCGACGGGGGCTGGCGTGGGGTGCCATCGCGGTCATCCTCATGGTCTTGCGCATCGAGACCAAGGACGGGGTCTTCATCGACGGGCGCCTGATCCCGGTCGTGCTCGTCGGGCTGTTCGAGGACTGGGGGAGCCGCCTTCGTGGCGGCGCTGGCCCGGCCGCCCGCACCGCCGCGGCCGTTCCCTTGACGCCCCCCGGCGCGGTCGCGTAGAGTCGCGGCGCGGAGGGAGCCCCATGGGATCGCTCAGGGACAAGTACTGCATCGTAGGGGTGGGAGAGACCGAGTACAGCCGCCAGTCCGCGCGCAGCACGCGTGCGATGGCGGTGGAGGCCGTGCGCAACGCCATGCGCGACGCCGGCCTGGGCAGGGACGGGGTGGACGGCATGATGTCCTACCAGAGCGGCGACTCCACCTGGGCGAACTGGGTGGCGCCCGATCTGGGCATCCGGCTCAACTTCTACATGGACGTCTTCGGGGGCGGCTCCTCCACCGAGGCCCTGATTGGCCTCGCGATGGGTGCCATCGAGGCGGGCATGTGCCACACGGTGGCGATCTTCCGCTCGATGAACGGATACTCGGACTTCCGCATCGGCGGCACCGGGGCGCGGGCGGCCCAGCCGGTGCGCGGCCTCGACCTGGCCCAGGTCCCGTTCGGCATGCGGAGCGCGGGCCAGAACTTCGCGCCGACCTTCATGCGCCACATGTACGAGTACGGGACCACCTCCGAGCAAGTGGCCCACGTGCGGGTCGCCCACAGCAAGCACGCCTCGCAGAACCCGAAGGCCTTCCTCAAGGACCGGGTGACGGTGGCCGACGTGCTGGCCTCGCGCTGGATCTGCAAGCCCCTCCATCTGCTGGACTGCTGCCTGGAGACCGACAACGCCACCGCCTTGATCGTGACCGGCGCGGAGCGCGCCCGCGACCTGCGCCGTCGGCCCGTCTACATCCTGGGAGTGGCGGGCCGGGTCAACAAGCCCCGCACCGACTTCCACTGGGCCCACGGGCCGATCACCCGGGTGGCCGGCTACCACGCCCGGGACATCGTCTTCGGCCAGGCCGGCATCACCCCGGACGACGTGGACGTCACCGGCTCCTACGACGCCTTCACCTTCACCACGATGCTCCAGCTCGAGGAGTACGGCTTCTGCAAGAAGGGCGAGGGCGGCCAGTACGTGTCGAGCGGCATCATCGAGCTGGGGGGCCGGCGCCCGAACAACACCTCGGGCAGCCACCTCTGCGAGGGCTACACGCACGGCATCTCGATGGTGATCGAGAACGTCCGCCAGCTCCGCGGCCAGGTGGACGACTACTGCCCCGGCTGGGAGGACGGCAAGCACAGCTACGACTACTCGCCGGGAAAGTGCCGCCAGGTGAAGGACGCCCGCATCACCATGAACCTCGGCTGGGCGATGCCACCGACCGGCTCCGCCCTGATCATGAGGAACTAGCGATGGCCTCCGTCGAGTACCGCGGCATGAACCTGGTGATCCCGGAGAACGATTCGGAGTGGCGCGAGCACTTCAAGCTCGCCCGCTCGAGCCACCGGCTGATGCTGCGCTCGTGCAAGGCCTGCGGGCTCATGCGCTACCCGCCCAGCCACGGTTGCCCCTGGTGCATGTCCCTCGACTGGGAGTGGAGGCCGGTGAGCGGGCGCGGGCACATCTACTCCTACGAGGTCGTCCACCACGCGATCCAGCCCGGGTTCAAGGAATGGACGCCCTACGCGGTGGTCCTGGTGGAGCTCGACGAGCAGCGGGGCCGCCCGACTCCCGACGAGGCCCTGCGGGTCATCGCCAACCTCGTCACCCCGGAGTTCCGCCCCGAACCCGAGCAGAACGTGGCGATCGGCAAGCGGGTGCGCGTCGTCTTCCAGGACCTGGCGCCGGACTTCGCGCTGCCTCAGTTCACGCTGACCGACGAGCCGCCCGAGGGCCGCGCCTGGCGGTTTCCCGGCTAGCCCGGGCGTCGAGGCCGAGCCACACCACGCCCTGCACCACCAGGTGCGCGGCGAGGGCGAGCAGGAAGCCGAGATCGCGCCCCAGCGCGACCACTCCCACCGCTAGCACGAAGCAGAAGAGCGCGAAGCTCCACATCGCGGGCAGGAACGCGCGCAGGAACCCGACCGCGGCCGGCGCTCCCTGCTGGGCGTGGGTGAACGCGAGCAGGATCGTCGTGGCGATCGGGAACGGTGTGATCGCCCCGGACAGGCGGGGCCCGAGCCACGCGGCCAGGCCGGTGACCGCCAGCACCAGCGCGACCGCCGCGGCCATGCGCAGGGGCAGGTCCCAGGCCGGCGCGGGGGGTGGCGCGGGCGGCTCGGGGAAGGCGGGCAGGGCCCAGGGGGCGCCGCCGAAGGCGGCCAGGGCGAGCCCGAGCCCGGAGACCGGAGTCCACGCCGCCGCCTGCAGCGCGACGGTCAGCCCCGCGAAGGCGGTCCAGCCCGCCAGCACGCACACCCACCAGGGCCGCGTCGTGGCGACCCGGGCGTAGATCACCGCGAATCCCGCCACGGCGGCGAGGCCGGGGAGCGTCGCCCCGGCGGCCTGCGCCACGAACCGGTCGCCCTGCTCGAGGGCGAGGAAGAAGAGCACCGGGCCCGCCACCAGGGGCAGGGCGTTGAGCCAGCCCCCGAGGCGCGGACCGAAGCGCCGGCCGGCCAGGGTGACCAGGGCGATCAGCCCGGGCACCAGGGCCAGCTTCAGGAGGAGGATCACCCGCGGGTCACGGGCGGCAGGCCCGGAAGCCGGCGTAGTCGCCCCGCGCGCTGCTCCCGGTCTCGTCGGAGTCGGTGAGCACGGCGATCCCGGCCGGCTTCGGCGGCTCGGTCCCGAAGTACCTCTGGTAGTCCTCGCGCACGTTCACCTGCTCGTCCACCCACCGGCCGACCCCGTCGGTGCCGGTGCGCAGCACCCGCACCTGGGTGTTCCCGGCGCTGGACGTGAGGTGGGTGCCGACGGGCACCACCCGGCTCCAGATGTACTTCAGGCTCTTCACGGAGACGGGGGAGCCGGGAAAGACCGCGTAGACGGCCAGCGCGCTGTCGTTCGTCCGGGATCGACGCTCGTCGCCGCCGCGCGGGAACTCCACGGGCCGCCACGACCAGGCCAGGATCGGATAGGCGTCGAGGTTCCAGGACACCTCGCGCCCGGCCTGGATCCCGAGGCCGCGGGCCAGGGCGTGGAGGAACCGGCGACCGTTCTCCTCGCGGATGGAGTAGACGGTCCGGCCCTCTTCCTTGCGTGGCTTCCAGTCCGCCGGAAACCCGCCGATCGAGCCGCGGGAGAAGTCCTCCAGGGCCACGCAGTCCGCGCCGGCGGCGGGACCCGGGCCGGCGATCGGAAGGGAGCCCAGCAGCAGGAGGGCGATCAGCGACCGCGTCGCCACCAGGAATGAACCAGCTGGTCGACGACCTGGACGAGCTGCCCCACCGTGCGACACTCCTTCACGATGTCGCACGAGGGCGCGTAGAGCGGCATCACGCTGTCGCCGATGCCCCAGCCCCACTGCCCCTCCGGATTCAGCCAGATGATGCCCTTCACCCGCTCCCGGATCTGCCGGATGGCCCAGGCCTGGGGATCGTTGTAGTTGTTGCGGGCGTCGCCCAGGATCAGCACGGTGGTCTTCCGGTCGAGGGACTCGATCTCGGTCCGCACGAAGCGGCTGAACGCGTAGCCGAAATCGGACCGGCAGTGATAGTCCACCGACGAGGACTTCAGCGCCCAGTCGATCGCGGTGTCGACCGGGTAGGTGGCGAAGGCCTGGGTGACCTCCGCGATCTCGGACACGAAGACGTAGGAGCGCACCCGCGAGAAGCACTCCTGCAGGCTCCACACCAGCTGCAGCATGAAGCGGGAGGCGTTGCGAACCGAGTCCGACACGTCGCAGAGCGTGACGAGCTTTGGCTTCTCGCGATGGCGCCGCCGGAAGCGCACCTCCATCGGCACGCCTCCGTACTGCAGGCTCTGCCGGATGGTCCGCCGCGAGTCGAGCCGGCCCTTCTCCTCCTGCCGCTGGCGGAGGGCGAGCGCGTCCTTGATCTTGCGGGCGAGCCGGGCGACCACCGCCTTCATCTGGGCCACCTCGTCGGCGGACAGCGCGAACAGCGGCTTGTCGGTCAGCACCTCGCGGGTCAGCTTCTCGCCCTGCCGGTACGCGCGGCGCTCCAGCTCGCGCTCCACGTGCTGGCGGATCATGCGGCGGAAGGCCTCGAGGC
>DATIFV010000053.1:0-6585 GCA_035455085.1 Candidatus Methylomirabilota bacterium | reverse complement strand
GCGACGATCGAAGGCGGGCATGCAGGTGGATCAGCCGGGCGTCCAGTCGAGCGGGTAGAACAGGAGCACGACGTTCTTGCCCCGGAAGCTCCTCAGGCTCACGTCCTTGAGGCCGATCGTCTTCAGCGTGAAGTCCGGTGCGGGATCGCCCACCCCGGGGACCTTGCCCTCCTCGCCCATGGCGCTCATGCCCCCCTCACCCGCCGGAAGCCCGGCCGGGAATTGATGGTCGCCCGCACGTCCCGCCGCCCCGCGCCGTCCGCGACGGCGCCCCGGGCGCGCGAGGGCCGAACCGGCATGGGCGGCTTGCGCCGCCCCGACCAGAGCTCGAGCCGCCGCGCCTCGAGCGGTGTGTCCGGCCGCCCGAGGTATCCGGCCGCGGTGACCACGCGCCCGGTCTCCCACAGGAGCCGGAAGCGCTCCGGGTAGGCGGCGTCGCGCAGCGCGTAGTGATCGAGGATCACCCGGCAGCCGGTCTGGTCGATGATCCGCCGCAGATGCTCGATGCTCCGGTCGATCGGCTCGCGGCCCAGCTGCGACTCCAGGTAGGCGGGCGGCCCGGACAGGTAGAGCAGCGTGGGGCGCTGGCGAGCCAGATAGGCGGCGGCCACCGGGGACAGCGGTCCCTGCACGTCCGAGGCGTGCACGAACCGGGTGCCCGCGCGCCGGTCCTCGATCGTGAGCGCGACCACGTAGCCGAGCGGGCTGCCGTCGGGTCCGTGGCTGAGCGCGGGCGAGGCCTGCAGCACCGCATCGGCGGTCTCGAGCCGGCGCCCCTCCGCAGTGGCGGGGGCGCCGGGCCCGCCGAGCGCACGCCAGAGGGTGGCCGCCCGCCGGGCCTGCGCGCCCTCGATGTGCCGCATCGGGTCCTTGGCCCACACGCGCCGCCCCGCGTAGAGGCCGGAGTCGTGGCGGAAGTGATCCTCGTGATAGTGGCTCACGAAGATCAGCGACGCCCGCGTCGCGTACGTCGAGATGCGGTCGTTGGCCCCGCGCAGCGCCTCCCACTCCTCGTCCGCGGGCGCGAGGTTGAAGCGGCTGGGGGCCAGCACCGCTCCCGGATCGATCAGGATGCGGGTGTCCCCGCACTCCACGTACGTCGCCATCGACCGGACGCCCAGCGACTCCGCCGCCAGCGGGATCACGATCATGTCGTCTAGATGCACCGGCCGCCGTCGACCGGGAAGACGCTGCCCGTGATCATCGCCGCCTCGTCGGAGGCCAGGAACAGCGCGGCGTGCGCCAGGTCCTCGGGCCGGTTGAGGCGCCCGAGCGGCACCGTGCCGCGATAGCGGGTCATCCCTTCCTCGTCCACCTGCTTCTTGCCCATGAAGGTGGCGAGCATGGGCGTCTCGGTCGCGACCGGGGCGATCGCGACGACGCGGGCGCCGAACGCCGCGAACTCCAGCGCCAGGCTCGCGGCCATGGTGTGCACCGCCCCCTTCGAGGCCGAGTAGCACTGCACCCCCGGACGCGGCCTCACCCCCGAGGTCGAGCCGGTGATCAGCAGCACGCCGCCCTTCTGCTTCTTGAACACCGGCATCACGTGCTTGGCGGCCAGGAAGACCCCCTTCACGTTGACCGCCATGATCTGATCGAACACCGCCTCGTCCACGTTCTCCACCGCGGTCGGGAACTGGGGAACCCCCGCGTTCGCGTAGAAGACGTCGAGGCGTCCCCAGCGGGCCACCGTCTGCTGGATGGCCGACTGGTTGTCCGCCGACCTCGCCACGTCGGCCCGGATCGCCAGGGCCTGGCCGCCGCTCCGCTCGATCTGCTCGGCCGTCGCCTTCGCCGCGTCTTCTCGTAGATCCACCACCGCGACCTTCGCCCCTTCGCGCGCGAACAGCACCGCGGTCGCCTGCCCGATGCCCGAGCCCGCGCCGGTGATCAACGCCACCTTGTCCGTGAGCCTCATGCCGGTCCTCCCTTTCCGTCCCGTACCGTCTCCTTGACGTCCACCACGCTGCCCCCCGTCGCCCGCACCAGCTCATCGGGGGTGATCGGAAACACGCACTCGGGCAGCCCCCCGGCCGCGTAGACCAGCTCGTGGCCGAGCAGGTCGCGGTCCACGTAGACCGGCAGATCGCCCGGCAGACCCAGCGGCGGTACTCCGCCGATGGTGTAGCCGGTGGCCTGCTTGACCGTCTCCGGATCGGCGCGCCGGACGCGTCCGCCCACCAGCTCGCCGAGCCGCCGCTCGTCCACCCGGTTGGCCCCGGAGGCCGCGACCAGGATCGGCCGTCCGTCCGCGGTGAAGACCAGGGACTTCACGATCTGGCCGATCGCGACCCCCAGCGCGTCCGCGGCCTGCTGGGAGGTGCGGGCATGGACCGGGAGCTCGATCACGCGCCGCTCGAGGCCGTGCCCGGCGATCGCGGCCTGCACCCGCTCGGCCGCCGGCTTCATCGGCCTAGAGCACCAGCTCCGCCATCAGCTCGAGCGCCTCCGGCTGCACCGCCCCGCAGATCAGCGTGGTGATGCCGGAGCTCTTCCACCGCGGCAGGCGCTCGCGGATGCGCTCCCGCGGGCCGCAGAGGGCGACCTCGTCCACCAGCGCGTCGGGCACCGCGGCGGCCGCCTCCTCCTTCTTGCCGCCGAGGTAGAGGTCCTGGATCCGCCGCGCGTCGGCCTCGTAGCCGTAGCGCCGCACCAGCTCGTTG
The DNA here is from genome assembly GCA_035455085.1 of Candidatus Methylomirabilota bacterium. Taxonomy (GTDB): domain Bacteria; phylum Methylomirabilota; class Methylomirabilia; order Rokubacteriales; family CSP1-6; genus CAMLFJ01. The sequence goes on along the minus strand of DATIFV010000053.1, from coordinate 3,922 downwards.
TAGAAGTTCTTGCCGCGCGCGCCCATGCCGCCCACGTAGAGGGCCAGACGCGGCTTGACCATCGCGCGGCACGCCGCCGCGTCGGGGCCGAGCACGATCGGCACGGTGGGCGCGACGTCGAAGGTCGCCAGCGACTTTCCGCCGCCCGCCGCCTTGAACCCGGCCTCGAGGCTCGGGGTGAACACCGCCATGCGCTCCGGAGAGAAGAACACCGGCAGCAGCCCGTCGGCGATCTCGGCGGCGAGGGCCACGTTCCGGGGGCCGATCGCGGCGAGGTAGATGGGGATGTCGGCCCGGCCGTGCAGGATCGACTTGAGCGGCTTGCCGAGGCCGGTGGCGTCCGGACCGGTGTACGGGATCTGGTAGTACTCGCCCTTGTGCTCGACCGGCCGCTCCCGCCGCCAGACTGCTCTGACGATGTCGACGTATTCCCGCGTCTTGGCGAGCGGCTTGCCAAAGGCCACGCCGTGCCAGCCTTCCACCACCTGCGGCCCCGACACGCCCAGCCCCAGGATGAACCGCCCGCCCGAGAGCTGGTCGATCGTCATCGCGGTGGTGGCGGTCAGGGTGGGGGTGCGGGCCGGGATCTGCATGATCGCGGTTCCCACCTTGATGCGGTTGGTCTGCGCCGCGATCCAGCACAGCGGGGACACCGCGTCCGAGCCGTAGGCCTCGGCGGTCCACACCGAGTGGAAGCCCAGGCGCTCGGCAAGCTGCACCAGCGAGAGATCGATGCCGAGCTGCGAGCGCGAGTAGCCGATGTTGAGTCCGAGCCGCATGGTGTCCTCCGATCAGAGCCGCTCGAGCGCTGCGATGGACGACCGGCGGGAGCGCCCGGGCCCCGCCCATCGGTGGTCCCCGAGCCGGACCCGGCCCCGCCGGACCCGCACGCCTTCCTGTTCGAGCCGGAGCCGCTGCGTCAGCATACCCCCGACGTTGCTGCGCAGGCTGATACCGCCCTGCGCGTTGACCACCCGATGCCACGGCAGGTGGGCCGGCACGTGCTTCATGGCCTGCCCCACCGCGCGGGCCGCGCGCGGATAGCCCAGCAGCACCGCGATCTGCCCGTAGGTGGCCACCTGCCCCTTCGGGATCCGCCCGACCAGCCGGTACACCGCCGCGTGAAACGCCCTCATGCCCGTCCCAGGCCGAACTGGAGCTCGTACAGCCGCGAATAGAACCCGCCGCGCGCCATCAGCTCGGCGTGCCCGCCCGCCTCCCGGATGCTCCCGCGATGCAGCACCAGGATCCGATCCGCCCCCTGGATCGTCGAGAGGCGGTGCGCGATCACCAGGCTGGTCCGCCCCTCGAGCAGCCGGGCCAGACCGACCCGCGCCAGCGCCTCCGACTCGGGGTCGATGCTGGAGGTCGCCTCGTCCAGCGCGAGAACGCGAGGATTATAGATGATGGCCCGCGCGATGGCCAGCAGCTGGCGCTGCCCCTGCGAGAGGTTGAGGCCGCGCTCGCGCAGCTCCTCGCCGAGCCCGTGGGGCAGCGCGGCCACGAAGCGGTCCGCGTTGGCGGCGCGCAGCGCGCGATCGATCGTGGCCCGATCCGCACCCCCGTCCGCGACCAGGCGGAGGTTGTCCTCGACGGTGCCCGAGAAGAGGAAGACCTCCTGCGGGACCAGACCCACGTGGCGGCGAAGGCGACCGAGATCCCACTCCCGCACGTCCACCCCGTCCACGAGGACCTGCCCCGCCGCGACGTCGTAGGCGCGCATCATCAGGCGCGCGATCGTGGTCTTGCCCTCCCCGGTGGGACCCACCAGGGCCACCCGCTCCCCGGGGGCCAGCGCGAACGAGCAGTCGCGCAGCACCCAGCGCTCGCCCTCGTACGCGAACCAGACATTGCGGAACTCGACCGCGGGCACGGCGCGTCCGGGGGTCGCCACCGTCTCGCGCGCGGGCGACACGATCGACGGCGGCGTGTCGAGGAGGCCGAAGACCCGCTCGGCCGACACCATGGCCGCCTGCATGACGGTGTACTTGGCGCCCAGGTCGCGGATGGGGAGGAAGAAGCGCCCGGTGTACTCCATGAACGCCACCAGCCCCCCGAAGGTGAGCGCGCCGGTCACCACCTCGCCGCCCCCGTACCAGAGCAGCAGGGCGAGCGCGGCGGAGCCGAGGGCCTCGACGGTGGCGTAGAGCGAGGCGTCGTAGAAGGTGGAGCGGAACTGCCCGGCCCGGAGCGCACCCGAGAGGCCCGCGAAGGTCTCCCGCTCCCGGGCCTCGCGCGCGAACAGCTGGATCACGCTCATGCCCAGGAGCGACTCCTGCACGAACGCGTTCATGCGGGCCAGGCGGGTGCGGACGACGCGATAGCTGTCGCGCGCGCGCAGGCGGAAGTAGGCCGCGGACGCCACCAGCACGGGTACCAGCGCGAAGGTGACGAGCGCGAGCTTCCAGTTCATCCCCAGCATGATCGCCACCACCCCGACGAGCACCACCACGTCGCCGAGCAGCGCCACCAGCCCGCTCGTGAACAGTTCCTGGATCGCCTCGCCGTCGTTGAGGACCCGGGTCATGAGGCGCCCCACCGGGCTCCGGTCGTAGAAGCGCGCGTCCTGGCGCTGCAGGTGCTCGAAGAGCGCCGCCCGGAGGTCGTGGATGACCCGCTGGCCGGTGAGCTGGGTGAGATAGGCCTGGGCCGCGCGCAGCCCGTAGAGGGCGGCGAGGACCAGCAGGAACACCGCCGCGACGCCCCCGAGCCCGGCCCAGTCGCCCCGGAGGATGTGCTCGTCGATCGCCACCTTGATCAGGTAGGGCTGGGCCAGCTCGAGCAGCGCCACCGCCGGGAAGAGGGCGGAGGTCGCGAGCACGAGGCGGATGTGGGGGCGCGTGAAGGCCCAGAGGCGCCGCATCAGGCGCGCGTCGTAGGCCTTGCCGAGGACCTCGTCGTCCGTCTCACGCATCGGGCCGGTCATGCACTGGCGAGCTCGTCCTCCAGCTGCTGCACGCGCCACAGGCGGGCGTAGAGGCCGCCCGCGGCGAGGAGGTCGGCGTGACGGCCCTCCTCGACGACGCGGCCCTCGTCGAGGACCACGATCTTGTCCGCCTCCGCGGCCGCCTTTAGCCGATGCGTCATCAGCAGGGTGGTGCGGCCGCCCGCCGCCGCCCGAAGCGAGCGCGTGATCTCCCACTCCTTGGCCGCATCCACCGAGGCCAGCACGTCGTCGAGCACGAGGAAGGGCGGGTCCGCCACCAGGGCCCGCGCGAGCGCCACCCGCTGCCGCTGCCCCCCCGAGAGCGTGAGCCCGCGCTCGCCGACCACCGTGTCCCATCCGGAAGGCAGCGCCCCCAGGTCGTCCGCGAGGCCGGCCGTGCGGGCCGCCGCCTCGAGCCGGCCGGGCCCGGCGGTGTCGTCGGCCAGCCCGATGTTCTCGCGCAGGGAGCGCGAGAACAGGAAGGACTCCTGGGGCACGTAGCCGACCGACCGCCGGAGCCGGCCGAGCGGCAGGTCGAGCGCATCCGTCCCGGCGAGCCACACCGTGCCGCGAGGCGGCTCGTAGAGCCGACACAGCAGCGCGCCGAGCGTGGACTTGCCGCTTCCCGTCGGCCCCACCACCGCGACCACCGCTCCCGCCGGCACCGTGAACGAGACGTCGCGCAGCGCGGGTCCGCGGTCGTCGTAGGCGAACGTGAGATGCCTGAACTCGAGCGGGCCCGGCGGCAGCCGGGGCTCGCGGTGTGCGCGGGCATCGAACGAGCGTCCATGCTCTGGTTTGGGCGGTTCTTCTGACGCCCTTTTCTTCATCGGCGGGGGCCCCGAAATGGCCCCCGCACTCCCCCAACTGGCGGGCGTCGCGTGGCTCGAGGGGACATGCGCCGGCTCGTCCAGGATCTCGATGACCCGGGACATGGCGGCCAGCCCGCGCTGGATGCTGGCCAGCGTCCAGCCCAGCGCGATGGTGGGCCAGGCG
>DATIFV010000052.1:0-10000 GCA_035455085.1 Candidatus Methylomirabilota bacterium | reverse complement strand
CCGGGGGCCCAGTCGCCCCCGGGGTTTTTTTCTCATGATAGAGTACTCGTCATGTGGAGAGCTGATGCCTGATCCGAGGCCCGCCCCGGGCTTCGTCGCCCGCATCGGCCGGGTGGTGGACGGCCGCCGCGGCGTGACCTTCCAGGCGCTCAGGTCCGAGTCGCTGCTGAACCGCCTCAGCGGTGACACCATGCCGTTCGGCTTCACGGTGAATCCGTTCCGCGGGTGCGAGCTGGGCTGCCGCTACTGCTACGCCCGCGACACGCACCGGTACCTGGGCCACGGCGCGGCCCGCGAGTTCGAGGAGCGGATCTACGTGAAGGAGGCGGGGACCGCCGGCCTGCTGAGCGGGCTCATCCGGGCCCGCGAGGCCGGGCAGGAGATCGCGATCGGCACTGCCACCGACCCCTATCAGCCGGCGGAGGCGCGCTTCGGGGTGACGCGCGGAGTCCTCGAGGTCATGGCCCGCGTTCCCGGCCTGCGCATCGGGCTCACCACGAAGTCCACCGGGATCCTCCGGGACCGCGCGCTGCTGGCGCGCATCGCTCGCGCCTCGGAGCTCTGGGTGAACGTCTCGCTGATCTCGCTCGACGGCCCCCTCCTGCGGCAGATCGAGCCCCGGGCCCCGCGGCCCGATCTCCGCCTCGACACGATCCACGCGCTGACCGGCGAGGGCATCCGCGCCCGCCTGTTCCTGATGCCGGTGCTGCCGCTGCTGACCGACGGGGACGCGAGCCTGCGCGAACTGCTCGCGGCCGCGCGGGCGGCCGGCGCGCGCGAGAGCATCTCCCAGGCCCTCTTCCTGCGCACCGAGCTGACGTGGCGGTTCTTCCTGGACTTCGTGCGCGAGCAGTTCCCGTGGGCGCTCGCCCGGTACCGCGCCCTCTACCCGGAGCCGGGCAACGCCCCCCGCGCCTACCGGGAGCGGCTCGAGCGCCGAGTGGCGCAGCTGGCCGCGGAGGCGGGCTTCCCGGCCCGCACCCGCGACGAGCGCGTGCGCGCGGAGGCGCCCGCGCGGCCGCGGCAGCTCTCGCTCGTCTGGTGAGGCGCGCTCACTGATCGTACAGGCCCGGCTGCTCGGGCACCGCGCCCGCGGGCTCGTCCTCGGTCACCGGGCGGAGCCCCTCCTGCTCGATCAGCGGCCGGAACTTCTCGTAGAGCTCCTCGAGCTTGGCCACGTAGTAGGCGGTGTTCTCGTCCGGAGCGGAGGGGCTCCAGTCGGTGGCGAGCTTCGCGGCCTCGTTCACCTTGACCCGCTTGGAGTCGCCGGTGACGTAGTAGGAGATCTGATCGCCCGGCTGATAGGGGCGCTGCGAGGCCCGGGCCAGCTCGTAGGCCGCGCCCGCGTTGCGCCCGCCCGCCGCGAGCTTGTCGCGGTAGGCCGCGAGCGACTCCTGCAGGGTCTCGGTCTTCATGAACTGCCGGAGGGGCACGCGATGGGCCCGGAAGTCCTCCACCCAGCGCGCCACCAGCGCCGGGATCTCCGCGCGGCGGCCGGTGAGGAGGAGGCGAAACATCTCCTCCATCCACAGTCGCTGGAAGAGCTCGATGCCGCGCGAGCGCAGCCCCGAGCCCTTGATCAACAGCTTGCCGCGAGAGTCGAGCAGCACGTAGTTCTTCATCTTGTAGCTGAACATCGCCACGTAGCGGCCGTCCAGCTCGAGCTGGATGCCCTCGGGGAGCGCGGCTCCCAGCTCGGTCACGAGGCGCTCGCGGGCCTCCGGCGACGACGCCGCGGCCGGCGGCACGAAGTAGATGCCGTCGGTGTCCACCTCGATCACGGTCGCGCCGAGGCCGCTCAGGCCGTCGAGCAGCGCCTGCACGAGGCGGCGCCCCTCGCCGGTCACCCGGTTGGCGACCTCGAAGTCATTCCAGTGCCCCTGCGAGAAGGCGAGGTAGCCGTAGAAGGAGTTGATGAAGATCTTGAACGTCTGCTGGAGCGCGTTCAGGAAGACCCCGTCCTCCGCGACCGCCGCCTCGCGGGCCAGGCGCTTGGCCGAGACCCGGAAGTCGCGCAGATCCCGCAGCAGGGAGGCCGCGACCCCGAGACGGTCGGAGGCCGGGAAGAGGTTCTGCCCCAGCATCAGCGAGGGGTACAGGGAGGTCACGTCCACGTGCAGCACGTCCTGGGCCACACCCTGCTGGAAGACCGCGGTGTACCCGCCCGCCACGCTCCGGCCCCGCCCGGGCGCGGGCACCGCGTGGCGGCGGTGCAGGTACTCGCGCATCAGGAGCGCGTCGATCTTGGTCGCGTTGCCGCGGAGCACCGTGGTCTGGTAGTCGAAGGGCAGAGCCTGGGCCTGCACGAAGTAGGGCGGTGACAGGATCGCCGAGACCCCGAGCGTCTCCAGCACGTCGTCGCGCGCGTAGGCCATGAGCCGGGTGGGCTCCTCCGCGAAGATGCGCGGGATCTCCTCCGGAGGCAGGTAGGTCCGGTCGGGGGCGGCGACCCCGAAGTGCCGGGCCACGTCCTTGAGCCCGTAGGACTCGAGGTCGCGGGCGCCCACGTCGTAGAGCTGGGCCAGGATCCACGTGTCCACGATGTGGCGCCCGGTCACCCCGTAGCGCCGGTAGCCGATCGCGCGCTCCGCCACCTGCATGCGGGAAGGGTAGCCGCGCAGGATCGAGCCGTCGCGGCCCCACGCGAGCGGGACCCGGTGGCGCCGCGCCCGCGCCTCGAGGTACTCGAGGTCGAAGCGGAAGATGTTGTGCCCCTCGAGCACGTCGGGGTCGCGCTCGCGCAGGATCCGCGAGCACTCGGCGAGCAGCTCGGCCTCGGAGAGCTCGGCTCCCGACAGGACGGTGGTGAAGCCGGTGGAGTCGGCCATCGCGATCGCGATGATCCGATCGGACTCGCGGGCCGCGTTCGGGAACTCGAAGCCGGGCGCGGTGGTGACCTCGATGTCGAGGGCCAGGCGCCGCAGGTCGCCGAAGCTCATGCCCCGGAAGGAGGTCTTCCCGGAGCGGAGCAGGAACTGGTGCGCCGGGTCGTTGAGGAACCGGTACGGCGCGTCGGGGGCCCCCGCGCTCTTGCCGGAGACGCGCTGGCAGTGGTCCCGCACCCGCAGGGCCTGGGCCCACGACGGGCACTCGGCCAGCCACCGGAACACGCCCGCGCCGTCGAGGGGCGTCACCTCGATGTCGCCCTTCAGCCCGCGGAGCAGCTCGGGCTCGGCCAGGAGCAGGAACGGGCGGAAGGGCTCCTCGGTGCTCACCACGGCGCCTCCGCCTCGCGCGTACACCGCGACGTGGCTCTCCGCGGGGCGGAACGCGAGGAGCCCGCGCGTGGCGTCGTGCCCGAAGAGCAGCGGGTTGTCGTAGAACGGCAGGGGGATCGAGGTCAATTGAGCAGGCCGCGGAGCCGGTGCAGCTCCTTCCGCGCCGTCACGTAGCGCGGCTCGATCGCGATCGCCTGCTCCAGCTCCCGGATCGCGGCCAGGATGTCGTGGCGCTTGATGTGGATGCGGGCGAGGTTGAAGTGGGGGTAGTGGCGCGGCTCGTAGCGGGGCGCCCGCTTGGCCCGCTCGAGCCAGCCGACCGCTTCCTCTTCCTGGCCGAGCTCGATCAGGTAGGCTCCGATGTCGTTGTAGGGGTTGCCGAAGTCGGGGTCCACCGCGATCGCGATCTTGCACTGGGCGATCGCGTCGTCGGGCCGCCCCTGATGGCTGAAGGCCCAGCCGAGGAAGGTGTGGGCCTCCGCGGTGGGGTGGAGCGCGATGGAGCGCTGGTAGTGCGCGACCGCCTCCTCGAGGCGGCCCTGCATGTGCGCCTCGTAGCCCTGCTGGAAGTGGCGCAGCGCCTCCGCGCGCGTCTGTCCCGCCGTCTCCTCGCCCATCGGCCCCGCGCCTCCTGCCGCATTCTACCGCACGTGCACGCCCCGGGGGGCGCGCTCGGGGCCGTCGTCTCCTGGTATGCTCGCCGGGTGCATCGGATCGCGGCGACGACGTTCGTGGCGACGCTCTTCGCGGGCTGCGCGGGCCTGACCGGCGGGCAGACGGTGCGCTTCCCCAGCGTCACTCCCGCAGCCCCGGCCTCGATCGCGGGTACCCTGATCCGCCCGGCCGGACCCGGCCCCTTCCCCGCGGTGGTGCAACTGCACGGCTGCGGCGGGGTGGAGGCGCAGTCCTTCCGCTGGGCGCGCTGGCTGGCCGACCGCGGATACGTCGCCCTGGTGGTGGACAGCTTCGGTCCGCGGGGCCTCGCGGGCGACTGCCGGTCCGGACCCGGCGACCCGCCGATCACCGCGCGCTTCGACGACGCCTTCGGAGCCCTGCGCTATCTGCAGTCGCTGCCCTACGTCCGGGGGGACCGGGTGGCCGCGATCGGCTGGTCGCAGGGCGGCGTCTACGCGATGGCGGTGATCAACGGGCCGAGCCTCGAGCGCGCCCGCCGCCGCGGCGTCGACCTTCCCGTGCCGGGCTTCGCCGCCGGTATCGGCGTCTACCCGGGCGGCTGCTTCTCGCTGGTGGGCGAGCAGGTGGTGCGGCCGCTGCTGGTGCTCATCGGCGAGGCCGACGACTGGACGCCGGCGGCCAAGTGCCGCGAGATGGTCGAGGCCATGCGCGGCCGCGGAGCGGACGCCACCATCGTGACCTATCCAGGCGCCTACCACTACTTCGACGTGGAGGGGCAGCGGCAGGAGGTGCTGGCTCAGGTCGAGAACGACAACCGCCCCGGCGGCTTCGGAGCCACCGTGTCCTATCAGGCGGAGGCCGCCGCCGATGCCCGCCACCGGATCGCCGACTTCCTCGCCCGCCACCTCTCCCCCTGATCGACCGGCAGCGAAACCCGGCCGGCTGCTGGGAAAGGTCCAGATGCGAGGCGGCGCCCGAAGGTCGGGCGCGAGGCGTACTCTCTGTACGCTGAGCGCCCTGACCGAGGGCGCCAACGAAGCAGATGGGCCTTTCCCAGCAGCCGGCCCGCGTTGCACGGGCCGCCCGGCGCGTGCTAGCGTGATCGCGGTCACGAGGGCTCATGGACGCGTCGGTCGAGCTGGTCAAGCATCTGCTCGGATCGGTGGTGCACATCCACGCCGAGGTGCCCTCGAACCACCCGTCGACCCGGATCATGGGCGACGAGCGCATGGGGAGCGGGACAGTGGTGGACCCCGCCGGCCTCATCCTGACCGTCAACTACGTGGTCATGGGGGCCGAGACCGTCCAGGTCACATTCGGCCGCGGCCGGGCGCTCAAGGCCGAGATCATCGCCCAGGACTTCGAGATCGGCCTGGCCCTGCTGCGGGTGAAGCGGCAGGGGCTCCCCGCCGCGCCCCTCGCGGACTCGGACTCGCTGAGCCGCGGGACCCCGGTCTTCGCGCTCGGCTCGACGGGCCCCCGCGAGCGGCGGGTGGCCGGGGGCCTCGTGACCTACCTGGGCGAGTTCGAGGCCTACTGGGAATACCTGCTGGAGCGTGGCATCGTCTCCAGCGCCGCCAACCCGGGCTTCGGGGGCGGCCCGCTGTTCACGCTCACCGGGCAGATGGTGGGCGTGGTCTCGCTCAACCTCAACGAGATCGCCCGCGCCTCCCTGTCGATCCCGAGTGAGTACTATCGCCGCAACCAGGAGGAGCTCATGCGCTTCGGCCGGGTGGTCAGCCGCCCCCAGCGCGCCTGGCTGGGCGTCTTCGCCCACGCCCTGGAGGAGGGGGTCGTGGTGGCCGGGCTCGTGCCCAACGGGCCGGGCGCGCGCTCCGGCATCCAGGAGGGCGACGTGATCGTGTCGCTGGACGCGCAGGAGGTGCCGACCCGGAAGGACCTGTACCTCTCGCTCTGGCAGCACGCGCCCGGCGAGAAGATGACCCTGGAGGTCATGCGCGACAACGAGGTGCGCCGCCTGTCCGTGACCGGCGGCGACCGGGCCGACTTCTACAAGCTGACGTCCTGATCCGAACCTTCCGACAAAGGGGCTTCCGATGGATCTAGGCATCAAGGGCAAGACCGCCCTGGTGGTGGCGGCGAGCAAGGGCATGGGCAAGGCGAGCGCGCTCGGCCTGGCCGCGGAGGGCGCGCGGGTCGTGATGTGCGCGCGGGGCGAGGCCGCCCTGAAGGACGCGGCCGCAGAGGTGAAGCGGCAGACCGGCGCGGAGGTGCTGGCCCTGCCCGCGGACGCGAGCCGGGCCGCGGACATCGCGCGGGTGGTCACGGAGGCCAACCGGGCCTTCGGCGGCGTGGACATCCTGGTCGCCAACGTGGGCGGGCCCCCGCCGGGGCCGTTCGAGGCCATGACCGACGAGCAGTGGCTGAAGGCCTTCGAGCAGGTCCACCTCTCGACGGTCCGCTTCATTCGAGAAGTCCTGCCCCACATGAAGAAGGCGCGCTGGGGGCGGATCCTGGCCATCCAGTCGAGCTCGGTCAAGCAGCCGGTGGACGGCCTCGTGCTCTCCAACGGCATCCGGCCCGGCATCGCCGGCCTCTTCAAGACGCTGGCCGGGGACCTCGCCAAGGACAACATCACGGTCAACCTGGTGCTGCCCGGACGCATCATGACCGACCGCTTCCTCGAGCACCAGACGGACCGAGCCAAGCGGGCCGGGATCACGATGGAGCAGCAGATGCAGCTGTCCTCCGCGGACATCCCGATGGGACGGATCGGCACCCCGGAGGAGTTCGCGGCCATGGTGGTCTTCCTCGCCTCCGCGCGCGCGTCGTACGTGACGGGCACCGCGGTGCAGGTGGACGGCGGCCTGATCCGGAGCGTCGTCTAGCCGGATGGAGAGCGACCTGCGGGGGAGCGCCGGCCCGTGATCGGCGCGCTCCGGACTGCGGTCGCGAACTTCCGCGCCCGGCGGGGGACGTTCCTGGCCTCGGGGCTCGCGTTCAACTTCATCGTGGGCCTGATCCCGCTCCTCTTCTTCGTGGTGTCGGTGGCCGGCTTCGTGCTGAGCCGGCGCACGGTGATGGAGGCGGTCCTCGGACAGCTCTCCGCGATCGTCCCGGTGTACAAGAGCGAGCTGCACGACACGCTCGCCGCGATCATCCGACGGCGGCGCCTGTCGAGCCTGCTCGGCACCGCGGTCCTGCTCCTCTTCGCGAGCCAGCTCTTCAACTCGATCCGCGTCGTCCTGAGCGACATCTTCGGCTTCCGGGGCGGGCCGGGCTTCCTCCGGGGCCTCCTGCGGGACGTGGTGATGGTGGTGGCGATGGGGATGCTCTTCCTGGGCAGCCTCGTCATCAGCGACGTCTTCGGCTGGCTCAAGATCCTCTTCTTCGAGACGATGGGGGTGCCGTCGCCGTGGATGCGCTCCTGGTCGCTCGCCCTCGCCCTGGCCCTGAGCACGTTGTTCTTCTTCGTGCCCTACCGTTACTTCCCGCATCGCCGCGTGCCCGCCGGGGCCGCCCTCGCGGGCGCCCTCCTGGCCGCGGTGCTGTGGGAGGCCGCCAAGCAGCTCTTCCGCTGGTACATCCTGTCCTTCGGGGTCTACGATCAGGTGTACGGCCCGCTCGGCGTCCTGGTCGCGCTGGCCATGTTCGCCTACTATTCCGGCGTCGTGTTCATCCTCGGCGCCGAGTTCGCGGCGGCCCTGATGCGGACCAGCCGCGGCTGATCTGTGCTAGGGTGATGCGGTCATGGCCGATCCTCTGCGCCCGCCGCTCGCCGGGGTGCGGGTCCTCGAGCTCGCCCACCTGATCGCGGGGCCGATCTGCGGCATGTACCTGGCCGACATGGGCGCCGACGTGATCAAGGTGGAATCCCGCGACGCGCCCGACGCGGGCCGGTCGGTCTATCCCCGGGCGGTCCGCAACGGCGAGGGCGTGCTGCACCTCACGGTCAACCGCAACAAGCGCGGGATCTGCCTCGACCTCAAGCAGCCGGAGGGCCGCCGGGCCTTCCACCGTCTGGCCGCGTGGGCCGACGTGATCATCGAGGGCTTCCGTGGCGGGGTGGCCGAGCGGCTCGGGATCGGCTACGACTCGGTCAAGGCGGCGAACCCGCGCCTGATCTACTGCTCGATCTCGGCCTTCGGCCCCGACGGCCCCTGGCGCGACAAGCCGGGGCTGGACTCGCTCGCCCAGGCCCTGGGCGGCCTCATGGCCATCACCGGCGACCCGGACGGCGGCCCGGTGCTCTGCGGGGCACCGGTGGCCGACACCCTGGGCGGCATGCTCGCGATCCAGGGCGTCCTCACCGCGCTGCTCGCGCGGGCGGCCGGCGGCCAGGGCCAGCGGGTGGACGCCTCCCTCCTCAACGGGATGCTCTTCGCCCACACCGCGCGGCTGTCCGTCTTCCACGAAACCGGCGAAGCGCTGCCCCGGTACGGCAGCGGCCATCCCGAGATCGTGCCCTACCAGGCCTTCGAGGCGCGCGACGGCTGGGTCTTCGTCGCGGTGTGGGTCGACCGGCTGTGGCTGCCGTTCTGCAAGGCGATCGGCCTCGACGCGCTCGGATCCGACCCGCGGTTCGAGACCCGCCGGGACCGCCTCGAGCACCGCCGCGAGCTGGAGCAGGTCCTGGCGCCGGTCTTCCGGGACCGCCCGGTCGCCCACTGGATGGATGTGCTCGAGCCGGCGGATGTGCTGTGCGCGCCGGTCAACGACTACCCCGCGCTCGTGCGGCATCCGCAGGTGGCGGCCACCGGCTTCATCACCGAGCAGGACCATCCGCGCGCCGGCCGCTTCAAGACCGTCGCCACCCCGGTGAAGCTCGAGAAGACGCCCGGCACCATCCGCACCCCGGCGCCTCTCTTGGGCGAGCACACCGAGGCGGTGCTGACCGAGGCGGGCTTCACCCGGGCGGAGATCGCGTCGCTGGCCGCCCACCGCGTCATCTGAATCACTCACGACGGAGGCACTCCCCATGATGCTCAAGGACAAGGTGGCGGTGGTCACGGGCGCGGCGCGCGGGATCGGCCGCGAGATCGCGCTGCTCCTGGCGAAGCACGGCGCCAAGGTCGTGGTGAACGACTACGGTGGGGGCTCCGACGGGGCGGGCGAGGCGCGCGGCCCGGCCGACGACGTCGTCAACGAGATCAAGGGACTGGGCGGCCAGGCCGCGGCCAGCTACGACTCGGTGGCGAGCATGGCGGGCGGACAGCGCATCGTCCAGGTCGCGCTGGACCACTTCGGCCGCATCGACATCGTGGTGAACAACGCGGGGATCCTCCGCGACCGCATGATCTTCAATATGACCGAGGAGGAGTGGGACAGCGTCGTCGACACCCATCTCAAGGGCACGTTCGCGGTGACCCGCGCCGCGGTCCCCCACATGCGGGAGCGCAAGTGGGGCCGGATCATCAACATGACCTCGACGTCGGGCCTGGTCGGCAACGTCGGGCAGGCCAACTACGCGGCGGCCAAGCTCGGCATCGTGGGCTTCACCAAGGTGGTGGCGCTGGACATGGCGCGCTACAACGTCACCGCCAACTGCATCTCGCCGTTCGCCTGGACCCGCATGATCGGCACCATCCCCACCGAGACCGAGGCCCAGAAGGCGCGGGTGGAGAAGATCAAGAAGATGGGGCCCGAGCACATCGCCCCGGTGGCGGTGTTCCTGGCCAGCGACGAGGCCAAGGAGATCTCCGGCCAGGTCTTCGGGGTCCGCGGCAAGGAGATCATGCTCTTCGGCCACATGCGGCCGGTGCGCAGCATCCACCACGACCTGGGCTGGACCCCGGAGCGGCTGGCCGCGATGTTCCCGGGCACGCTCCGGCACCACCTGGCCCCGCTCGACACCTCGGGGCAGTACTTCAACTACGACCCGCTCGTGTGAGGCGGACCGGCCCGTCCCGCATGCGCGGCGCGTCGGTCCTCGGCTGGCTCGCCCCGCTCCTCGCGCTGGCCGCCGCCGCACCCGCGGCCGCGGCGCCCCCGGGCCTGCTGGTCACGGTGGGGGAGGTGACCGACACCAGCGCGATGGTGTGGCTGCGCGGGATCGCCTGGGGTGAGGTGACCGTGCGGTACGAGTCGGTCCGGCCCGCCCCGATGGCCGGCGGAGTCCCCGCGGGGGCCCGCAGCGTCCGGGTGGAGCCGAGCCGCAACCTGACCGCCAAGCTCGTCCTGCAGCC
>DATIFV010000051.1:0-3763 GCA_035455085.1 Candidatus Methylomirabilota bacterium | reverse complement strand
CCTGGGTGATGCACCCGCGCTTCGCGCTCTCCAACCTGATCATGGTCTACCTGCTCGGCGTGATCGTGGTGGCCACCCGCTACGGGCGCGGCCCGTCGCTGCTCGCCTCCCTGCTGAGCGTGGCCGCCTTCGACTTCTTCTTCGTGCCGCCCTACTTCACCTTCGCGGTCTCGGACACCCAGTACGTCGTCACCTTCACGGTCATGCTGGTGGTGGCCCTCGTGATCAGCACCCTCGCGGTGCGCATCCGGGCCCAGGCGGAGTCCGCGCGGGAGCGCGAGCGGCGCATGGCCGCGCTGTACGCGATGAGCCGCGAGCTGGCCGGCACCCGCGGCGTCGACCGTCTCGAGGAGGTCGCGGTGCGGCACATCGCGGAGGTGTTCGGGGCCGAGGGGGTGGTGCTGCTGCCCCAGGCGGACGGCCGGGTGGCTCCGGACCCCGCCGGTGCCGCGCGCTTTCCGATGGACGCCAGCGAGCTCGCGGTCAGCCAGTGGGTGCACGAGCACGGTCAGATCGCGGGCCAGGGCACCGATACCCTCCCGGGCGCCTCCGGCCTCTACCTGCCGCTGATCGGCTCGCGCGGCACCGTGGGGGTGCTGGGGCTGCGGTCGGGGGATCCACGCTCGCTCCGGACGCCCGAGCAGCTGCACCAGCTGGAGGCCTTCGCCGGCCAGACCGCGTTGGCCATCGAGCGGGCGCGGCTCGCCGAGGAGGCGGAGCGCGCGCAGGTGCGCGCGGAGACCGAGCGGCTCCGCAACTCGCTGCTGAGCTCGGTCTCCCACGATCTCCGCACCCCGCTCGCCTCGATCACCGGTGCGGCCAGTACCCTGCTCGAGGGGGAGAGCCGCCTCGACGCGGCCACCCGGCGCGACCTGCTCGAGGCGCTCCACGAGGAAGCGGACCGGCTGAACCGCCTGGTGCAGAACCTCCTCGAGATGACCCGCCTCGAGTCGGGGGCGCTCCAGCTCCAGACCGAGTGGCACTCGGTGGAGGAGGTCGTGGGCGCCGCGCTCGGCCGCTTCGGCAAGGGGCTGGCCCGGCGGCCCGTCACGACCCGCGTGCCCGCGGACCTGCCGCTGGTCCCGATGGACGACGTGCTGATCGAGCAGGTCCTGATCAACCTCGTGGACAACGTGCTCAAGTACACGCCCGCGGGGAGCCCGCTGGAGATCTCGGCCGAGGACACCGGCGCCGCGGTGCTGATCGAGGTCGCCGATCGCGGGCCGGGTTTGCCCCCGGGGGAGGAGCGGCGGATCTTCGAGAAGTTCCACCGCGCGGAGGCCGCACCCTCCGCCCGGGGCGCCGGCCTGGGTCTCGCGATCTGCCACGGCATCGTCCGGGCGCACGGCGGGCGCATCTGGGCCGAGAACCGGCCGGGCGGCGGCGTCGCGATCCGGTTCATCCTCCCGCTCAAGGAGGCGCCGCCAGTCCTCGTGGAGCCCGATGGCGCCTGAGGCCCCGCAGCCGGTCGCGAGCGCGCCCGCGCCGGTCGTCGTCCTCATCGAGGACGAGCCGCAGATCCGCCGGTTCCTGCGCGCCACCCTGGACAGCCAGGGCTATCGCCTGCACGAGGCGACCACCGGCGAGGAGGGGCTCATCGAGGCGGCCACCCGCCAGCCGGACGTGGTCATCCTCGACCTGGGCCTCCCCGACCTCGACGGCCTCGCGGTGATCCGCCGCCTGCGCGAGTGGAGCCGGGTGCCGATCATCGTGCTCTCCGCGCGCGGCCAGGAGCGCGACAAGGTCGCGGCGCTCGATGCCGGCGCCGACGACTACGTGAGCAAGCCGTTCGCGGTGGGCGAGCTGCTGGCCCGGCTGCGGGTGGCTCTTCGCCGGGCCGCCACCGGTGACTCGGGCGAGCCCACCTTCACGGTGGGCGGCCTGCGGGTGGACCAGATCAAGCGCCAGGTGCAGGTCGACGGCCGAGACGTCCATCTGACCCCGATCGAGTACCGCCTGCTGACCACCCTCGTCCGCCACGCCGGCCGCGTGGTGAGCCAGCGCCACCTATTAAAGGAGGTCTGGGGCCCGGCCCACACCGACCAGGCCCACTATCTGCGGGTCTACATGGGCGCGCTCCGGCGCAAGCTGGAGCGCGATCCGGCGCGGCCCCGCTACCTGCTGACCGAGCCGGGGGTGGGTTACCGCCTGGCCGGGGAGTAGGTCCGCGCGCCTCGAAACGCTTGACCGGCGGCGTATAGTGTCTTAGTGTACTAGGCCATTAAGACGCCTGGCGCCGGGCCAGGGCTCGAATTGTCCTACACCACTAGGCTGGATCAAGCGGAGGGGAGGACGGCGATGAACACGCACCTGCACGCGCAGCTGGTCAAGGAACGGCTGGACGAGGCCCGGGCCGAGGCGGCCCAGGCCGCCCTCCTCCGAGCCCTGGCCCCGGCGCGCCGACCGGTGCGGGTCGCGCTCGGGTTCGCGCTGATCAAGGTCGGCCGGTGGGTCGCGGGGCGGACGGCCGGGCCGCGACGAGCCACCGCCTGACGGGGCTCACGTGGCGCGCGAATCCTCGCAGATCGCCCCGCCCTCGGGGCTCAAGGTCGACCGGAAGAGCGCGGTCCCCGTCCACGTCCAGCTCCAGACCCAGATCCGCCACCTGATCAACATCGGGGCGCTGAAGCCGGGCATGCAGCTGCCCACGGTCCGTCAGCTCGCGGGCTTTCTGCGGATCAACCGCAACACGGTGGCGCGGGCCCTGGCCGACCTCCACCAGGACGGTTACCTGGAGGGCCACCAGGGCCGCGGCACCTTCGTGGCCGATCGCCCTCCCACGCACGAGGGCCGCGCCGCGCGCAGCCTCGAGCGGCTCGTGCAGGACACGCTCGAGCGCGCGCGGCGGCTCGGCTTCACTCACGAGGAGCTGACCGCGACCATCGCGGCCCAGGCCCCGGCGGTGCGGACGGCGCGGCGGGCCAAGGCCCGGGCGCTGCTCGTGGAGTGCAACCATCCCGAGCTGGCGCGCTACCGGGAGCAGCTCGAGGAGGAGCTGCCCCTCGTCGTCGATCGCGTGCTCGTGGACGAGCTGACCGCCCGCGTGCAGGACGCCGGCTTCCTCCGCGGCTATCGCGTGGTGATCACCACGTTCTTCCACATCCACGAGGTCAAGCAGGCCCTGCCCCTCGACGGCCCGCCCGCGGTGGCGCTGCTCTCCGAATCGAACATCGCCTCGCTCCTGCGGCTCACCGAGCTCGCCGAGGGCACCCCGGTCGGCCTGGTGTGCAGCAACCCCCGCGGGGCCCAGAACCTGCTGAGCTCCGTGCAGTCGGCGGGGCTCTCCCACGTGGTGCCGGTCCTCGCCTCCGCTGACGATCCCTGGTCCATCGACCGCATGCTCGAGAAGACGCACATCGTGGTCTGCTCCGAGCAGGCGGCCGGACGCATCCGCGAGCGCTTTCCGCACGACGTGGAGGTGATCCTCGCGGACCGGCGGCTCGATTCGGGAGGGATCGAGATGCTGCGCGATCTCCTCGCCCAGCTCGAGGGGGAGCGGCCATAGGCACCGGCCCCGCGGTGTGCGTGTTCGATCTCGACCACACCCTGGTGAACTCCCCGCTCGATCTCGTGGCGGTGGGCCGCGAGATCGAGGCCTTCGTGCGCGCCCGCGGCGTGCGCGTGCCCGAGCGGGCCCTGCGCTGGTCCGGGGCCGAGCTGTTCGACCTGGTCCGGCGGGAGGCCGCCCACCTGGAGGCCGAGCTGCTCGCGATCCCCATCGCGCACGAGCGGCGGGCGATGACCGAGGCGACGCTCGTGCCCT
>DATIFV010000050.1:0-5169 GCA_035455085.1 Candidatus Methylomirabilota bacterium | reverse complement strand
CTACACCGCCAGCCACCGCCCGCGGGAGGACGCCGCGCCCGACAGCGTGTCGGTCGTCGCGGTCCAGTCGGCCCGCGGTCCCGAGTAACCCGCCTGAGCCCGGATCCCCCGGCCTCGCCGGCGCCGCCGGCCGCGGACCGCTCGCAGTGGGGCAAGGCGGCCGGCGCCCCGGAGGAGATCCGCTTCCTCGAGGGGCCGCAGCCGCGTGCCTTCGAGCTGGCGCGGGCGTTCCGGGTCTTCCTGGAGTTCGTGCGCGGCTTCCGCGCGCTGCACTTCGTGGGGCCCTGCGTCACCGTCTTCGGCTCGGCGCGGTTCACCGACGAGCACGCCTACTACGCGCTCGGGCGCGAGGTGGGGGCCCGGCTGGCCCGGCGGGGATTCGCGGTCATGACCGGGGGCGGCCCGGGCATCATGGAAGCGGCCAACCGCGGGGCCAAGGAGGCGGGGGGGCGCTCGATCGGCTGCAACATCGAGCTGCCGCGGGAGCAGCGCCCGAACCCGTACCTCGACCACTTCGTCACCTTCCGCCACTTCTACGTGCGCAAGGTCATGCTCGCGAAGTACTCCTACGCCTTCATCGCACTGCCCGGCGGGTTCGGGACGCTCGACGAGGTGTTCGAGATCGCCACGCTCGTGCAGACCGGCAAGGTGCGGGAGTTTCCCCTCGTGCTGCTGGGGCGCGAGTACTGGCATCCGCTCGTCGAGTTCGTGCGTAACCGGCTCCTCGTGGAAGGCACCATCGAACCCGGGGACGAGCAGCTGCTGCAGGTCGCGGACTCGCCCGAGGAGGCGGTGGAGCTGGTCGCGGGCGTGGCGATGCGCCGCTTCGGCCTCAGCTACGGCGCGCGCGTGCGGCGCCGCTGGTACCTGGGCGAGTAGAACGGGAGAACCGCCATGATGCGCGTCGCGGTCAAGGACGTCTCGCTCGCGGTCGCGGAGTGGCCGGGGCCCACCAAGGGTCCGGCCGTCGTCTGCATCCACGGCCTCACCGCCAACCACACCTGCTGGGCCAGCGTGGCCGATCTGCTGTCTCCCGCCCACCGCCTGATCGCCTACGACCTGCGGGGCCGCGGCGAGAGCGACAAGCCCGAGCACGGCTACAGCCTGGCCCTGCACGGGGAGGACCTGCTCGGCCTTCTCGATCACTTCGGGCTCGGGAAGGCGGTGCTCATCGGGCACTCCCTCGGCGCCCACATCGCGGTGCGCTTCGCGGCGACCCACCCCGAGCGCGTGGCCAAGCTCGTCCTGGTCGACGGGGGCATCGACGTGCGGGCGGAGGTGCTGGACTCGCTGCGGCCTGCGATCAACCGGCTCGGGGTGGAGTTTCCCTCGCTCGACATGTTCCTCAGCTTCGTCCGCGCGCTCCCCATGTTCGAGGGGCGCTGGAACGACTACCTCGAGCGGTACTTCCGCTACGACGTGGAGGTGCTGCCCGCGGGGACGGTTCGCTCGAAGGCGGCGCGCCACGCCATCGAGGAGGAGATCGCCAACCTCGAGCGGGAGCGCCTGTGGGTGTGGCACCACCGGCTCAAGGCACCGACCTTGATCTTGCGGGCCCCCGACGGGCTCCTGACCGCCACCGACTGCCTGATGACGCAGGAAGAAGCCATCGCCTTGACCCACGCGATCCCGCGCGCCAAGCTGGTCGTGGTGCCCGGCACCAACCACTACACGGTGCTGCTCGGGCAGCATCCGAAGGTCAGGCGCGCCCTCCGCGGCTTCCTCAAAGCGACGTAAGCCCCTCTTCCCGCGGGGTTTCGGAGTATGCTGAAGCGCAAGGCATGCCCGTCCGGAACTACGACGCCATCGTGGTCGGGGCCAGCTTCGGCGGCCTCGCAGTCGCCCGCCAGCTCCGGGGCGAGGTGCTCCTGCTGGACCGCAACGAGGTGGGCAGCGTGCAGACCTCCGCGTGCGGCACGCCGCTCTGGGTCCCCGAGGCCCTGGGGGTCGCCGGGAGCGTGCTCCAGGTCCACGATCGCCTCGTGATCCGGACCCCCAGCCGGACGGTGCGCTACGATCTCTCGGCGGTGCCGTTCTGCACCTTCGACTACCGCGCCTTCTGTGAAGGTCTGCTCGCCCAGTGCCGCGCGCGCTTCCTGCGCACCGCGGTGACCGGCGTCCAGGACGGGGCGGTGGTGACCGGGGCGGGCCGGTTCACCGCGCCGATCATCGTCGACAGCTCGGGCTGGCGCCGGGCCCTCGTCGGGGGCGCGGCCCCGCAGCCCGCGCCGCGGCATCACTCGTTCGGGCTCGAGACCCGCACCCGGTTCCGGGACGAGGGGCTGACCTTCCTGCTGGACCGTCGCGTGATCCCGCAGGGGCTCGGCTGGATCTTCCCGGTGGGGGAGGGCAGCCTGGTGGGGCTGGGCTCCTACGCCGGCCGGTCCAAGCTCAAGCCGGCCCTGGAGCGGCTGCTGCGGGAGCACGGCATGGACGCCGGCGCCTACCACGGCACCTACTTCCCGAACCGGCTGCTTCGCCCCACGGTGGGCCGCGTCTTCGCGGTGGGCGACGCCGCGGGCCAGTGCCTGCCGCTCACCGCCGAGGGGATCCGGCCCGCGCTCTACTTCGGCGGCGAGTGCGGTCGCATCGTCCAGCGCATCCTCGACGGGGCCGTGTCGCTCGAGGCCGGGCTCGAGGCCTACCGGCGTCTGGTCGCCCGCTACCGGCGCCCGTACCGCGTGCTCCAGCTCGCCCAGTGGATGGCCGCCCACACCCCGACGCGCTGGTTCGCTCTGCTCACCCATCTCGCGGCCCAGCGGCCCTTCCTCGCGGGCTGGTGGCCTCGGTACGGCCGGTTCGGGAGCCCCCGGGGCCCCCGCGTCCCCGCGTTGACCTGAGGCGCGGGGCCCCGGGCGTGCGATGACCGGCGTATCAGCGACGATGCGGCGGGCGGGCAGGCAGGGGGGCGAGGCGCCCCGGGACCGCGGGATCCGGTGAGCCCCCGCGCGCGCTGGGCGATCGTCCTCGGCGTGAGCGCGCTGTTCGTCGCGGGCTGCGCCTGGCTCGTCTGGACCGACGCGCCGGTCTACCGGTTCATCGTCCGGCTGTACGTGGACAAGCTCTTCCTGAAGCAGACGCTGCGCGACTGGGGGGTCCTCGCGCCGGTCGTGTTCATGGCGCTCCAGGCCCTGCAGGTCGTCGTGTCGCCGATCCCGGGCGAGGCCACCGGCATTCTCGGCGGCTATCTCTTCGGCCAGTGGCTCGGGCTCCTGTACTCCACCATCGGCCTCACGCTGGGGTCGGTCGCGGCCTTCGCCATCGGCCGGTGGCTGGGCGCGCACTCCGTGAGGAACCTGGTGAGCCCGGAGACCTGGAACCGGCTCGGCTTCATCGTCGAGGCCGAGGGCGCGGTGCTCTGCTTCATCATCTACCTGATCCCGGGCCTGCCGAAGGACATCGTGTGCTACCTGTTCGGGATCAGCCCGATGCCCCTGTGGGTCTTCGCGCTCGTCTCGGGCCTCGGGCGCATCCCGGGGACCTGGGTGCTCTCGGCCCAGGGCGCCCACACCGCCGCCGGCGACTACCGGGAAGCGATCCTGGTCACCGCGATGGCGGTGGCGGTGGCCCTGCCGCTCTACTACTACCGGCATCGCATCACCAGGTGGCTGCAGGGCCGCAACGCGGCCCGCGGGAAGGACGTCGAAGGCGGGCTTGACAGGGAGAAGCCGGGCTCGTAGACTCGCCCCCTCTGGAGGATTCGAGCCAGTGAGCACGACGGGAACCGGGACGACGACGGGCGGCCACGGGGCGTGGCGGTCATTTTATTACTTTCCCACCGTCCGCCCCCTGGCTCCCATGAGCTGAGCGAGAGGAGCCACGGGCGGACGAGCCGGCCCGTGGCGCCAGAGCAGACATCGACGCCGCGGGCGACCAGCCCGCGGCGTTTTCATTTTGCGGGACCGGGAGTAAACCGCAAGGAGAACCAGCGATGATCATCGTGCTCAAGTCAGGCGTGAGCGACACCGACATCGACGACGTGTGCCGTCGCATCACCGAGATGGGCTACGGCCCCCACGTCATCCGCGGGGAGTTCAAGACGATCGTGGCCGCGGTCGGCGAGGAGCGGGGCCGGCCGGACCTGCGCCTGCTGGAGGCGCTGGAGACGGTCGAGTCGGTCATGCCGGTGCAGCAGCCGTTCAAGCTGGCCAGCCGGGAGGTGCGTCCGGAATCGAGCGAGGTGCGCGTCGACGGGGTCCGGGTGGGCGGCCGCGACATCGTGGTGATGGCGGGCCCGTGCTCGGTCGAGTCCGAGGCGCAGGTGCTCGAGGTGGCGGAAGCGGTGCGGAGCGCGGGCGCGCGCGTGCTGCGCGGCGGGGCCTACAAGCCGCGCACCTCGCCGTACGCCTTCCAGGGCCTCAAGGAGCAGGGGCTTCGCTACCTGGCGGAGGCGCGCAAGCGCACGGGGCTGCCGGTGGTCACCGAGGTACTCGAGACCGAGAGCGTGGACGTGGTAGCGGAGTACAGCGACATCCTCCAGATCGGGGCGCGCAACATCCAGAACTTCACCCTGCTGCGCCGCGTGGGGGAGATCGGCAAGCCGGTGCTGCTCAAGCGGGGCATGGCGACGACCATCCAGGAGTTCCTGCTCTCGGCCGAGTACATCCTCTCCGCGGGCAATCCCGGCGTGATTCTCTGCGAGCGCGGCATCCGGACCTTCGAGACCGCGACCCGCTTCACCCTGGACCTCAACGCGGTCCCGGTGCTGAAGAAGCTCTGCCACCTCCCGGTGGTAGTGGATCCCTCGCACGGCACCGGACACTGGGACCTGGTGGCGCCCATGGCCAAGGCCGCGGTGGCCTGCGGCGCGGACGGGCTGATCATCGAGGTGCACCCGCGTCCGGAGGAGGCGCTGTCGGATGGGCCGCAGTCGCTGAAGCCGTCGAAGTTCGCGCAGCTCATGCGCGAGCTGCGGCCGGTGGCGGAGGCGGTCGGCCGCGGTCTCTAGCCGCTCAGGCGGGGTGGGCCGCGGCCGGGACGTCCAGCGTCTCGCGCACGCGCTGGACGAGACGCCGTGAGGTGTCACCCTGCGGACACAATTCGTCATGGGCATGCCCCGCGGGTGGGTTCTCCCCCTCCCGCCGGAGGGGGGAGGGGCGTGCCATAATTGACCTCGTGAAGTGGCGGATCCCGGTTCCCACGGACCCTGCCCAGCGCACGCTGGCCCTG
>DATIFV010000049.1:0-3454 GCA_035455085.1 Candidatus Methylomirabilota bacterium | reverse complement strand
AGCCGAAGCGCTCCGCCAGCGCGGCCAGATGGTCCCCGTCCCCGCAGCCGACGTCGAGCAGGGCGTCCGTCGGGGCGAGGGAGAGCAGGTCGCCGATCGCCCGGGTGAGGCCGGCCTCGAATCCGCGGGAGAGGAAGCGCCGGCGCGCCGCGATCGCGGGGGCCGAGTCCCCGGGCCGGGGGGAGCGGCGATCCTGCGGCTGCAGCAGGTTGACGTACCCGAGACGGGCCACGTCGAAGGAGTGCGCGCGCGGGCACGCCAGGCGCCGGCCGTCCCGTGCGAGCGGGAGCCGGCAGCCGCGGACCGGGCAGAGGAGGGCGACCAGGGCGCTACCGGGCCGTGATCACGAAGTCGACGGCGCCGAGGTCTCGCTCCGCGACCATTCGCAGGCGCCGGTCGTAGGCGGCGAGCGCGCCGTGCCAGAGCTCGGTCCAGGCGTCGAAGGCGGCGGGGTCGAGGGACCCGGAGGCGAGCCGCCAGCCCTTCTGGCGGACGCGGGCCCAGCCGGCCGCCGTGGAGACCTCCACCTCCTCGCCCTGCGCGCCGGCCAGCGCGGCGAGGTAGCGGGCGAAGGTGGCCGGGCCGGAGCCGGCGGTGCCCAGGAGCCGCGCGGTCTCGTCGAAGTACTGCATGCCGATCAGCCGCGCGGCGTGACCCAGGACCCGGCGCGTGTCGGCGGCACCCAGCTGATCGAGCAGGACCGGCAGCGCGGTCCGGATGTACTCCATCGCGTAGCGGGAGACCACGGTCTCGAGCCGCGCGGCCGGCCAGGCGACCGGATCGAGGCGCGGGGCGCGTGCGGGATCGGCGTCCGGCATGACCTCGTCCGGAGCGAAGCGCACGCGCTCGTCGTGGCCCAGATCGCGGTCGTGCTCGAGGTAGTAGCCCTCGAGGCCCGGATGGCCGTCCACGGTCTGGCCGGTGCAGACGAAGCCCAGGCGCGGGTTGCCCAGGGTCACCCCGTTGTGGCCGTGCCAGCCGTGCAGCATGGCCGCGTTGACCCGGCTCGGGATGCCGCAGATCGCCGCGCCGGGCCAGATCCACCGCGGGGGCGGGTAACGCACCCAGGCCTTGCGATCGGACTCCCAGGCGTACTCGGTCTTCACGCCGCCGAGCTGGTTGGAGAGGCAATGGTACTGGGCGCACGCCACCGCGTGCGGGAGCCGGTCCAGACCGAGCTTGACGAGGCCGGACCGGAACTTCTCGAGATGCTGGCGGCGGAAGAGCCGGAACACGAAGTCGGCGGCCTCCTCCTCGCTCCGGCGCGTGACCAGGGTCAGGACGAGGCCGGCCAGCAGCGCCTGGTACAGAACCGAGACCGCCCGGTGCCCCGCCCCCACGCTAGGGGTTCTTGAGGCGCACGTCCTCATAGGACGGGAACGGGTACATCGGGATCGCGTTGATGGTGTGCTCGGCCACCCGCGGCCCCACCCCGATCAGGCCGCGCAGGTCCATGAGCGGCGCGAACATGACGCGGTCGATCGTGAGCTGCTGGATGCGATGGAGCAGGGCTTCGCGCTTGCCCCGGTCCCGCTCGCGGGACTGCTGCAGGAACAGCTCGTCGAGGTCGGGATAGCCCCCGTAGGCCGAGGCGCCCTTCGAGTACATGAACGCCTCGACCCGGCTCGCCGCGTTGCCGGAGTTGCCCACCGCGGTCAGGAACAGCCCGCGGAGCTTCTTCTCCTGCCAGGCCGCGTAGAAGGCGGCGCGCTCCATCGGGCGCCCCCGCATCCGGATGCCCACCGCGTTCAGGTTGTTGAGCGCGGCGTCCCCCACCGTGGCGAAGCCGGGGATGGCCACGAAGTCGCCGGCGTCGAGCCCGTTCGGGAAGCCGGCCTCGGCGAGCAGGCGCCTGGCCCGCTGCGGGTCGTAGGGGTGCGGGGGCACCTGGAGGGCGAAGTCCATGACGCGCGGGACGATGACGCCCGCGGGCGGGCAGTAGCCGAGACAGGCCGCCTCGCTCGTCGCCTTGCGGTCGAGCGCGTAGTTGACCGCCTGCCGCAGGCGCTTGTCGCTCCAGGGTGACTTGGGATCCCACTGGTCGGCGAACTCGATCCAGAAGATCGAGGCGTGGCGCGTGTCCACCAGCTGCAGCCGCGGGTCCTTCGTCACCGCCTCCGCCTCGGGGCCGTCCAGGAACAGGGCGTAGTCGGTCTCGCCGCTCTTGAGCATGGCCAGCCGGGTGGTGCTGTCGGGCACGCTCTTCATGGTGAGCTTCTTGACGAGGGGGACCTTGCGCCAGTAGGCGGGGTAGGCCTCGAGCGTCACGTCCACCCCCTGCCGCTGGCTCACGAACCGGTACGGACCGGCCCCCACCGGGCGCTGGCGGAACCCATCGGCCCCGGCCTGCTCGAAGTACTTCCGGGGCATCACGATGCCGGCCGCGGTGGCGGTGGTCCCGTAGAAGGTCAGGAAGTCGGGCCACGGGTCCTTCAAATGGAAGCGGATCACGTGCGGGTCCACGACCTCGACCTGCCGCACGCGGGCCCGCAGCTCGCGAGCCCCCGCGCCCTGGTAGCGCTCGAAGCTCCACCGGACGTCGTCGGTGGTCAGCGGGTCGCCGTTGTGGAACTTGAGCCCGCGCCGGAGCTTGAACTCGTAGACGAGCCCGTCCGCGCTCTCCGTCCAGGACTCGGCCAGGCTCGGCGCCATCTTCTGGCCCGGCAGCGGGCGGAGCAGCGCGTCGTGGATCGCGTAGAGCACCCCGAACGGCGTGATCTGCGGCGGGGCGGTGGACGGATCGAACCAGCTCGGCGCCAGCGTCACGTGGAAGGAGACCGTGAGCTCTCCGGCCGGGCCCTGGGCGGGCGCCGACGAGACGGCGAGCAGCGGCAGGAGGATCGCGAGGACGACCGGAGCGATCGAGCGGGGGAGTGTCCGCATGAGAACCCTCCGTTGCACCCCTCAGGCGTAGACGAAGGCCCGGCGGGGGTTGTCGATCAACAAGGTCTGGATGGTCTTGGCGTCGGCGCCCTTGGCGCGCAGACGCGGGATCACGTTCACGAGGAGGTGGTGGTAGCCGAAGCCGCCCCACCGGGTGAGGCAGTGCTTGTAGGCGATATCGTGCGACATGAGGAGCTGGGCCACGTGGCCGCGCTCGATCAGGAAGAGGATCTGGCGCATCCGCTCGCCGTCGTTGGGCATGTCGAAGGCGGGGTTGTAGGGATAGTAGGACGTCTCGAGGCCGAAGAGGTCGTACTCGAGCCGGACCCCGGTGGCGGCCAGCTCGAGCAGCACCGCCGGATCGGCGATCGTGCGCTCGATGTGGCACATGATGGTGCGGCCCAGGTCCGCGCCCTCCTTCCGGATGAAGTCGACGATCGCGAGCGGCAGGCGCTCGTGGCGGCCCGGGTGGATCATCAGCGCGGCGCCGGTCTCGTGCTGCGCGGCCACCGCCGCCCGCACCACCTTCTTCTCGTTGTCGGTCCAGGGCCAGGTGGTGCCGATCTCGCCG
>DATIFV010000048.1:0-32303 GCA_035455085.1 Candidatus Methylomirabilota bacterium | reverse complement strand
CAGAGCCCGCCCAGGGGGCCGCGGTCGGCCAGGGCCACCCGGGCGCCCAGCTCCGCCGCGGTCCGGGCGGCGGCGAGGCCGGCGGTGCCGGCCCCGATCACGATCAGGTCGAATCGGTCCACGGGCCCCGCGCTCAGACGGTC
This sequence comes from Candidatus Methylomirabilota bacterium, assembly GCA_035455085.1. Lineage (GTDB taxonomy): Bacteria > Methylomirabilota > Methylomirabilia > Rokubacteriales > CSP1-6 > CAMLFJ01. Next base: position 32,160 of record DATIFV010000048.1, on the reverse strand, counting down.
AGCGAGGCGCCGGTGATCGCGGAGGCCGGCTCGGAGAGCAGGAACGCGACCACGTGGGCGACGTCCTCGGTGCGCACCCACCCCGAGCGGTCCGCCTCCGGCATGGCGCGGCGATTGCCCGGAGTGTCCATGGTGCTCGGCAGCACCGCGTTGACGGTGATGCGATGCGACCGGACCTCCTGCGCGAGCGCCTGGGTGAGCGTGATCACGCCGGCCTTCGACACGGTGTAGGCGATGAAGCCCCCCTGCGGTGAGAGCACCGCCCGCGAGGCGATGTTGACGATGCGGCCGCCGCCTCCCGCGATCATGACCGGTAGCGCCGCGCGGCAGGCGATGACCGCCGAGGTCAGGTTGAGCTTCATCATGCGCTCCCAGGCTGCGAGCGGGGTGGAGAGGAGATCGCCGCCCGCAAAGCCGCCCACCGCGTTCACGAGGCCGTCCACCCGGCCGTGCCGGTCGCGCACCGCCTGGACGAACTGCCCCATCGCCGCCTCGTCGGTGACATCGGCGGGCATCGCGAGCAGGCGGGTCCGCCGCTCGGCGGGCAGGCCCCTCTCGAGGGCGGCGAGCTCCTCGGCCACCGCATAGGGAATGGCCACCACCCCGCCCGCCTCGAGCAGGGTGGCGGTGATGGCCTGGCCCAGCGCGCCGGTCCCTCCGGTGACGATGGCGACGGGGGCGGTCATGGCCCGGGGCGCGCCCGCCCGTCCGCGTGGGCCTGGGCGCGCCGCGCCAGCTCGAAGTCGAGCGCGGTGATGCCGCCGGCGTCGTGCGTGGTGAGGTCGATGACCACCCGGTTGTAGACGTTGCACCACTCCGGGTGGTGATCGAGGCCGTCCGCCTCGCGGGCCACGTCGCTCATGAACGCGAAGGCCTGGGTGAAGTCCGGGAAGGTCAGCTCGCGATGGAGCTTGCCGTCCTTGACCGCCCAGCCGGGCAGGGCGGCCAGCCGCTGCCTCACCTCCGCGTCGGCGAGCCGGGTCGGCCGGGGCATGCCCGGAGGCCTATCCGGCCGCGGGCGCCGCCATGATGGCGGAGCGCTGGATGTCCTCGTAGCGCACCTTGGCGACGTCGAAGCTTTCGATGTTCTCGACGAGCTTCTTGAACGTCTGCTCGAAGCCGGGCAGCGTCTTGCGCTGGCGGGTCAGCGGGGTGGTGCGGGCGAGGACGAAGTTCTTGACGTAGGGGTGGTTGATGCCGCGCTTCTTGATCCGGGTCACCACCGCGCCCAGGGCCTCGTCGGCGTCGCGCACGAGCGCGGCGCGCTCCTCGCGCTCCTTGAGGGTCTTGGGGAAGTGGCCCTTCAGGAACTTGTCGACCCGGCGCAGGATCGGCGCGAAGGCTCCGCCCGCGAAGCGCTTGTTCTCCTCGTAGAGCAGGCCCAGCGTGATGAAGTGGGCCGACTCGAACTGGAAGGCATAGCTCTCCTCGCCGGACTGCGGCTCCTCGTCCACGAGGCCGCGGTACATGCGGATCACCTCCAGGGACTTCTCCTTGAGGTTGTGGGCCTTCTCGGTGTTGAGGGCGAGGATCTGGAAGGCCACCTCGGGCTCCGGCACCAGGATGGCCGGGATGAGCTTGGCCTTGAGCTTGGCCAGCACCGCGCGGCGGTGGTTGCCGTTGGGCGTCCAGTAGAGGCCCGGCCGGGGCGACATGATCACCACCGGATCCACGAAGCGGTCGATCTTCTTGACGACGTCGTGCAGGCGCTTGACGTGGGTGGGGGAGAGGTCGCGCTGGTACGGGGTCGGCTCGACCCGGTCCATGGGCAGGAGGCAGAAGATCTGCCAGTGGTCGCCCACCGGCTCCCGGTAGATCGCGAGCACCGAGCCGCCGTCGCGCTCGACCTGGTCGGCCAGCGCCAGCACCGCCTTCGCCGGCTCCTCCTCCGGGAAAACCCGCCACTTCGCCATGGCCGGGATTATGCGGCGCGGCCCCGGGCCGCGCAAGCAACCGCCCGGGCTCAGGGCAGGGGGGTGACGCCGGAGACCGCGTAGCCGCGGCGCTTGAGACACCCGGCGAAGGTCTCGAGCGCCCACTCGTCCGGGGTCTGCGCCTTCCGGAAGGCCCCGCGCGGGAAGAGGCTCTCCCACAGGCTCGTGAAGATGCCCGAGCCCGTCTTGTCCCGGTTCTCGGGCATCGGGGTGTTGAAGGCCTCCACGCGGCAGCCCTGGAAGTCTCCCACCATGACGGTGGCGTCGCGGGTCGCGGTGGCGTAGAGCGAGCCGATGACCGCCGGGCCCTGCGCGAGCGGCAGCGGCGCGCGATAGCCGCGGGCGCCCAGGCACGCCGCCTCCGCCAGCTCGGGGCTGGTCTCGGTATGGGCCTGGACGAACGGCAGGCACTGTCGGCGATCTTCCGCGAGCTGGGCCTCGGTCTGCCCGCCGCGCACGACGCCCGTGTCGGCGGCGCAGCCGGACAGCAGCAGGGCGGCCAGCGCCGCCCCGAGCGCGACCCGGCGCGCGGCGATCGGGGGCGAGGGTGCCATGCCGACCGGCTAGGCGCGGGCCGCCACCCCTCCCGCGGGGCGGGGGGTGCGCCGGCGGAGGAGCGCGTCACGGAGGGAGCCGTAGATGCCGGCGGGCAGGAAGATGATGAAGATCATCAGCAGCAGGCCGTAGATCGTCTCGGCGATGCCGATGAGCTTGATGCCGAAGTAGATGCGCAGGTACTCGGAGAGCGCGATGGTGAGCGCGGTGCCCACGAACGGCCCCAGGAGCGAGTACATGCCGCCGAGCACCACCGCGAACACGATGCGCAGGGAGACCCCGATCCCGGAGAGGGTGTCCGGGTTGGTGTAGGCGAGGTACAGCGCGAGCAGCGCCCCGCCCAGCGCGGTGAGCGCCGCCGACAGCGCGGTGATGCCCATCTTGAAGCGGGTGACCCGGATGCCCACCGAGGCCGCCGCGGTCTCGTCCTCGCCGATCGCCTCCATGGCCGAGCGGGCCATGCTGCGGTCCACGCGCCACCACACCCAGAGGCCGAAGAGCCAGGCGGCCATGCCCACATAGTAGAACACGCGCTTGTCGGCGAACTGCAGCGTCCAGAGGTCGGAAGCGGTGCCGCCGGTCTTGAGGCTCACCCCGAGCGAGCCCCCGGTCCAGTCGCGCTCGGCCACGATCCACAGGCGGACCACCTCGCCCACCGCGAGCGTGACGAGGGCGAAGTAGTGGCCGACCACCTGGAAGCGCGAGCAGGGATAGGCGATCACCAGAGCCAGCGCGACGGTGAGGAGGACCGCGAGGGGCGCGCCCGCCCACGGCGTCATCCCGAAGAAGTTCCAGAGGAGCACGGTGGCGTAGGCGCCGACCCCCAGGAAGGCGCCGTGGCCGAGCGAGACGAGGCCGAAACGCCCCATGAGGGACCACGCGTTGCCGATGAACGACCAGAGGAATATCTGGATGATCACGTGCCAGATGTACTCCTCGGCCGGGCCCAGGGGCAGGACCGGCACCAGCGCCATCGCCACCAGCGCGAGCAGCCCGAGCGCCCGGAGGGTGGCGGTCATCCGCGCTTCGCGAAGATGCCGCCTGGGCGGACGAACATGAGCACGATGAAGATGACGAACGCGATCACGTAGCCCATCTCGGTCGAGACCATCACCCCGCCCACCGAGATCACCTGGGCCATGATGAAGGCGGCGAAGAAGGCGCCGACCATGTTGCCGAGGCCCCCCAGGACGCAGATCATGAAGGTGAGGGGGCCGAAGGCCCCGCCGAAGTAGGGATGCACCGCGTACTGGATGATCAGCAGGGCGCCCGCCACCCCTGCCATCGCACCGCCCACCGCCGAGGTCACCACGTAGAGCCGCTGGGGGCGCGCCCCCATGAGGGCGATTGCCTCGCGATCCTGGCTCACCGCGCGGATGGCGGTGCCGGTGTAGGTGCGGGTGAGGAAGAGGTAGAGCCCGATCATGGCCAGGATGGCGAGCGTGAAGGCGAGCAGCCGGCTGAAGGAGATGAAGATGCCGCCTACCTCGAGCGTGGGCAGGCTCACGCGAATGGAGCGGTGATCGGTGCTCCACAGGAGGGTGGCCGCCGACTGGACGAAGAAGAGGAGGCCCCCGGTGGCGAGCAGCTGGTTGATGGGCGGGCTCGACAGGATGGGGGTGATGATGAGCAGGTGCACCAGCACGCCCAGCGCCGCGCCGCACCCGACGGAGGCCAGTCCGGCCAGCCAGAGCGGCCAGCCGTAGAGCGTGACCAGGAAGTACACCGCGTACATGCAGAGGGCGACCAGGTCCACGTACGCGATCCAGACGATGTCGATGACCCCGAAGATCAGGTTGAGCCCGAGGGCCAGGAGGGCGAGCACCCCGCCGAGCAGGATGCCGTTGACCACCGCCTCGAGGAGGAAGATGGGCTCGATCACGGCTCAGAGGCCCACGTAGGCCTGACGCACGAAGTCCTGCTCGGCCAGCTCGGCCGCGCGGCCTTCCATCTTGATGCGGCCGACCTCCAGCAGGTAGGCGCGGTCCACCAGCTTCAGCACCTGGCGGACGTTCTGCTCGACCACCAGGATCGTGTAGCCCTCCTCCCGCACCCGGCGGATCAGGTCGAAGAGCCGCAGCACCATGACCGGGGCGAGCCCCATCGAGGGCTCGTCGAAGAGGATCAGCTTGGGGCGCGACATGAGAGCGCGGCCCACCGCGAGCATCTGCTGCTCCCCGCCCGAGAGGCTGCCCGCGCGCTGGGTCCGCCGCTCGGCCAGGACCGGGAAGAGCGTGTAGACGCGCTCGAGGCTCTCGTGGAAGTGCACGCGGGCCGAGGCCAGGAACGCGCCCATCTTGAGGTTCTCGGCGACCGTGAGCTGGGGAAAGAGCCGGCGCCCCTCCGGCACGTGCGCGATGCCGTGCGCCACGATGTCGTAGGCGGGCCGCCCGGCCAGCTCGGCGCCCTCGAACGTCATCCGGCCAGCGCGCGGCGCGATGAGCCCGGAGATCGCCCGCAGCAGCGTGGTCTTGCCGGCTCCGTTGGGACCCACCACCGCCACCGCCTCGCCCGCGCTCACCCGCAGGCTCACGTCCCAGAGGGCGGTGAACGCCCCGTAGCCCGCGGTGACCCCGGAGAGCTCCAGCATCAGCTCAGCACCACCTTCTCGCCCAGGTACGCCTCGATCACCTGGGGATTCTCGGCCACTTCCCGCGGTCCACCCTCCGCGATCTTCTCGCCGTGGTCGAGGACGACCAGGCGATCCACCACCCGGAGCAGGGTGCTCATGATGTGCTCCACCCACACGATGGTGATGCCGAGCTCGCCGCGGATCCGGCGGAGCATCTCGGCCGCGTCGTGCATCTCGGCGGGATCGAGCCCGCCCAGGCTCTCGTCGGCCAGGAGCAGGGTGGGCCGCGTGGCGAGGGCCCGGGCCAGCTCGAGCTTCTTGAGCCCGCCCGCGCCCAGGGTCGAGGTGACCGCCTGCGGATCGGTGGGCAGCCCCACCAGGGCCAGGACCTCGCGCGCGCGCTCCCGCGCCTCGGCCTCGGTGTTGCGCCGGGCGGCGCCGAAGTGGGCGGCCACCGCGACGTTTTCCAGGATCGAGAGCTTGCGGAACGGCCGGGGGATCTGGAAGGTGCGGGCGAGCCCGCGGTGGCAGATCGCGTCGGGGGTGAGCCCCGCGATGTCGTGGTCCTTGAAGCGGACCGAGCCGGACGTCGGCCGCAGCGCCCCGGAGACGCAGTTGAAGCAGGTGGTCTTGCCGGAGCCGTTGGGGCCGATGAGGCCGAGGATCTCGGCTTCCTTCACCTCGAAGGAGACCCCGTTGAGCGCGGTGAAGCCGCCGAACTGCTTGGTGAGCCGGTTGACGGTCAGCACGGGTGGGACCGGCGCGGCGGGAGCCGTCCGGGCCCCCGCCGCGCGAGATCGATCAGGCTAGCGCGCCGCCCAGGGGGACGAGGCGGGCAGCACCACGGGCGGGTTGGGGGAGGCGATGATCTTGGGCCACACGTGGCGGAACTGGCCCTCGACCACCTGGTACACCGCGGCGACCGCGCGCTCGTTCTGCCCCCGCATGCGGTTGCCCTCGCCGAGGAACTTCACCCCGTAGCCCTGCATGGTGCCGCCCTCGGGGATGTCGGTCTCGCGGGCCGCCTTGGCCAGCGCCTCCGCGCTCCAGCCACCGTGCTTCTGGATGGCCCGCGGCAGCACGTCGTTGAGCAGGATCCACATGTTGTTGAAGCCCATCGAGACGTGCGGGGCGATGTTGTTGACCGGGATGTTGGGCTCGAAGGCCTTGTAGCGCTTGACCATCTCCTGGGTCAGGGCGGCCACGCCCGGCTTCAGGTTCTTCGGGTCGATGAGCTGCGAGGCGGGCGGGTCCGCGGTGTGGAAGCCCTCCACGTCGTTGCCGAAGGCCTCCTTCAGCTTGTCGAGCTGGCTGTGGCCGGCCCCGTGGCCCATGTAGGCCTTCAGGCGCAGGCCCTGCTCCTTGGCCTGGCGCAGGAAGAGGTTGATGTCGGGGTTGTAGCCGGTGTGGAAGAGCACGTCCGGCCGCGCCGCCCGCAGCTTGGTCACGAGGGAGGAGAGATCGGCGGCCTGCGCCGAGTAGCCCTCCTTGAGCACGATCTGCATGCCCACCTTCTTGCCCTCGGACTCGTTGGCCGCGGCGACGCCGGCGCCGTAGGGGCCGTCCTCGTAGATGATCGCGATGCGGACGTCCTTGGGCGCCTTCTTGAGCTTCTCCTGCGCGTAAGCCGCGATGTAGTCCACGCTCCCGGTGCCGAAGAGGCTGCCGTTGGGCTGCGGCCGGAAGGTGTACTGCAGGTTCCGGTCGAGCACCACCGCGTCCGCGATGGCGGTGGTGATCCAGAGGAACCTCTTCTGCTTGTCCACCCGCTCCGCGATGGGCACCGCGTGGGCGCTGGAGTAGATGCCGGCCAGGATGTCGACCTTCTCCACGTTGAGCAGCCGCTCGGCCTCGTTGATGGCCACGTCGGCCTTGGACTGGCTGTCGCCGTCCACCTGGACGATCTTGTACTTGCCGAGCACGCCGCCCTTCTCGTTGACGTAGTCGATGATCATCTTGGCGCCGCGCCAGCAGTTCAGCGAGCCGGCGGCGGAGAAGGGGCCGGAGTGGTCGTAGAGGGTGCCGATCTTGATGGTCTGGGCCTGGGCTGCCGCCGGGACCGCGGAGGCGGCGAGCAGCGCCAGCGTGGCGAGTGCGGTCAGGATCGACCGAATGCGGGGAGACTTCATGAAGGGCCTCCTCATTAGGGCTCGGGTTCTCGGGTGGCGAGCGAAAAGTGCCCAACCGTAGCACGCCCCCGCGCGACCGGTCAACGCGCTCAGGTCCGCCGGGCCTCGACGAGCCACTCGAGCCCCCGGCGGTGCTCCGCCGAGCGGCCCGGCGGGCCGGCGCGGAGCACCGTGAAGCGCCCGGCGAGCGCGCGGTCGATGGCCTCGCGCGAGACCGGAAAGGGCGGCCCGCCGTCGCCCTCGCGCAGGGGGTAGAAGCAGGCGAGCAGCCGGCCGGCCGGCCGCAGGATGGCATGGAGCACGCGCGCGTACTCCTCGCGGCGGGCGGGATCGATCGCGCAGAAGCAGGTGTACTCCCACACCCCGTCGAAGGCGCCCGTGTAGTCGCGCGCGAGCGTGAAGACGTCGCGCTGCTCCACCGCCACCGCCACCCCGTCGGCCGCGGCGAGGCGGCGGGCCTCGGCCACCGCAGCGTCGGCGAAGTCGAACGCGGTGACGCGGTAGCCGTGGCGGGCCAGGAGCCTCGCGTCGTGGCCGCGACCGCAGCCCGGGACGGCGATTTGCGGAGGGCTGATGACGGTCTCATTCTTCAGGCTCTTCATCTGCGGGGGCCCAGACATGGCCCCCGCACTCCCCCCGTCCGCGGACAACCCGCCCGGAGCACGCCTGGCGACCTCAAACCGCCCGCCGCGCTCCAGCCAGTCCTCCAGCGCCGGCGCGGGGCCGCCCAGCTCCCAGCCGTCCTGGCCGCCGGCGTAGAGGCCCTCCCAGAACCCGGCCGCGCTCACCCCCGGGCGATGCGGCTCCACTCGGCCTCCTGGAAGTCCGGGATCGTGCTCTCGGCGCCGGCGGCGCGCAGCTCCGCGTCGGTGTGCGCGGTGGTCACGCCGACCACCCGCATGCCGGCCGCGCGCGCCGCCTGCACGCCCACCGGCGCGTCCTCGAAGACCATGCAGGTCGCCGGCGCGACGCGGAGCTGGCGGGCCGCCTGCGTCCAGACCTCCGGATCGGGCTTGCCCAGCATCACGTCGTCGGCGGTCACCACGACCTCGAAGTAGCGGAGGAGCCCGAGGTCGTCGAGGAGGCGCTCGGCGTCCCACCGGGATGCCGAGGTGCCGACGGCGCGCGGGATGCCGCGCCGGGCCAGCGCCTCCAGGAACTGCGGCACCCCGGCCACCGGCTCCATCCCGGCCTGCGCCCGCTCCTGGTACAGGTCGCGCTTGCGGCGGGCCAGCCGGCGCGCCTCGGCTCCGCTCAGGCGGCGCCCGAGGAGCAGCGGGATGGCCTCCTCGCTGGGGCGGCCGATGGTCAGGCGCCAGTGCTCGGGATGGGCGGGCTCGGCGCCGAGCTCGGCCAGCAGCGCGTGCCACGCGTGGCGATGGTGCGCCCCGCTGTCGATCAGGACCCCGTCCATGTCGAAGATCGCGGAGCCGGTCACCGCAAGCGGTACAGCGGAGCCAGCAGGTGGAAGGTCTCGCGCGCGGCTCGCGCGTACTCGCGCGGCTTCCACTTGACGGCTTCCTCCGCGGACACGCAGCGACCGAGGACGAACTGGCCATCGCGGGTGCGCAGCAGCTCCTCGCCGAGCCGCGTCACCGCGTCCGTGGGCAGGTCGGTGAGGATGGCCGACGGCGCCTCGTCGTGCTCGTCCTTGAACCAGCCGAGCCCCTTCGCCCGGCGGAGGACCGGGACGAGCTGCCGGCTGTGGCGCTTCCAGGCGGCGACCCAGCGCTTCTTCTGCGCGTGCTCGGGGCCGGCCTCGAACAGGAAGCGGACGCCGCTCCGCGAGATCGCGACCTTGAAATGGCAGTGCTTCTTGTACCCGCGCCGGTCCCGGGCGAAGGCCACCCACGTGTCGTCGGGGGGGGTCACGGTGCGCCGCGCGTGCTTGGCCACGTGCGTGAAGGTCTCCACCCCACCGATGCGCGCCACGTCGGGCGAGAGCTCCCGCCCGACCGCCTCCAGCTTGGGTCGGATGCGGGTCCTGATCGCCTCCATCCGGGGCTTGAACTCCGGGATCTCGAACACCTTGAAGTCGGACGGGGTGAAGCCGCTGAACGACATGCTGGGCCTCCTTCTACTCCGGCTCGTATACCGTATCGGGATCGAGCGGGAAGATGGGGCGCCGGATGCGCCGGTACGGAAACCGCGCCAGGTTGGACGAGGAAAGCCCGGGCGCGTCCACCTCGATGATCTCCCTGGCGATCGGCTCGAACGCCGCGCGGTAGTGGATCGTGGACTTCACGACGAGAATTTTCTCCCTGAGCGGGTCGATCCCGACGAACCGGATCATCTCCGGGTCGAGGGTCTGCCAGCGGTAGGTGATGAGTATCACCTTCACGTCGCCCGCGTCCAGCACCGCGGTGGGACCGAGCCGACCGGGCAGACCGTTCATCATGGGTCCGCGATGCACGAACCGGCCGTCGGAGAGCGTGCGCACGGTGCCGGTGATCCGCACCGGCGCCCCGTGGCGGTCGTCCACCTTCCCGCCCACGTCGAGGGTGACGCGGGCGCCCACGCCGGCCTCGGCGCAGGCCCGGACGGCCGCCGCGTCCCAGATGCAGGCCACGGTGGTGCTGCGCGCGCCGACCCGCAGCAGCTCGCGAAGGATCTCGGTGCCGTCGCCGGCGGCTCCCCCGCCGGTGTTGTCGGCCATGTCCGCGAGCACGATCGGCCCGCCGTCCGCCGCGAGGGCCCTGGCGACCGCCTCCTTCACCGACAGCGCGCTGTGGAGGAACTCGTGCCGGTGCTCCCACGCCACCCGGGCGAGGCGGCCGGCCAGACGCTCGGCGAGGGCCCGGTCGTCGTTGGTGACCACGTAGATGCCGAGGCCCGCGTCGGGGATGTCGGCGTGGGGGAAGCCCGCGAACACCGACACCGAGATCACCTTCGGGTCCTTCTCCATCTCGTCGGCCAGGTCGTAGAGCCGCCGCATCGGACCGCGGGTGGTGCCCTGGCACCCCAGGGGCGGCAGCAGCGGCGGCTTGCGCCACGCCGCGGTGGGCTTGAGGCGGCCGCCCACGACCTGGACCAGGCGCTCCGCCGCTTCCGCGCCGCGCGCGGCCATGTCCACGTGCGGATACGTCTTGTACCCGTGGAGCAGGTCGGCCTTGTCGACCATGTCCCGGCCGAGGTTGCCGTGGAAGTCGAGGGTCACCGCGATCGGCACGCCGGCGCCCACAACCTGCCGCACCGCCGCGATTATGTCGCCCTCTCCGTCGTCCACCCCCTCCGGGACCATCGCTCCGTGCAGGTCCAGGAGCACTCCCTCGAGACGGCCCGCCGCCTCGAGGTCGGTCAGCATGCGCTGCTTGACGTGCTCGTAGATGTCGCGGGTGACGTAGCCGGCCGGCGAGGCCGCGGCGGCCACCGACGGCACCAGGGTGACGCCGAGGCGCTCGGCGGCTCCGATCATTCCGCCGAGGCAGGTGCCGGTGCCGCGGAACCTCTCGACGATCTCGCCGCCGTAGGAGAGGTCGCGCGCCTCGAACTGGGCGCGGTCGGTGGGCACGTTGCTGAACGTGTTGGTCTCGTGCGACAGCATCGCGAGAAAAAATCGCACTCGGATCTCCTGTTAGAATCGCACTTCGGACGAAAGGAGCCGATCATGACCGACGCGTCGTGCTTTCACAACCTGAAGGAGGGCGGGATTCCCCGGAGGCTCGCGGAGGGGCTGACCGCCCGCGTGTTCCCCGGCGAGCACCTCATGCTCTCGGTGGTGGAGATCGAGCCCGGCTCGGTGTCCCCGGTTCACGCCCACCCCAACGAGCAGTGGGGTGTCTGCCTCGAGGGCGAGTGGATCCGCATCCAGGACGGCGTCGAGCATCACGTCAAGGCGGGCGACTTCTGGCAGACGCCGCCCCACGTGCCGCACGGCGGCCGCGCCACCGACAAGCGGGCGCTGGTCCTCGACATCTTCTCGCCGCCGCGCGAGGAGTACCGGAAGGCCGGATCCGGCTACAAGTAACCGGCGCGAGGGCGCGGGCCCGGCGGGGGCGGTCCCGGCGTCCCTCAGGGCGAGCCGTAGCGCCGCGCGAAGCGCAGTGGCAGAGCGAGCAAGCCGGCACGGGTCGGCAGCCCTCGCGCCGCCCCCTCCGGGGATGGGGGGTCGCAGCTCGCTCTGCCCGAGCGAGCCGCGGCGTCGAGGCGAGTCCTCGGGACGCCGGGCCCGCCCCCGCCGGGCCCGCGCCCCCGCCCTCATAGCTTCATGTGGGGGTCGAGCCAATCTCGGAGCGCGTTGCCCATGAGGTTGATCACGAGCGTGGTGACGAAGATGGCGGCCCCGGGGAAGGCGGCGATCCACCACGAGTTCAGCATGTAGACGCGCCCCTCGCCCAGCATGTTGCCCCACGCGGGGGTGGGAGGCTGAACCCCGAGGCCCAGGAAGGACAGGAACGACTCGAGGATGATCACCCGCGCGACCTGCAGGGTGGCGATCACCACGATGACCGAGACCAGGTTCGGCAGGATCTGCCGGAAGACGATCCGGAGATGGCTCATGCCGAGCGCGCGACCCGCGGTGATGAAGTCGCGCTCCCGGATGGCCAGGGTCTCCGCGCGGATCACCCGCGCGTAGAGAGGCCAGTCGGCCACCCCGAGCACGATCACCATGTTGAGCAGGCTCGGGCCGAGGACCGCGATGACCGCGAGGGCCAGCAGCACGAACGGAAAGGTCAGCATGACGTTGACCAGCGTCATGATGATCCAGTCGGTCTTGGCTCCGAAGTAGCCGGCGCTCAGCCCAAGCAGCACTCCGATGGTGGAGGAGACCAGCACCGCCGCCACCCCGATCAGGAGCGAGACCCGACCGCCGTAGATCATGCGCGAGAGGAGATCGCGCCCGATCTGATCGGTGCCCAGCCAGTGCTCGGTGGTGCCGCCCTGCATCCAGGCCGGGGGCCCGAGGCGGTGCCTGATGTCGACTTCCACCGGGCTGAAGGGCGCCAGCCACGGGGCGGCGAGCGTGACGAGGACGATCAGGAGCATGACCACCGCGGCGGCGACGCCCCACTTGAGCCGCCACAGCCGGCGCAGGGAGCGGCGGGCCGCCGCCGGGCGCCCGGCGGTCGCGTCGGGACCCTCGAGAGCCACCTCGCCGGCGCCCACCGCGCTCACGCTCCCACCCGGATGCGGGGGTCGATGTAGCCGACGATCATGTCCACCACGAAGTTGATCGAGACGATGATGAGAGCGAGCAGGACGACCGCGCACTGCACCACCGGGAAGTCCTGGTTCCGGATCGAGTCCACCGTGAGGGTGGCGACCCCCGGCCAGGCGAACACGGTCTCGGTCACGATGGCGCCGCCCAGCAGCTGGCCGAACTGCAGGCCGAGCACCGTGATGACCGGGATGCACGCGTTGCGGAAGGCGTGCTTGACCACGACCCGCCACTCGGCCACGCCCTTGGCACGCGCGGTCTTGATGTACTCCATGTTCATGACCTCGATCACGCCCGAGCGGACCAGCCGCATGGTGATCGGGGCCAGGAAGGCGCCCAGGGTGAAGGCGGGCATCAGGAAGTGCTGCCACGTCCCGTATCCGGAGGCCGGCAGCGCCTTGAGGCGCACCGCGAAGATGATGATGAGCATGATGCCGAGCCAGAAGATCGGCATCGCCTGGCCCATCACCGCGCCCATCGTGCACAGGTTGTCCACGAACGAGTGGCGCTTGAGCGCGGCCACGATGCCGAGGGGCAGGGAGATGAGGAGCGCCATCCCGAGGCCCGCGGTGGTCAGGTACAGGGTCGGCGGCATGCGCTCCATGACGAGCTTGAAGGCGGGGGTGTCGGTGTACCACGATTTACCGAAGTCGCCCTGCACCGCCCGGCTCGCGAACTTCCAGTACTGCACGTAGATCGGCTGGTCCAGGCCGAGCAGCTTGTAGTAGCGCGCGTACTCCTCCTTGCCCGCGTTCTGGGGTAGGAGCAGGGTGACCGGGTCGCCGATCACGTGCAGGATCGCGAAGGCGAGCATGGAGATCCCGACGATGACGACCGCGAGCTGGGCGATCTGCCGGAGGGCGTAGCGCTTCATGACGAACCCCCTCACCCAACCCTCCCCCCGTCGAGGGAGAGGGTTGGGTGAGGGGGGAGGCCGCTCTGCCTACTTCTTCCGCGGAGTGACGGTGAACATCCGGTCCACCTCGTCGGCGGGCGCCTGGTACTCGACCCGGTTCGAGATGCCCCACACGCCGCGCAGCCCCCACTTGTAGAGGTAGGCCGCGTCGTCGAAGAGGAGCTTCTGGGCCTTCACGTAGATCTCCGCCCGCCTCTTGGCGTCGAGGGTGGAGCGGCCCTGGCTGATCAGGTCGTCGAGGGCCGGGTTGCAGTAGTAGCTGTAGTTCTCGCCGCACTTGAACACGTCGTACAGGATGGCGTCGGCGTCGAAGACCGAGTAGTAGCCCCACGACCAGTTGAACATGGGGCCGCCCTTGCCGTCCTTGATGCGCGCTACCAGGACCGTGTTGTCGCCGATGTAGTTGCGCTTGACCCGGAAGCCGGCCTTCGTCATGTCGGCCACGATGGCGTCGTTGGTCTGCTGGATCGCCGGCTCCACGATGGGCGGGCCCTCGTTGAACGTGATGTCCACCCCGTTCGGGAAGCCCGCGTCGGCCAGGAGCTTCTTGGCCTGGGCGATGTCCTGCTTGTAGGGCTTGAGGTTCGCGTCCCAGCCGAAGGCCATCGGGTTGATGCCGGTGGCCACCCGGTCGCCGAGCCCGTTCAGCACGTGCTTGATGATGGCGTCGGAGTCCACCGCCAGGTTGGCGGCCCGGCGCACCCGCACGTCGGTGAAGGGGTTGGGGCCGCTGCGGGCCGCCTGGTCGAGCTGGAGCATGGCGGTGCGCAGGATCGGGGAGGTCGCGGTGCGGGCCCCCCCGGACTTGTTGATGACGTCCATCTGGTCCGGTGGCACCGCCTTGATGATGTCGACGCCGCCCGAGAGCAGCTCGGCGATCTCGGTGGCCTTCTCGGGGATGATGCGGATGCGGACGTACTTGAAGGCTGGCTTCGGCCCCCAGTAGTCGTCGTTGCGCACCAGCAGGTGCTCCTGCTTCCGGCTCCACTTCACCAGCTTGTAGGGGCCGGTCCCGATCGGGTTCTCCTGCATCCACTCGTGACCCTTCTCGCGGATCACCTTGTCCGACTGCATGACCTGGGCGGTGAGCCGCTCGACGAAGAGCGGGTACGGCCCGTCCGTCTTGAAGCGGACGGTGTGGTCGTCCACGATCTCGACCGCCTTGATCTTGGCGTGGTTGCCCCGCGCGGTCATCTTGTTGGCGGGGTTGAGCACGCGATCGAAGGTGGCCTTGACGTCCTTGGCGGTGAAGGGGGTGCCGTCGTGGAACTTGACGCCCTGGCGCAGCTTCACCTCCCAGGTGGTGTCGTCGACGGCCTTCCAGGAGGTGGCCAGGTTCGGGATCACCCGCCGGGTCTTGAGATCCCGCACCGCCAGGTGATCGAAGACGTGGTAGCCGAGGATGATCGCCTCGCGAAGGACGGAGTTGGGCGGGTCCCAGTTGTCGACGTCCGACTGGAGCGAGTAGATAAGGGTTTCTTCCCTCGTCTGGGCCGAGGCCGGGGGCACGAGCCCGAGGCCGACGGCGAAGAGCAGGGCAAGGCTGGCGACGAGCAGACGGCGCATGAGAGCCTCCTCGAGATGGTTCGTGACGGCTGGCGCAGGGTGGGGCATCTGGGTGCTGGAACAATAGCTTCGGGGGCCCGGCCAGTCAAGCCGAGGTCGGGTCCGCGGCGCCCCGGCGGAGACGAAGTGTCGGAATGTAAGACCTGATCCCGGCGTGCCGGCGTGCTAAGAAGGGGGCACGCGATGACGCCCGTGCTCGAGACCGCCCGCCTGCGTCTGCGCCCGCTCGCCGCCTCCGACGAGGCCGATCTGATCGCGCTCGACAGCGACCCCGAGGTCATGCGCTACGTGGGCAGCCCGGCCGGCGTCAGGACTCCCGCCGAGACCGCGGCGCGCGCCCGCCGGCGCATCCGCGAGAGCGAGCGCGGCGAGTACGAGCCCCTGGGCTTCTGGCGGATCGAGGGGCGCGCCGACCGCGCGTTTCACGGGGTCGGCGCGCTCATCCGGATGCCGGACGCCGGCGATGCCCGGCCGGGATCCGAGCCGGACGTCGAGGTCGCCTACCGCCTGACGCGGGGCGCCTGGGGGCGGGGCATCGCCACCGAGGCGGCGGAGGCCCTGGTCGCGCACGCCCTGGGGCCGCTCGGCCTGGCGCGGGTGGTGGCGGTGACCTATCCCGCCAACCAGGCCTCCCAGCGGGTGCTGGACAAGCTCGGCTTCGAGCGCCGCGGGCTCCGGGAGTACAAGGGCGTGCGGGTGAGCTACCACGTGCTGACCCGGGAGACCTGGGCGGCCCGCGCGTCCCGCCCTTCTGTTCATTGACTTTGTCCCGCCCCCACCGCCATAATTAGCCCGCTGTTCACGCACACTTATGGCTCCCTCATCTCTCTTTCTCGTCACCGGCGGTGCGGGCTTCATCGGCTCTCACATCGTCGAGCGGCTCCTGGGCGAGGGCCACCGGGTGCGGGTGCTGGACAACTTCTCCACCGGCAGCCGGGCCAACCTGGACTTCGCCCGCGGCAACCGCCGGCTCGAGATCGTCCGCGGCGACCTCACCAGCTTCAAGACGGTGGAGCGGGCGATGCGCGGCGTGAGCGCGGTGTTCCACCAGGCCGCGATGCGCTCGGTGCCGCGCTCGGTGGCCGACCCGCTCGGGGCCAACGCCTCCAACGTGACCGGCACGCTGCACATCCTGCACGCGGCGGCCCGGCAGAAGCGAAAGCCCCGCGTGGTCTACGCCTCGTCGTCGTCGGTGTACGGCGACCGGCCCGACCTACCCAAGCGCGAGGACCAGCCCACCGCCCCCATCTCGCCCTACGCGGCCACCAAGGTGGCGGGCGAGCTGTACGCCTCGGTGTGGACCCGGCTCATGGGGGTGGAGACGGTCGGCCTGCGCTACTTCAACGTGTTCGGTCCCCGGCAGGATCCCAAGAGCGAGTACGCGGCGGTGATCCCGCGCTTCATCCTCTGGGGGCAGCAGGGCAAGCCGCTCCAGGTCCACGGCGACGGCACCCAGTCGCGCGACTTCACCTACATCGACAACGTGGTCTCGGCCAACCTGCTGGCCGCGCGGGCCGAGGCCCCCCGGGCCTCCGGCCGGAGCTACAACGTGGGCTGCGGCAGCCGCACGAGCCTGCTCGAGATCATCGGCAAGCTCGAGCGGATGTTCGGGCGGGCGCTGCCGCGGACGCACTCGCCGAGCCGCGTCGGGGACGTCCCGCACACCCTGGCCGACGTGAGCGCGGCCAAGCGCGACCTCGGCTACGAGCCGCTGGTGGACTTCGACGAAGGCCTGCGTCGCACGGTCGAGTACTTCACGGGGAGGAGAGTCGGATGAAGCGATTGGTCGTTCCCATGGTGATCGCCGCCCTCTGCGTGGCGACGGTTGCGGCGCCGGTCGCCGCCCAGACCCCGTCCGCCCTGGTGGTCCAGGTCCCCACCGAGCCCCCGGGGCTCGACCTCACCAGCAACCCCTCCTCGGCCATCGCGGCGGTGGTCTTCGACAACGTCCAGGAAGGCCTGATCAAGATCGACCGCACCGGCAAGATGGTGCCGTGGCTCGCCGAGCGGTGGTACACGACCGACAACCGGAACTACACGTTCTTCCTCAGGAAGGGCGTCCGCTTCTCGAACGGGCGCGAGATGAAGGCGGCCGACGTCAAGTTCGCGCTCGACCGGGCGGTGAACCCGGAGACCAAGCATCCCTACCGGGTCCAGTACGACGCGATCCAGGACGTCATCGTCAAGGACGATTACACGGTGACGGTGGCGCTCAAGCGGGTGGACGCGACCTTCCTGTACACCATGGCGCGCCAGGGCTCGGTGATCTATCCCCGCGAGGCGGTGGACTCGCTCAAGAGCCAGCCCATCGGCACCGGGCCCTTCACGGTGTCGGAGTGGGTACGCGGCGACCGCATCGTGCTGCTCAAGAACAAGGACTACTGGGTGAAGGGGCTGCCCAAGCTGGACCGGGTGGTCTTCCGGTTCATCCCCGATCCGAACTCCACCCTGGCCGCTCTCAAGTCCGGCGACATCGATGTCTCCGGCTTCGGCATCGGGCCCGAGAGCGTGGACGAGCTCAAGAAGGACGGGCGCCTGCAGGTCATCGTGGGCGACACCACCAACGACGTGACGCTGTCGATGAACAACAGCAAGAAGCCCTACTCCGACAAGCGGGTGCGGCTGGCCATCACCCACGCGATCAACAAGGAAGAGGTCCTCAAGGGGGCGATGTTCGGGTACGGGAAGATCCTGGGCTCGAACGTGGACCCGACCAATCCCTACTACGTGGACGTCTCGAAGCGCGTGGGCTACGACCCGGCCAAGGCCAAGAAGCTCCTCGCCGAGGCGGGCTATCCGAACGGCTTCGACGCCGTCTTCAAGGTGGCGCCCCAGTACTACTACACGGTGCGCTCCGCCGAGGTGGTGGCGAGCCAGCTCGCCAAGGTGGGCATCCGGGCCACGATCCAGCAGATCGAGTGGGGCCAGTGGCTCTCGCAGGTCTTCTGCCTGGCCCCCTGCCAGAACCCCGACTACGACATGTCGATCATCGGCCACGCCGAGGCCTGGGACATCGGCAACTTCGCCAACCCGAAGTACTACTTCCGCTGGGACAGCCCCGCCTTCCAGAAGCTGTACCAGGATTCCCAGGTCACGGTGGACGACAAGAAGCGGCGGGAGCTCTTCGTGAAGATGCAGGAGATGCTGGCCAACGAGGCGCCGGCGGTGTGGCTCTACATGCATCCGCGTCTGGTCATCGCCAAGAAGGGCGTGACCGGCATCTGGAAGGATCTGCCTGCACCCGTGCAGGACCTGTCCGAGGTGGCCTGGCAGAAGTGACGAGCTCTTGAGCCCCTCACCCTGGCCTCTCCCCAGAGGGGAGAGGGAAAGGGGCGCGCCTTGGCCCCGCGGGGACAGCAGGGAACGGGTGAGGGGGCGGTAGGTGCACCGCTACGTCCTTCGCCGGGTCGCCGCGCTCGCGGCCACCCTCCTCTTCGTGTCCCTGCTGGTCTTCGTGGTGGTGCGGGTGCTGCCGGGTGATCCGGCCCTGATCATCCTCGGGATCGAGGCCAACCCGGATTCGGTGGCGCGCCTCCGGCGCGAGCTCGGGCTCGACCGCCCGGTCGCCGTCCAGTACCTGCAGTGGATCGGACGCGCCCTGCGCGGCGATCTCGGGCGCTCGATCCAGTACGACCTGCCGGTGTCCACCCTGATCCTCTCGCGGCTCGCGGTGACCCTGCCCCTCACCCTGCTGGCCGCGGGGCTGATGATCGCGGCGGCCATCCCGCTGGGCGTCTTCGCGGCCACGCGTCACCGGCGCCTGGGCGATTACCTCACCATGACCTTGTCCCAGCTGGGCGTCGCGGTGCCCGGGTTCTGGGCAGGCCTGCTCCTGATCCTGCTGTTCTCGGTGCACCTCGGTTGGGTCCAGGCGGGCGGCTTCGACGGCTGGGGGCAGGGGGTGTGGCCGGCGCTGCGCTCGCTCCTGCTGCCCGCGGCGGCGCTGGGGCTCTTCCAGTTCGCGGTGCTGGCGCGCACCACCCGGTCGGCGGTGCTCGAGGTGCTCCGCGAGGAGTACGTCAAGACCGCGCGCGCCAAGGGCCTCGCGGAGCGGCGGGTGCTGTTCCGCCACGCCCTGCGCAACGCGCTCATCCCCATCGTGACGGTGGCCGGGGTGCAGCTCGGCCAGCTCCTGGCGGGCAGCATCATCCTCGAATCGGTGTTCTACCTGCCCGGGCTCGGGCGGCTCACCCTGGCCGCCATCAGCGCCCGGGATCTGCCGGTGGTGCAGGGGGTGGTGCTCTTCGTGGCCTCGATGATCGTCACGGTCAACGCGGCGGTGGACATCCTCTACGGAGTACTCGACCCCCGGATCCGCTATGGCTGACGCCTCGATTCCCCTCTCCCCGCCGGGGAGAGGGCAGGGGTGAGGGGCCCGGCATGCGTAGGCGCCCCGGCCGCCACGTCACCTTCCTGATCGGCCTCGTCATCACCCTGGGCCTGCTGGTCACCGCCGCGGTGAGCCTGGTCTACACCCCCCGCGATCCCCTGGAGATGTCCATCTCGGGGCGGCTCCAGGGCCCGAGCGGGGCGCACCCCCTGGGCACGGATCAGTTCGGGCGCGACCTGCTCTCGCGGGTGATGCGGGGAGCGATCACGTCGATCCTGGTGGGCGTGATCGCGGTGGGGATCGGGATGATGGTCGGCGTGGCCTTCGGCATGATCTCGGGCTACTTCGGCGGCTGGCTCGACGAGGTCTTCATGCGCCTGGTGGACGCGATCCAGGGCTTCCCGGCCATCCTGTCCGCGCTGCTGCTCGCCGCGGTGTTCCGGCCCACCCTCAGCATCTCCATGGTCGCGATCGGCGTCGCGTTCCTGCCCGTCTTCGCGCGACTCACCCGCGCGAGCTTCCTCGAGTTCCGCGATCGGGACTTCGTGGTGGCGGCCCGGGCGCTGGGCGCCGGGGACGGGGCCCTCATCCGCCGGCACATCCTCCCCAACACGATTCCTCCCCTGATCGTCCAGGCCACCATCAGCTTCCCGGTGGCGATCCTGGCCGAGGCCGGTCTGTCCTACCTGGGGCTCGGCACCCAGCCGCCGAACCCCTCCTGGGGGCTCATGCTGCGGGAGGCCCAGGCGTTCCTGGGCCTCAACCCCTGGTACGCGATCTTCCCCGGCGGGGCGATCGCCCTGACCGTGCTCGGCCTCAACCTGCTGGGCGACGGCCTGAGGGACCTGCTCGACCCCAAGACGGCGTCGTAGCACGTTTGTCTCCCCCGAAGCTCGCGGAATGTGCTAGCCTTGACGCAGTGTCGGGCCTCAAGGCAGCGGGTGGCGGGGCCGGCGTTCCCACGAGCGGGCAACCCCAACAACACGAGCGCAGGACCAAATAGGACAAGGAGATCCATACGTGCTTCGACCGCTCCTGTATGTCTTCGCCACGCTCCTGGTGACGCAGGCGGCCGTGATCGCCACGTCGGTGTACCTGCATCGTGGGCTCGCCCACCGCGCGCTCAACCTGCATCCTTTCGCCGACTGGGTCTTCCGGTTCATCCTGTGGTTCACCACCGGCCAGAACCGACGGGAGTGGGTCGCGGTCCATCGCAAGCACCACGCCTTCACCGACACCGAGCGGGATCCCCACAGCCCGCTGGTGCACGGCTTCTGGAAGATCCAGCTCGGCAACGTCTACTACTACGTGCGCGAGGCCCGGAACCCCGAGACCCTGGCCCGCTGGGCCCGCGACATCCGGGACGACATCTGGGATCGCGTCCTCTTCAACAAGGGAACCCTGGGCGGGGCGGTGGGGATCTCGGTGGCGATGCTGGTCCTCGGCCCGGCGTGGGGCCTGCTCCTGGCGGTGACCCACTTCGTGCTCTACGTGTTCGTGCTGGCCCCGTCCATCAACGGCCTCGGGCACTGGGCGGGCCGGAAGAACTTCCTCAACAACTCGGCCACGAACCTGCGGGTGCTCGCATGGGTCACCGGCGGTGAGAGCCTGCACAACAACCACCACGCCCACCCGTCGAGCCCCAAGTTCAGCATGGGCCGGCTCGAGTTCGACCCGTCGTGGGTGGTGATCCGGGTGCTCATGCTCCTGCGCCTGGCCCGGCCGGTCGGCGAGAGGGTGAAGCTCGCCGCGTAGCTGCGCCCCCCGCGGCGCCGGCGCCCAGCGCGACTTTCCGGGTCGGAGGGGTTAGCTCGATGCCGGACCGAATCGGAGCGGGGTGCTTGCATCCGGCATCCCTCGCGGCTTGGTCCTGTCCGCGCCCGGGCATCCTTGACCGGCGTCGCTGCAGCGCGTTACGATCCTGGGCGGTGACTTGCGCATGACCCTCACACAGGCGGACCGAGAGCGTCTCGCTACAATCGAATCGCGGTTGCGGGAGCACTCGTTCCCTCCGCAGGTTGTCGTCGAGAACACGTCCTATTGCAATCTGCGCTGTATCCATTGCTGTCACAAGGAGATGGTACGCCCGCGGCGGGACATGGAGCGGTGGCTCTGGGACAAGATCACCGAGGAGATCGGGTACGAAAGCCCGGAATGCGAGCTGTGGCCGACCTTCTACGGTGAAGCGCTGATCCTCGGACGGAACGGTGAGCTGTGGGACCGCCTGGATCACGCCGCCAACGTTGGCTGCCGCAATCTGGTCCTCAACTCGAACGGTACGCTGCTGGACCGGTGGGACAACATCGAGAGGGTCCTGCGCTCGCCCTTGAGGCGCTTCATCTTGAGCTTGGACGGGCTCACTCAATCGACGTTCGAGTCCATCCGGGTCGGGGCCCGTCAGGAGCGTGTCTATGCGGCCGTGGAGCAGCTCCTGGAGCGCAAGGCACGGAGCGGCCAAGTCTATCCGGTCATCATCTGCCAGTTCTCGCGGATGGCGCAGAACGCCCATGAGGTCGAGGAGTTTCGCGCGTACTGGAAGGTGCGCGGCGCCGAGGTCAAGGTACGACCGATGCTGGAGTGGACGGCGAGTGGGAGCGTGCGCACGGATACGATCGATCACCGGAGCTCCTTCCGTATCGCATGCCCGTGGGCGAACAACACGATGGCGATCCATCAGAACGGCGATGCGGTAACCTGCGCGGTGGACTACGAGGGCCGCTTCAAGGCGGGCAACGTGGCGAGGCAGTCGCTCAAGGCAGCCTGGGCCGATCTCGGCGCCGCGCTGCGCCGAGCCCATCGCGAGCACCGCTGGACGGACGTGCCCGAACTCTGCCAGGGGTGCGGCGACTGGCAGACTGCGGGTGCCGAGTACGAGCCGGAGCGGGTGCCCGGTACCCGGCCCTTCTGGGTGCACGACGATCCTCGCCCCGCGGGCGGGGCCGGGCGGTGAGGAGCGAAGTGCTTGATGTGGTCTACGACGGGCAATGCGGCTTCTGCAGGCGTTCCCTGGCGCTCTGCACATGGCTTGCGCGCCGTCCCGCTTTCCGTCTTCATGACGTCAATGACCGCGAGTCGGTGGACTCACGTTTTCCCCTTCTCGCCAGGGCAGATACCGATGACGCCATGTTCGTGGTCACCGGGCGGGGCGAGGTCTTCCGAGGCTTCTTCGCCTTCCGCCGGATGATGTGGGCCAGCCCCTGGTTGTACCCTCTGCTACCGCTGTTCTACGTCCCGGGTGCCTCGGTCCTGGGGCCGCGCGTCTACGCGTGGGTCGCGCGCCACCGCCGGAGCCTTGGCTGCGCGACCGGGCAGTGTGCTCTGCCGAACTTGCCCCCGCAGCCACCCGCCTGAATGGGCGCGTAGGCTGCGGCGCTCTCGGCACGCTCCTGGTGATGGCCACCAACCTGCGGGTGCTGGCAGGGCTCACCGGCGGGGAGAGCCGGCACAACCACCACCACGCGTACCCGTCGAGCCCGAAGTTCAGCACGGCCCGGCTCGAGCTCGACCCCGTGCGGAGCTGAGCAGTTCTGCGACTGCGACCACGTCCGCGCAGAGTGCCTCTGTGCGGCGATCCCAGCGCCGGCTCGGGCGCCGCCGCCCGGCCCGCGGGGACCGCAGGCGGCGGCGCCGGATCAGCGTTTCCGGGCCACCGCCGGCTCCACGTGGGCGCCGTCGGTGGTCACGCGGCCCTCGACGATGTCGAAGCGGTCCAGCACGAAGCGCAGGGCAGGGAGGCGGTCGCGCAGCGACGTGGCGGTGTCCAGCCCGGTGCCCTCGGAGCGCACGTAGTCGAAGACCAGGTGGCCGCCCGGCTTCAGCGCGCGGTGGAAGTGCTCGAGCGCGGCGAGCGGCCGCGGCAGGTGCTCCAGGACCTCCAGGCAGAAGATGGTGTCGTAGAGGCCGGGCAGGGGGGCGTCGTCGTTGGGCTCGACCGGCACCATGGTCACGAAGCGGTCCTTCCTGAACCGCCAGCGGGCGAAATGGAAGAGCAGGTGCGGGATGTCGGCCCCCACGAGCTGCAGGTCGCGGTGCCGGTAGCGGCGGGCCAACGCGGTGAGGATCGGCGCGGCTCCGCAGCCGTATTCGGCCACGCGTCCGCCCCGAGGGACGTAGCGGATGAACGGATGCACGCGCAGGGGCGAGAGCGCCAGCCGGTACGCATGGGCGAAGAGGTAATAGGTGGCCCGGTGGTCGCGCCAAGCCTCGAGGTGCCGCTCGTCGGAGGCCAGCTCCGGCTTCTCGAGCTGCTCGAAGTAGATCGTCTGCAGCCGCTGCCGATAGACGCCGGAGAGGAAGTGGAAGTCGTGCGGGTGGATGGGGCGGTTGCCCAGCTCCTCCACCCAGTAGCGCTGGAACTCGAAGAACCAGTCGAGCCGCAGGTTGGCGTAGACGAGGCGCCGGTGCCAGCCGAGCTTCACGAGCGCGCCGAGCGCGTAGAGGCGCGCGAGGCTCGCGAGGCGTCCGATGGGGCCGAGGCCGTCGCCGCTGCGCGCGGCCGGGGCGGCGGGAGCGACGGAGGCGTCCTGCTGCTTCAGGAGCGCGGCGACGTCGAGCCGGACATCGTCGTAGCGGTTCACCACGCGCTACGCTAGCCTGCGCCTTCCGGCGCTGTCAAGGAATGGCCGGCCACCGATCGGGTGGGCGCGTGCGTGCTAGAATCCGGGAGCATGGCGAGGACCATCGGCGTCGTCACCGTGGCCCGCTCGGACTACGGCCACCTGGTCCCGCTTCTCGAGGCGCTGCGCGACCGTCCCGGCCTCGCCCTCCAGCTCTACGTGGCGGGCGGGCACCTGTCCGCGCGCTTCGGCCGGACGGTGGCCGCGATCGAGCGCGACGGCTGGCCGATCACCGCGCGGGTGGAGACCGTCGGCGCCTCCGACGCGGCGGTGGACGTGGCCGCGGGCACCGGCGCGGGAGTGACCGGCTTCGCCCGCGCCTTCGCGGCCGGCCGGCCGGCCCTGATCGTGCTGCTCGGCGACCGGCTCGAGATGCTGGCGGCGGCGGTGGCCGCCCTGCCGCTCACGATCCCGGTGGCTCACCTGCACGGCGGAGAGATCACGGAAGGCGCCATCGACGAGCAGGCGCGTCATGCCCTGACCAAGCTCGCGCACCTACACTTCCCGGCCGCCGAGGTGTACGCACGGCGGCTCATCCAGATGGGCGAGGAGCCCTGGCGGGTGCACTGTGTAGGCGCCCCGGGGCTCGACCGCCTCGCGCGGCTGCCCGTCGTGTCTCGCGCGGAGCTGGCCCGGCGGATCGGCCTGCCCCTGCGGCGCCCGACCTTGCTCGTGACCTTCCATCCGGTCACGCTCGAGCCCGGCGAGGCGGGCACGCAGGCCGAGGAGCTGGCCGCCGCCCTCGCGTCGGTCGAGGGCGACATGGTGATCACGTACCCCGGCGCCGACGCGGCCCATGCAGCGGTGATCGATCGGCTCGAGACCCTCGCGGCCGTGCGCCCCGGCACGCGGATGGTCCCCGCCCTCGGCGAGGAAAGCTACGGAGCCCTGCTTCGGGAGGCCGACGTCATGGTCGGCAACTCCTCGAGCGGCCTGATCGAGGCGCCGACCTTCGGCTTGCCCGTGGTCAACGTGGGCATCCGGCAGCGAGGCCGGCTTCGCGCGGCGAACGTCATCGACGTGGGGTACGGGCGCGAGCAGATCGCGGCGGGGATCCGGCGGGCCCTCGAACCCGGCTTCCGGGAGAGCCTGCGCGGGCTGGTGAATCCCTACGGCGACGGACGGGCCGCCCCGCGCATCACCGAGGTGCTGGCGTCGGTGGCGCTCGGGCCGTCCCTCCTCCGCAAGCGGTTCGTGGACCGATCGTGAAGATCGCGTTCCTCGCCTCGCGCAAGGGCTATCTCAAGGTGATGGGCTCGCTGATCCAGGCGAGCCTCGACCGCGGCCACGAGGCGATCCTTCTCACCGATCCCGGAGAGCGGAAGCCCGGAGAGGCGGCCACTCCCGCCGATGTCGGCCAATGGCCGGCCGCGCGGGTGCTCGCCCGCCGGCCGGGAGAGCCGCTGCTGCCCCTGGCGCGGGAGCGCGGAGTGGACGCGCTGGTGGGCCCCTCGCTCCACTTCGTCCTGACCTCGATGGGGCCGGGCGCCGACCTGGCGGGCCTGCGCGCCGCGGCGGTGCGGCTCTACTCGGTGGACTACGTGCTGGAGACCCTCACGAGCGATCCCGAAGCCTACCGGCTGATCGACGTGACCTTCTATGCCACCGAGTTCGAGCGCCGGCTGCACTGGGATCTCCACAAGGAACGGTTCGCGGCGATCGCCCGCGATGTGAGCCTGGAGGCGCGCAGCGCGGTCTCCGGCTCCACGATGCTGGACCAGCTGACCCTGGTGGACCGGGACGCCGTGCGGCGGCGCCTGCGGATTGCGCCGGGCCGCCCGGTGGTCCTGCTCATGTCGCTCAAGATGGCGGTGCCGGAGCCGTTCCGACGCTACGTGTGGGCCGACGGCCCCGCGCTCATCCGCGCCGCGATGGCGACCGCCTCGGGTCATGTGAGACTGGTGCCCGCGATCTGCAAGGGCAACGGGTATCGCGACCTCGTCGAGGCCGCCCGCGAGTTCTGCCGCCGGAGCGGGGCGTCGCTGATCGTCAAGTCCCGCGAGAAGAATCGCGATCCTCGCTTTCTTCGCGGCGCCGCCGACGTGCTCGTCGAAGCGGACGAGGCGGTGTACCCGTACACGTCGATCGAGCTGATGGCGATCGCCGATCTGTGCGTGCATTTCCAGAGCGGGGCCGTCCTCGAGGCGTCCGCCGCCTCGGTGCCCTCGATCAGCGTGAGGGTGCCCCAGACCCATCTGCACGACTATCCCGGACACGAGGAGGTGTTCGGCGGCCGCGCGGGCACGCTGCAGAACTTCGCGGGGGTGGTGTGGAGCGTCGGACACGCGGAGGCGCCGGGCCTGCTGGCGGGCCGGACCCTCGCCGACTTCAAGATCGATGCGGAGGCGCGGCGGCGTTACCTCGAGCGGTTCGTCGGTGCGGACGACGGGCGCAGCAGCCAGCGGGTGCTCGACGTCATCGAGCGGCGACGCTGAGTCACCGGTGCCGCCGGGCCATCAGCAGCTCGGCCATCTGGAAGTCCAGCTCGGAGTCGATGTTCACCGATGCCTCGCGCGGCATCACGTAGGGCGCGGTGGCCCGAGGGTAGAACGTTCGCTGCTCTCGGAGCACCGCGGTGCGCACCGCGTAGATCGACCCGTTCGGCTGGTAGGCCGCGGGAAGCTGCTGCCGGTGATCGGCCCGCCCCCCCTCCGGGAAGAGCCAGTGGAGCCGGCCCTCCGCGATCCGCAGCATCCAGTACGGCGGGTAGTCCGGCTCGGTGACCGCCACCACCGCCTCTGCGGCCGGATCCTCCCGCAGGACCGAGACCGCGCCGGTGATGTGATGCGCCTCGCGCAGGGGCGCGGTGGCGGGCAGCAGGACCACGATCTCCGGGGCCGGAGGCTCGTGGGCCACGACCCAGTCGAGTGCGTGCAGGGCCACGTCCACCGTCGAGCTCCGATCGCCCGCGAGCTCGGCGGGGCGCACGAACGGGGCCGGGCAGCCCGCGGCGCGCGCCGCCTCCAGGATCTCCGCATCGTCGCTCGACACCACGGTGCGACTCAGGAGGGGGCAGGCCAGCGCCGCCGCGATGGTGTGGACGATGAGCGGCCGGCCCGCGAGGGGACGCACGTTCTTGCCGGGCAGGCCCTTGGAGCCGCCCCGGGCCGCGACGACACCGAGCACACCGTCGGAGCTCACTGCGCGCTCCGGGTAGGCCGGGCGCGGGCCTGGCCCGCCGCGCGCACCGCCTCCACGACCACGTCGAAGCGCGCCTGCTGCGGCAGGCGGCGACTGGCCGCGTGGAAGGCGGCCCGCTCGTCGGGTGCCAGCGCGCGCTCGAGCAGCGCGGGCAGGTCCCGCGGTCGCTCGGCCACGCGACCGAGCCCGACGTCGGCCCCGTCGGGCCGGCGCAGGCCCGCGTAGTCCGCCATGAACCGCCGCGTCTCCTCCCGGGTGAGCAGGAAGAGCACCGAGCCGAGCGGCTCCGGGCTCCGGGCCGCGAGGAATGCGTAGTCCATGCTGCAGTGGGAGAAGCACGTGGTGACCACGTCGCACGCGGCCAGCCATCCCTCCGCGGGGCCGTCGCCGGTGGCGTCGTGGACGGGGAGGCCTTCCGCGCGGAGTGCGGCGGCTCGGGCCGCGGCGGTCCGCGGGTGCTTCGGATGCTCCCGCAGCAGGACCAGCGGCTTCACGGGCAGGCCGGCGAGCGCTTCCAGGAGATCACCGAACGCCGCTTCGTGTCCGGGCACCTCGGGCGGCTGGGCGAAGAAGCCCACCACCGCCTGGCTCGGAGCGGCCCTGATCCGCGCCCGAGTCTCGGCTCGCAGCCGCAGCACGTCGAGCGTCGCGTACCACGCGTGCCGGAGCGAGCCCACCGGGATCGCGGCCACCCCCCAGCGCTGCCGGGTGAGGCGCGCCGCGGCCTCGTCGCGGACGAAGTAGGTCTCGGCGCGGGCGCCGCCGATCGCGTTGGCGTCGCCCGGGTAGTCCTGGAGCGCGAAGGTCGGCCGCCCGCCGGCCCGAGCCAGCAGTGCCTCGTCGAGGCCCACCCCGAGCGAGGAGATGGTGACCAGCAGCACGTCCGGGGCCCCCCGGGCCAGCAGGTCGGCCGCCCCCTCGAGGAGGGCCCCGGGATCGGCGGCCGGCGGCACGTGCGTGGAGCCGTCGGGCAGCGCGAAGGGCAGGGCCGGCTCGCCGGCCGCGACCAGCGCGTCGAGCGCCGGCCCGCTCGCCACGAGGGTCACCTCCAGGTCCCCGGCCGCACGCAGCGCGGGCAGCGCCGCCCGCGCCATCGCGGCTCCCGCCGGGTCGCGGGCTGAGAGCAGGACCCGCACGGCGGTCACGGCTTGGCGAGGCCCGCGGCGACCACCGCCTCGGCCAGGGCCCAGTCCGCCGCGGTGTCGATGTCGATGGCCTCGACGGCGTCGGTGGGCAGCGGTCGCAGGCGCGGCGGGAACAGGCGCCGATGGCGCGCGAGGCTGTCGCGGGTGACCAGATAGAGCGTGCCGTTCGGGGTCAGCAGCGGGCGAACGTCCTGACGCCGCAGGCGCGCGTCCCAGGGCGCGAGGGGCTCGAGCGTTCCGTCCGGCCCCTCGCGGTACACGACCGACAGGCTCCGGTCGATCGCGGTGACCCCGATCACGCCCTCGGTGTCGGGCCGGGCCAGCAGGGCGAGCGCCTCCGCGATCCGCTCGGGCCGGCGGAACGGGCACGTGGGTTGCAGCAGCATCACCGCCAAGGGCTGGAAGCGAGCCTCTCGCTCGAGCCAGTCGACCGCGTGCTCCACCACCTCGAACGAGCCCGCGGTGTCGGTGGCGAGGGCGGACGGTCGCAGGAAGGGAGCCTCGAGCCCGTGGGCGCGCCCGATCTCCGCGATGGCAGGGTCGTCGGTGGTGAGCACGGCGCGCGCCGGCACTCCGGAGGCGACAACGGCGCGGGCGGTCCACGCCAGGAGGGGTAGTCCGCCCAGGAGGCGGGTGTTCTTGCCCGGCAGGCCCTTGGAGCCGCCGCGGGCGGGGACCAGGATCAGGAGACCTGATGCCGCAGGATCCACCGGTCGCCCTCCCGCTTCCAGAGATGCGGCGAGCGGAACTGGTCCACGATCTCCCAGAAGCGGGCCTCCGAGATGCCCATGTAGTCGATGTTCTCCTGGAACCACTTCTTGGGGAACTCGCCGTCGAAGCGCCGCACGAGCGCGACGCCTTCCTCCCGGGTGAGATGGCGGTTCCGGATCTCCTGGGCCGCGTCGTAGGAGGCCCGGCCGAGGCCGAACTTGATGTAGGTCGTGTAGTAGTGCAGGCCGTCCATCCGGTCGTCGATGCTGTTGTACTTGGAGTAGGTGCCCTCGGTGCGCTCGGTGTTGGCCTCGAAGCCGGCGTGCTCGACCGCGAAGTAGTAGCACTCCTGCGGCACCCACTTCACGTAGTAGCCGAGGTAGTGCACCTCGATCTTCCTCTCGGCGAGGACCGCGGGATCGACCGGCAGGTACGGCTCGAGGTCCTTGGGCCCGATGCCGTGGGCGGTGAGCTCGGGCACGCGGACGCCGCCCAGGTAGAGGTCGTCGAGCCGGCTCCCGCCCGCGTAGTAGCGCGGGTCGCGGAGCGGGGTGGCCGCCTCCGCGATCGGGTTCCCGTACTCGACCTCGTTCTCCCCGTAGACCACCAGCGGGATGCCGTGCATCGCGGCGAAGCGCGGGGGAAAGCCCTTCTGCCCGAAGATGAAGGGCTGGAAGGGATGGAGGAGGTGCTCGAAGGCGAGGCGGGTCAGGGTCCGGTGGACCCTCCCGTTGGGCGTGCACAGGTAGTTGTCGAAGCCGGAGTGGATCCACGACTGGAAGTTGCGCCAGCCCACCTCGGTGTAGATGTGGGGGGCCCAGGTCACGGTGAGCGGGTTCATCCCGTACTTGTACTTGAGCAGGTGGGCGGCGTAGATGCTGTCCTTGCCGCCGCTGCCGGGCACCAGCACGTCGTACCCGCCGTCGGAGCGGCGGTGCCGGTCCAGCAGATCTCGCAGGGCCCGCTCGCGCTCGACCCAGTCGACCTGCTCCTTCATCTCCGCGAAGCGGCAGGCCGCGCATACCCCCTCGGCGTCGAAGTGGATGGTGTCCTTCTTGGATTGGCCGGTGTGCGCGTACTCCACCGCGGACGACGGCCGCTGGTTGGAGATCACGCAGCGGGTGCAGAAGCGCACCTCGGTGGGCAGGCCGAACTTGGTCTCGAGCATGGCCGTCCTCAGAGGCGGTTGACGAACGCGTCCACGATGGCGAGGCCGACCTCGCCGCTCTTCTCGGGGTGGAACTGGCAGCCCGCCACCGGCCCGGCCGCGATCGCCGCGCAGGCCGGCGCGCCCGCGAACTCGATGTCGGCGAGGCGGTGGCCCGGGTCCGGGTGCGCCGCATAGGAGTGGACGAAGTACGCGAAGTCCCCCGGCTTCACGCCGCGGAAGATGCTCTCGCTCCACGGCACTCCGTCACGCACCGGCTCGAGCCGGCACCAGCCCACGTTGGGGATCTTGTCGCGCCCGCCCGGGACCGGCGTGGGCAGGCGGTCCACGTGGCCGGGCAGGATCGCGAGGCCCTCGTGGTCGCCGAACTCGGTCGAGGCGCCCAGGAGGAGCTGCATGCCCAGGCAGACCCCGAGCAGTGGGCGGCCCGTCGCCGCGAATGCCTTCACCGCGTCGTCGAGGCCGCGCGCGTGCAGGCCCTCCATCGCATCACCGAAGGCGCCCACCCCGGGCAGGATCACCCGCTCGGCCGCGCGCACCACCGCCGGGTCCGCGGAGAGCTCGGGGGCCCCGCCGACCTTGGCCACCGCCTGGCAGACGCTGAAGAGGTTGCCGCGGCCGTAGTCCACCACCACGATTGTCGGAGCGCTCCTCATGCGGACGTCCTCACCGGGATCGCCGCCTGGGCCAGACAGGCCTTCAGCGCCCCGATCCCGTGCTTGCCGTAGTGGAGCACCGAGGCCACCGCGACCGCGTCGGCGCCCCCCTCGGTGAGGGCCTGCCGGGCGTGCTCCGGCGTGCCCACGCCGCCGCAGGCGATCACCGGCACGTCCACCGCCGCGGTGATCCGACGCAGGAGGTCGAGGTCCATGCCCTTCTGGGTGCCCTCGCGGTCCACCGAGGTCACCAGCAGCTCGCCCGCGCCCAGTTCGACGCCGCGGCGCGCCCACTCGATGGCGTCCCGACCGGTGCGCTCCCGCCCGTTGTCGGTGTAGGCCTCCCAGCGATCGGGGCCGATCTTCTTGGCCTGGATCGACAGCACCATGCACTGGCTGCCGAAGGCCTCCGACACCTCGCGAATCAGCTCGGGACGTACCATCGCCGCGGTGTTGATGGCCACCTTGTCCGCGCCGCTCCGAAGGGCGTCGCGCACATCGTCGAGGGCACGCAGTCCTCCCGCCACCGTCATCGGCACGAAGACCGCCTCCGCGGTGCGCCGCACCACCTCGAGGATGTTGTTGCGCCCGTAGAGGCTCGCCACGATGTCCACGTAGAGGATCTCGTCGGCCCCGTCGGCGTAGTAGCGGCGCGCGAAGGCCTGCGGGTCGCCGATCACGCGCAGGCCTTCCAGGTGGATCCCCTTGACGAGGTTCGGCCCCTTGACGTCGAGCCGGGCGATCACCCGCGCGGCGGGCATCTCAGTCGATGGCGACCCAGCGGCCGGAGGCGCTGGAGCGCGCGCAGGCGTCGATGATGCGCTGCACCCGGTAGCCGTCGCGCAGGTCCACCACCGGCTTCTGCCGGCTCTCGACGCATCGGAAGAAGTGGTCGATCTCGTCGACGTACATCTGGTCGTACGAGGGCCCGTGCGAGAACGTCTCCCACTTCCGGCTGGCCTGGTCGTAGGCCTTCACGGCGTGACCTTCCAGATCCACCAGTACAGTACCGGTGGTGCCGATGATCTCCACCTCGCTGCGCGCGGAGCGGTCCACCATGTCGAGGTGGATGGAGCCGACCGTGCGCGGTCCAAAGCGGGCGATGACCTCGCACACGTCGTCGGTCTCGACCTCCAGATCGCTGAAGGTACCGACCACCGAGAACACGCCGGCGATCGGACCGCACAGCCACTGCATCCAGTCGAAGGCGTGGCACTCGTCGAGCAGCACGCCGCCGCCCTGGGCCTTCTTCGCCATGTAGAAGGAGCGGTAGTCCTCGTAGGGATGCCAGTCGGGCAGGTAGACGCCGGTGAAGCTTCGGGCGGTGACGATGCGGCCGACCCGTCCCGCGTCGATCAGGTCCCGGGCATTCTGCAGGGGCTTGAAGAAGCGAAGACAGAAGCCGGTCATGCCCACGAGCCCCTTCTGCTCGATCACCTCGAGCAGGGCCGGGATGCCCTCGACCGAGTGCGAGACCGGCTTCTCCATGAAGATGTGAAGGCCCATCCGGGCCAGCTTCAACGCGGGCGCGAGATGATAGGCGGTGGGCAGGCAGATGAAGCC
>DATIFV010000047.1:0-4566 GCA_035455085.1 Candidatus Methylomirabilota bacterium | reverse complement strand
GCACCGGACTTCACGCTGAAGACGATCGGCCTCAAGGACGTGAGCCTGAGGAGCTTCCGGGGCAAGAACGTCGTGCTCCTGTTCTACCCGCTCGACTGGACGCCCGGCTGATCCACCTGCATGCCCGCCTTCGATCGTCGCGTCAGGGACTTCGAGGCGGCGCAGACCCAGGTCCTGGGTATCAGCTCGGACAGCCCCTTCAGCCACGAGAACTGGGCGAAGTCGGTCGGGATCTCCAACTACCCGCTGCTCTCCGACGTTCACCGGACGGCCAGCCGGGCCTACGGCGTCTACTGGCCGGACTGGAACGCCAACGTGCGGGCCACCTTCGTCATCGACAAGCAGGGCACCGTCCGCTTCGTCGAGCGCTACGGACGTGGCGAGCTGCCGGATCCCGACAAGATCCTCGCCGAGGTCCGGAAGCTCGCCTAGGGCGCGCTCCGGGGCGAGAGGGGGGCCCGGGTGGTCAGCGCGACGCCCAGCAGCACCAGCGCGCCGCCCGCGATCTCCGGCCACTCGACCGCCTCGTGCAGCATGGCCCACGCCAGCAGCACGCCCACCACCGGCTGCAGGTTCATGAAGATGGCGGCGCGGCTCGGCCCCACCGTCTTGACGCCCTCGTACCACCACACGTGGGCGAGCGCGCCGAGGAAGGCCTGGTAGAGCACGACCAGCCAGGCGGTCTGCGAGGTGAGATCGGGCCGAGGGAAGAAGGGCGCGGCCACCAGCATCATCGGCAGCAGCATCGCCGAGCCGAGGATGTAGGAGGCGGTGGTGGCCACCGCGGGCGAGTGCACCGCGAGGACCTGCTTGCCGTAGATGGTGTAGGCGCTCCAGCCGGCCTGCGAGATCATCAGGATGAAGTCGCCCGGCATCAGCTCCAGATGGGTGACGGCCCGCCAGTTGCCTCGCGTGATCACGAGCAGCACCCCCGCCATCGAGGCGGCCACTCCCGCCCACTGCCGCCGGCTCAGCCGCTCCTTCAGGTAGAAGCGCGCGCCGAGCGCGACCATCACCGGGGTGCCGGCCTGGAGGATGGCCGCGTTGGTGGCGGTGCTGAGGGCGATGCCGAGATAGGTGCCGCCGGTGGAGACGAAGAGCCCGGTGAACCCGAGGAACGCGAAGGTGCGCAGATCGGCCCAGCCCAGCTCGCGGAACTCTTCCCAGCCGCGCCGGAACAGGAGCACGGCCAGAAACGCGGAGGCCAGCGTGCAGCGCAGCGAGACCAGGACGTAGGGCGGGAAGTGGGCGAGGGCCAGCTTGGCGAAGGCGGGATAGGAGCCCCACAGCCCGGAGATCAGCGTCAGGGCGAGATACGCCCGCGTTTGACCGGGGTCAGGCACGCGCCTATGATAGCGCGGCCCACATGGCCGACTACATCCTCGAGCGCCGCGCGTGGCTGCCGCGGCCCCGCGCCGAGGTGTTCGAGTTCTTCGCGGATCCCCGCAACCTCGAGCGCCTGCATCCGTGGTGGGCGCGGCCGCGCTGGCTCGCCCCGCCCCCCCCGCGGCTGTCCGCGGGCGCGATCCTCGATTTCCGAGCCGCGCTGCCGGGGCGCTGGCGCGTGATCGTCCGGGAGTTCGACCCGCCCTACCGCTTCGTGGACGCCCAGCTCATCGGGCCGTTCGCGCGCTGGGAGCACCGCCACCGCTTCCGGGAAGCCGAGCCCGGGGAGGGCGGAACCTGGGTGGAGGATCGAGTGACCTACCGCCTGCCCTTGGGCCCCCTGGGGCGGCTCCTCCACGCGTTGGCAGCCGGGCGTCGGATCCGGCGGCTCTTCAACCATCGCGACCGACGCCTCCGTGACCTGTTCGGCGGCGGATAGCCTCGGCGCGAACGGACCGGTCCGCTTCGAGCGCGGGCTTCGCCCGCGCATTCCGATTCTCGGGGGAGGTCCGGAAGGGGGGCGTAGCCCCCCTCCGGGGCTAGGCCGCCGCGGGCAGCTGGATGCCCAGCGCGGCGAGCCGGGGCCGCACCCGCTCGGTCAGGAGGCCGATGCGCGCGAGATTGTTCACCATCGAGGTGTGCATGTCGCGCCGGAAGTACTTGCGGTACACCGCGTAGTCGTTGCGCGCGGCCGCGTCGCGGCGATAGGCCTTCACCTCCTCGATCTGGGCCCGCGAGAAGCCGAGATCGCGGTAGGCCTCGAGCGGAAAGAAGCCGGTGAGCACCTTCTCGAGCGCGACGCAGGTGAAGTCCTCCATCTCCCGCCGCTCCGCGTCGCTCGCCTCCCGGACGATGTCGGGCAGCGCGAGCATGCCGAAGCCCATGTGACGCGACTCGTCCTGCAGGATGCGCGCGCACACCTGGCGCAGGAGCGGGTCCGCGGCGACCTCCCCCATCATCTTGAAGATGGCGACCGCGAACGTCTCGGCCACCAGCTGCAGCGCGATGGTCTTGATGTACCAGCGCTTGTCGGTGAGGATGGCGTCGAAGAGCACGCGCTCGTTCTCGGGCATCGGGTAGTGGAGACCGCCGAGGCGCGTCTGGAGGTACCGCTCGAGCACCTCGTTGTGGCGGGCCTCGTCCATGACCTGGGTGGCCTGGAAGAACTTGGCGTCGGTGCCCTGGACGATGTCGACCATCTGGCTGCAGGCCAGCATCGCCCCCTGCTCCCCGTAGACGAGCACCGAGAGCCTCCAGGCCGCGATGCGCCGGTTCAGCTCGACCCGGTCCCGCTCGGAGAGGCCGGTCCAGATCGGGCTGCCGTAGATGTCCACCAGCTCGTCGGCGAGCACGCGCCCGTCGGAGGACTCCGGGGTGTCCCAGGCGATGTCACGGCTCGCGTTCCACTGGTCGCGCTTGGCCTTCTCGTAGAGGCCGCGCATGTCCTCGGCCTGCACCGAGTAGTCGAGCTCGAACACGGTCTCGATGGTGCCGGGGATCACGCGACGCGACGGCTGGTGCTCATCCATGGACGCGCCTCCTAGGGTCGGGCGGAAAACCGGTGAGTATTGTTTCTGAACTCACTGGTTTTTAACACGGGCTCGGCGCGGGTGTCAAGTAGACTGGGCGCGTGAACGCCAAGCGCCAGGCGGCCCGGGACCAGATCCTCCGCGCCGCCGCCGATCTGTTCCGGGAGCGCGGGTACCAGGCGTCGACCCTCGACCACATCGCGGCGCGGCTGGGCATGTCCAAGGCGTCGCTCTACACCCATTTCCGGGCCAAGGACGAGATGCTCGCCGCCATCTCCCGCGGGACGATCGAGGCCTTCACCCGCGACCTGAACCTGGTGCTGGGCTCGCGCCTGCCCCCGGAGGAGAAGCTGCGCCGGATGGTGCGCCAGCACGTGCGCTTCGTGATCGCGAACCGCTCCTTCCTCACCGTGTTCTTCGGCGAGGAGGCGAACCTCCCGCCGCGGTCCGCGCGCTCGCTGGCCGCCCAGAAGGATCGCTACGACAAGGGAGTCGAGCGGCTGGTGGTGGAGGGCGTGCGGGCCGGGGTCTTCCGGGACGTCCCGCCCCGCCTGGTCGTGTTCGGGGTGCTCGGCATGGTGAACTGGGTCCACAAGTGGTACAACCCCGCCGGGCGGTGGGGGGCCGAGGAGATCTCCGGCGCCTTCCTCTCCCTGATCGAAGGGGGCCTGCTGCGGCAGAAGCGGCGGGGGCCGACCCTCGGCCGCCGCCTGCGCCGGCTCGGGAGCGAGCTGCGGGAGGTGGCGCGGGCGCTCGATGCCTGATCTCCTGGGCGCCCACATGTCTATCGCGGGCGGCCTCGCCCGGGCGCTCGAGCGCGGGCGGGAGGCGGGCTGCTCGGTGGTGCAGATCTTCCTCAAGAACCAGCGGCAGTGGAGGGCGCGGCCGTACGTGGACAGCGAGGTCCGCGAGTTTCGCGCCGCCTGGAAGGCGACCGGCATCCGGGTGGTGTTCGCCCACGCCAGCTACCTGATCAACCTGGCCGCGCCGGTGACCGTCGAGTGGCGGCGGTCCGTCGACGCCTTCTGCGACGAGCTCACCCGGGCCGAGGCGCTCGGGCTGCCCTTCGTGGTGATCCACCCGGGCTCGCATCGCGAGACGGGCCTCGCCGAGGGCATCGGGCGGGTGGCCCGGGCCATCGACCGGCTCCACGAGCGGACCCGCGGCCACCGGGTCCGCATCGTGCTGGAGAACACCGCAGGCGGAGGCTCCAGCATCGGGCGGACCTTCGAGGAGCTGGCCGGGATCGTGAGCGCGGTCGCGGATCCGGGACGGGTGGGGGTGTGCCTGGACACCTGCCATCTCTTCGCGGCGGGCTACGACCTCCGGACCGCCGACGGCTACCGGCGCACGATGATTCGGGGCCTCCGCCGGCTCGGGGCACGGCGGGTGCAGGCCTTCCACCTGAACGACTCCCGCGCGCCACTGGGCTCCGGCCTCGACCGGCACGAGAAGATCGGGCGTGGACATCTGGGCGTCGAGCCCTTCCGGTGGCTGCTGAGCGACCGGCGCTTCGCACGCGTGCCGATGGCGCTCGAGACGCCGAAGGATCCCGAGCCGCGCGCGGATCGCGAGGCGCTGGCCCTGCTCCGCCGCCTCCGCGCCGGGCGCTCCGGGCGCCGATAAGGGCTCATCTGCTTCGTTGGCGCCC
>DATIFV010000046.1:0-2671 GCA_035455085.1 Candidatus Methylomirabilota bacterium | reverse complement strand
AGGAGCAGCGCGATCTCGCGCCCGATGCCGCGCGCCGCGCCCGTGACCACCGCGACCTTGTCCTTGAGCATCATGGGGGAAACCTCCTAAGCTCTGTGGTATTCGCTCGGCTCGATTGTCCTCGCCGCTCGGCTCGCCTTCGGCTCACCTCACCCGGCCACGGCTGCACCTCGCCAAGCTCGAACGCTAGATGATGCGCCGCGCGGCGAGCGACTCGATCTCCGCCGGCGTGAACCCGGCCTCGGCCAGCACGTCCCGGCTGTGCTCGCCCAGGAGCGGCGCCGGCGTCCGGATGGTCCCCGGCGTCTTCTCCAGTCTCACCGGCGTGGCCACCGTCTTGAAGCGTCCCGCGCGCGGATGCGCCTGCTCGGTGATGAAGCCGGTGGCGACCACCTGCGGATGCCGGACGAGGCCCGGATAGTCGTTGACCGGGGCGCACAGCACGTCGGCCTGCTCGAGCACCTCCATCCAGCGCGCGACCGGCCGGGTGCGGAACACCGGGGTGAGGATCGCCTCGAGCTCGGCGCGGTGCGCGAGCCGGTCGGCCCGGGTGGCGAAGCGCGGATCCGAGCCGAGCGCGTCGAGGCCGACCGCCTTGCAGAAGGGCAGCCACAGCCGGTCGACCCACGCGGCCACGAAGATCCAGCCGTCCTGCGCCTCGAAGGCCTGATACGGCACGATCTCGGGGTGCCCGCTGCCGTAGCGCGGCAGCGGCTCGCCGGTCTCGTGGAACACCGACAGGCGCGCGGTGTGGGCGAAGAGCATGCCGTTGAGGAGGGAGGCGTCCACGCGCTGGCCCTGCCCGGTCGTGGCGCGCGAGATCAGGGCGGTGAGCACGCCCTGGATCGCGAGCATGCCGCCGAGGGTGTCGGCCACCGGCGCGCCGCACAGCACGGGGCCGCCGTCGGGCTCGCCGGTGATGGCCATCAGGCCGCCCAGCGCCTGCGCGAGGGAATCGAGCCCCGGCTTCTCGCGCCAGGGCCCGTCGGGCCCGAAGGCGGAGATCGAGCAGTAGATCAGGCGCGGGTTCGCGGCCTTCGCCGAGTCGTAGTCGATGCCGAGCCGCTCGGCCACCCCGCCGCGGAAGCCCTCGATGATGACGTCGGCCCACGCGGCCAGGCGGAGGAAGGCGTCGCGGCCCTCCGGCTGCTTGACGTCGAGGCAGATCGCGCGCTTGTTGCGGTTGACGGTCAGGTGCAGCACGCCCTCGCCGTTGCGCACCGCGCGCGGGTACACCGACCGCCCCGCGTCGGGCGCGTCGCGCGACTCCACCTTGACGACGTCGGCGCCCATGTCGGCCAGATACATGCCGCAGATGGGCCCCGCGATCAGGTGAGCGAGCTCCAGGACCCGCACGCCGGAGAGCGGCGGAGGCAGGTGGTCGGCCATGACCGCATCACCCTAGCACAGACCGGTCAGGCGCGGCCGCCCTTCATGAGCGCGGCCGCGAACTCGGCGCCCAGGATGAAGACGACCCCGGAGTAGTAGGCGAACATCGCGAGGGCCACCAGCACGCCGAGGGGCCCGTAGACCTGATCGTAGACCCCGAAGGAGAGGATGTACAGGCGGAAGAGCTGCTTGGCCGTCTCCCAGAGCACCGCGGCCAGCAGCGCGCCCGCCAGCGCCGCGCCGGCCGGCACCCGCCGGTGCGGGAAGTAACGGTAGGGCACGAAGAAGAAGGCGGTGCTGAGCGCCAGCGCCAGCGCGAGCGACCAGGAGCGGACCCACTGCGAGGGCATCCCCATGGTCTGGAACACCAGGATCTTGAGCCAGCCGAAGACGTCGCTGATCACGATGCTGGCCAGGAACAGGAGCCCCATCGCCAGGACCATCACCATGTCGCGCAGCATCCCGCGCAGGAAGCCGGGGCCGCCGCGGAAGCCGAAGATGTCGCTCAGCACGAGGCGGATCGCGTTGAACAGCTGGCTCGCGAAGAGCAGCAGCACCGCGGTGCCGAGCAGGCCGGACAGGCGCCGGCGCCGGATGATGGCGGCGAGGTTCTGGTGCAGCTCGTCCTTGTAGACCGGGACGATCGCGGAGAGCTGGTTCAGGACCGCCTCCATCACCGTGCGGCGGCTCAGCACGAAGCCGGCCACCGACACCACGAAGAAGAGCAGCGGGATGAGGCAGACCACGAAGTTGAAGGCGAGCCCCGAGGCGAGGAACATCCCGCGCCGGGCCCGGAAGCTCGCCAGCGCCGTCCGGAAGGCCCCGATCACCGCGCCGGGCCCGTCTGGCCGTCCGGGCCTAGACGACGCTCCGGATGAGGCCGCCGTCCACCTGCACCGCGGTGCCGGTCACGTAGGAAGCCGGCTTGGAGGCGAGGAAGACCACCATCGCCGCGAACTCCTCGGGGGTGCCGATCCGCCCCATCGGGATGTCGGCGGAGGAGAGCTCCATCTGCTTCTCCAGCGTGACCCCGGCGCGCTTGGCCCGGTCGGTCTGGTGCTCGCGGAAGCGGTCGGTCATGATGCGTCCCGGTAGCACCAGGTTGACCGTGATGCCGAGCGGGGCGAGGTCGCCGGCCAGGGTCTTGAAGAGGCCCGCGATGCCCGGGCGAATGCCGTTGGAGAGGACGAGCCCGTCGACCGGCTGCTTCACCGAGCTCGACTGGATCGCGAGGATCCGGCCCCAGCGGGCCTGCTTCATGTGGGGCAGGACCTCTCGAATG
>DATIFV010000045.1:0-8976 GCA_035455085.1 Candidatus Methylomirabilota bacterium | reverse complement strand
CGTCTGGACCCCCATCGGCCCATCTGCTACCCTCGCCGGAAACGGCCGAAACCCCCACGGACCTGATGCCACGTCCTCGTCGAGGGAGAGACCCATGAGCTGGAACCTGACACGCCGGGAGCTTCTGCGGGCGGGGTTCACCACCGCGGTGGTGGGGGCGGCGGGGGTGCCCCTGCCCGCGCTCGGGGCCGAGGAGCCCAGGGGCTGGCGGTGGGACCGGGGGGTCTGCCGCTTCTGCGGCGTCGGCTGCGGCATCCAGATCGCCAGCGCCGACGGCCGGGTGGTCGGGGTGAAGGGCGATCCGGCGAGTCCGGTGAATCGCGGCCTGCTCTGCGTCAAGGGCTACGCGCTCCCGCAGATCCAGTACGGCGCGGACCGCCTGACCCGGCCCCTCCTCCGCATGAAGGACGGCCGCTTCGACAAGAAGGGCGACTTCGTGCCGGTGAGCTGGAAGGCGGCCTTCGACGTCATGGAACGCGAGTGGAAGCGCGTGCATCGCGAGCTCGGCCCCACCGGCGTCGCCATCATGGGCTCCGGCCAGTACACCATCCCGGAGGGCTACGCGGCGGTGAAGCTGCTCAAGGCCGGTTGGCGCTCCAACAACCTCGATCCCAACGCCCGCCACTGCATGGCCTCGGCGGTGGCGGGCTTCATGCAAACCTTCGGCATCGACGAGCCCGCCGGCTGCTACGACGACATCGAGCTGACGGACTCGGTGGTGCTGTGGGGCGCGAACATGGCGGAGATGCACCCCATGCTCTGGGCGCGCATCGTCGACAAGCGCCTGCGCTCCCCCGAGTACCGGGTCGTCAACCTGACCACCTTCTCCAACCGTTGCTCGGACGCCGCCGACGTCGAGATCGTGTTCCGGCCCAACACCGATCTCGCGATCTGGAACTACATCGCCCGCGAGGTCGTGAGCCGGGACGCGGTGGACCGGGCCTTCGTCGAGCGGCACTGCGTCTTCGCC
Source organism: Candidatus Methylomirabilota bacterium (assembly GCA_035455085.1). Lineage (GTDB taxonomy): Bacteria > Methylomirabilota > Methylomirabilia > Rokubacteriales > CSP1-6 > CAMLFJ01. The sequence goes on along the minus strand of DATIFV010000045.1, from coordinate 8,006 downwards.
ACCGGGCCGGCGGACATCGGCTACGGCATGCGCCCCACCGACACCTACGCCTACCCGGCGGAGAAGGACACCCAGGCGCGCGAGCGGGTCCTGGTGCTGACCCGCGAGGAGGCCATCGCCCGGCGGCTCGATCCGTCCGTCGCCCAGGAGCGGCGGCAGGAGAGCGCCGGCGCGGCGGGGGCCCACTGGCTGATCTCGTTCGAGGACTTCAAGAAGGCGCTCGAGCCGTACACGCTCGACTTCGTGGCGGAGCTCTCCCGGGGAGACCGCGACGAGCCCCTGGACGCCTACAAGGCCAAGCTCCGGGCGCTCGCCGACCACTACGCGAGCCCCGCCCGCAAGGTCGTCTCCTTCTGGACCATGGGCTTCAACCAGCACACGCGGGGCACCTGGGTGAACGAGCAGGCCTACATGGTCCACCTGCTCACCGGCAAGCAGGCCAAGCCCGGCAGCGGGGCGTTCTCGCTCACCGGCCAGCCCTCCGCCTGCGGCACCGCGCGCGAGGTGGGAACCTTCTCCCATCGCCTGCCCGCCGACATGGTCGTGGACAACGCCGAGCACCGCGCCTTCAGCGAGCGGCTGTGGAAGCTGCCCGCGAAGACCCTCAACCCCAAGGTGGGCAGCCACATCACCGAGATGATGCGGGACCTGGAGGACGGGAAGGTGAAGTGGCTGTGGGTCCAGGTCACCAACCCCTTCCAGTCCACCGCCAACGCCAACCACTGGATCCACGCGGCGCGGGAGAAGGACAGCTTCATCGTCGTCTCCGACGTCTACCCGACGCTCTCCTGCAAGGTCGCCGATCTCATCCTCCCGTCGGCCATGATCTTCGAGAAGTGGGGCGGCTACGGCAACTCCGAGCGGCGCACGCAGCTCTGGCGCGAGCAGGTGCCGCCGCCGGGCGAGGCCCGCAGCGACGTGTGGCAGATGATGGAGTTCTCGAAGCGGTTCACGCTCGCCGAGGTCTGGAGCCGGCAGCCGGTGCCCGGGCTCAAGGCGGCCGGGTTCGACGACGGGATCCTGCCCGATGTGCTCGCGGAGGCCGAGCGCATGGGGTACCGGCGCGGCCAGACCCTCTACGAGGTGCTCTTCGCCACGCCCGAGAACCGGCAGCACCGGTGGCCCGACCCGGTGGCGCAGGGGCACGAGAACCACACGGTGACGCACGCCGGGATCGACTGGTTCCCCGAGAAGGCGCTCTTCCAGGACTACGTCCGCTTCGGGCGCGGCCACGGGCACGACCTCGCCGACTTCGACGTCTACTTCCGCGACGACGTGCGCGGCCTGCGCTGGCCGGTGATCAACGGCAAGGAGACCCTCTGGCGCTTCAACGAGCAGCACGACCCCTACGCCCGCAAGGGGAGCGGGTTCGACTTCTACGGCGACGCGATGAAGTCCCTGCCCGCGGGCGACCTCGACCGGGTCACGCGCCCCCAGCCCACCTCGCTCGCCGGCAAGGCCAAGATCTTCTACCGGCCGTACGCCGCCCCGCCCGAGAGCCCGGACGCGGTCTACGACCTGTGGCTCGCCACCGGCCGCGTCCTCGAGCACTGGCACTCGGGCACCATGACCCGCCGGGTGCCCGAGCTGCACAACGCGGTGCCGGAGGCGGTCCTCTTCATCCACCCCAAGGACGCCGAGGCGCGGGGCCTCGGCCAGCACGACCTCGCCTGGGTCGAGTCGCGGCGGGGGAAGGTGAAGGCACGCGTGGAGACCGGCGGCGGCCGCAATCGCGTGCCGCGCGGCCTGGTGTTCGTGCCCTGGTTCGACGAGGGGGTCTACATCAACAAGGTGACCCTCGACGCCACCTGCCCGATCTCCAAGCAGACCGATTTCAAGAAGTGCGCGGTCAAGGTCACCCGGGCCTGAGCGGGGGCGCGCCATGAAGACCACCGTCGTCCTCGCCCTGGCGGCCGCGCTGGCCGCGGGCTGCAGCAGCACCTCCGGGCCGACCCCGGACGCCTCGGTCCCGACCACGGCGATCCCCGACGCCCGGCTCGGCCTGGTGAAGGAGAGCGTCTTCGACGTGTCCACCCCGCCGGGCGTGAAGGCGAACGACAGCAACCCGGGCGAGCTGCCGGTGCTCCCGCGCGCGTATCCGATCGCCCCGCCGCGCGTGCCGCATGCCGTGGACGACTTCCTCCCCATCACCCAGAAGCAGAACGCGTGCCTGGACTGCCACGCGGTCAAGGACAAGCAGAAGGGCGAGCCGACCCCGATCCCGTCGAGCCACTACACCGACTACCGCAACGCGCCCGATCGGGTGGGGGGCCGGGTGGTCGGCGCGCGCTACGTCTGCGTCTCCTGCCATGCCGCGAAGACCGACGCGCCGAATCTGGTCGACAACCGCTTCCATCCTTAGCCCCGGGCGCGGTCGGATCCGGCAGCCCGCTTCCGGGGGCCGGAGGAGGAGACATGGACGCTGAGGCGCAGAGGCTGCTCCGGGAGTTCGCGACCCACCTCGACCGGACGGTGCCGCAGCCCGAGCTGGCCGAGTGGCCCCGGCTGTACGAGTTCATCATCCACGTCAGCCGACACCAGGCCCCCTCCGCCGAGGACGTGGGCCACGCCCTGGTCCAGGCGGGGCTGGACTGGGAAGAGATCGAGCCCTACCTCACCTTCTACGGGCACGCCGTCGAGCTCCTCCGGCGAGCGCAGGCCACGGGGGCCCGACCCTCCGCCGGCGGTCGACGGACTTCCGCCTGAGCCTAGGCGGACGGCGGGAATCCGGGAGAGAAGAGAGCCGGGCCCCGCGACGGGACCCGGCTTTCCGCTTGACGCCTGGGGCTGTGCTCAGGCCTTGCGAACGTTGGCGGCCTGAAGCCCCTTCGGGCCCCTGGTCACCTCGAACTCGACCTTATCGCCCTCGGACAGGCTCTTGAAGCCCTGCGCCTGGATGGCCTTGAAGTGCACGAACACGTCCTCGCCGCCCTCCTGGGTGATGAAGCCGTACCCCTTCGCATCGTTGAACCACTTGACCGTACCCTGTGCCATGAACACGCCCTCTTTCTTCTGAGGCTTGCGCCTCGGTGAACCCCCGCCACTATGGCGGGGAGGTCCTCCGGACATGGAGGACAAACAAAAACGCCGCCGGACCCTGCGGTCCCCGCGGCGTTTGATCTCGACTCTCGCGACTTCGTGTCCGCTACCAATCGACAACCGAGTGAACCTGCTACTGCCATGCAGAGTACAGGCCGAGGGCTTCGCTGTCAAGCGAAGGAAATCCGCCCCTCAACCGCCCGGAACCCTCCGCGGATCACTGAGGAGCGTCCAGTCGTCGCCGTCGACGACCGGGGCGGTGGCGGTGGCCGTGGTGAGGGTCCGCCCGTTGCTCGGGGAGAACCAGACGAATTCCTTCGAGCCGGGGCGAATCACCCCGGTCGGGTCCTCGATCTCCGGGCCGCTGGTCCCGCTTTCACGACGCTCCGCCTTCCGCGCGCGCTTCGCCTCCTGCTTGGCCTTGCGCTGATCTTCCTTGCGGCGACGGTCGCCGCGGTACATCCCCGGCCTCTTCTGAGCCATCGGGCTCCTTTCTCGCTCACCGTCTACTCTACACGATGCGCGACGGCCTCCGCCTCGACATGAGGCCCCGGGCGGCGCGGGAAGGGAGTAGACTCCCCCTGGGTTCGTTCCGAGAACGCACCGGTACCGACCACCTCACAAGGAGACCTGCGATGCCCAGGACCACCCAGCTCACGCTCAGCCTCGTGTCGCGACCCGGCACCCTCGCCACGTTGACCCGCACCCTCGCGGACGCCGGCGTCAACATCACGGCCCTCAGCGCCCCCGAAGCGTCCGGGCGCGGGAAGATCCGCCTCCTGGTCAACGACCCCGGCCGGGCCAAGCGGGCCCTTCGCAAGGCCAAGTACCGGGCGAACGAGGAGCCGGCATTCATGCTGCGGCTGCGGAACAAGCCGGGCGCGCTCGCCCGCGTCACGGCGCGGCTGGCGAAGGAGCGGATCAACGTGCGGTCGATCTACGCCACCACCGCCGGTCGCGGCTCCGCGGTGGTCGTCTTGACCGTGGGCGGCAACGTCCAGAAGGCGCGCCGGGTCCTCGGTCGCTGAATAGAGGGGGCGGGCGGGACGACCGCTCCCGCCCGCGGATCCCTCAGGTGTGTGCGCAGCCTCGGCTGCGCGGCCCGGCACGAGTCGGGATTCAGTGCAGGCTGTGGTGCTGCCCGCGCGTCATCGGCGGCCTGTTACCTCGCCGATGACGCCGCTACGTGGTCCGGTGGCGTGTCCATCCCCACCTCCTGAGGCATCGATCACGATGGGCCGTTCTGCCCCACCGCGCCCCAAGTAAAAGCCCATCCCGGCACGGCTGTCAAGGCGCTCGGCGAAGAGCTCCCGGGCCCTGCGGGCGACAACGTGGTGCGCTACGACCCGGCGGGGTCGCCCGGGGGGAGCACCTCGCGGAACACCGGGCGGGTCTTCCACTCCGGCACCGGCGGGGTGCGGCCCTCGCAGGGAGCGTAGGGCGACTCCTCGACCAGCGTCATCTTGTGGATGTAGCGCGGACAGTTCGGGAAGACGGTGTCGACATCCACCCGCACCACCAGCTGCGCGCCCACGAGTTCCGCCCGCAGCGGGTCGTCCTCGCGCACCGAGGCCCGCCCGTTCACCCGGAGGCGGCGCGGGCTCTCGAAGTCCACGAAGAGCAGGCCGACGTGCGGGTTGACCAGGATGTTGCCGAGGCTCTTGTACATGCCGTTGCCGTCGTAGCTCGGGAACGCCAGCGCGCCCGGCCCGACCACCCGGACGAAGCCCGGCCGGCCTCCCTTGTACGAGCAGTCCGGACGCCCCTCGGCATCCGCGGTGGCCAGGAAGAACATCGGCCGGCTCTCGATGAACGCGCGATCGGCCTCGGTGAACGCCCGGTGCACGACGACCTCGACGAGCCGGTCGGCGAGCCGCCGGGACTCGAAGCGATCCTGGAGCTGCCGCGAGCCGTCGTGATACATGCCGATGTCGGTCATGGGTGCCTCCCGCGGGGCGCCGCCCCTCTCGCGCGCATCGTAATCGGCTCCTCGCCGCCGGGCTCCCCGGCGGCCCGGCTCGAGTATAGGGCCCGAATCGCATCGCGCGGCCTTTCCTGCTATCTTCCTCTGGTGATGCGGCAAGGGGGCATGACCGCCCGGCACCCGCTCGTCGAGGCAAGGAGGCGCACATGAAGGTCGGGATCGCGCTCAACATGCTGACCCAGGAAGGCAGACCGGATGCCGCCGTGCTCGCCGAGCACCTGGCCCTGGGGGATCTCGCCGAGCCGCTCGGGTTCGATTCGCTCTTCGCGCTCGAGCACCACTTCACCGGCTACGCGATGTCCCCCTCCCCCACCCAGCTCCTGAGCTACTTCGCGGGCCGCACGAAGCGCCTCACCCTCGGCACCGCGGTGATCGTGCTGCCGTGGCACGACCCGGTCCGGGTCGCCGAGGAGATCGCGCTGCTCGACATCCTCTCGGGCGGCCGCTGCCTGCTCGGGTTCGGGCGGGGCGCGGCGAGCGTCGAGTACGCGGGGTTCAGGATCCCGATGGAGGAGGCGCGCGCCCGCTTCGTGGAGACCGCCCAGATCGTCGTCCGCGCGCTGAGCCAGGACGTCTTCGAGTGGGACGGGGAGTTCTTCAAGATCCCGCGCACCTCGATCCGGCCCCGCCCGATCTCCCACCCGGAGCGCCGCATCTACGCCTCGTCGGTGAGCCCGGAGTCGGCCGAGATCATGGCGAAGCTCGGCTTCGGCGTCCTGGTCATCATGCAGAACGAGTGGCCGAAGGCCGCCGAGGACATCCAGCGCTACCGGGAGATCGCCCAGAGCGTCGGCCACGCCCCGCGGCCGCCCATCATCCTCACCAACGTCTCGGTGGCGGAGAGCCGCAGCGAGGCGCACGAGCGGGCGGTGCGGTTCCTGAGCCGCAAGTTCGACTCGATCGACGCCCACTACCACTTCTCGGACGGGCATCTGGCGGGGGTCAAGGGCTACGAGGCCTACGGCCCGACCGCCAAGACCTACGCCAAGATGAAGGACGCGAACTTCCGGCAGAAAGCCACCGACTTTTACGTGAAGATCCAGGTGGTCGGCACCCCCGACGACTGCCTCCAGCAGGTGGCCGAGCTCGGGCGGCTCACCGGCCTCGACCACCTGGTGACCGAGTTCGCCTTCGGCGGCATGCCCCACCACGAGGCCGAGGTCAACATGCGCCTGTTCGCCGACCGCGTCATGCCGGTGCTCCAGCGTGATCCCGCGTTCGGCCATCCCGCCGCGCCCGCCCCGTCCGGCGCCGCCCCGGCCGGTCAGCGATCCGACGGCATCTTCGCGCCGGCCTGACCGCTCCAGAACCGATCGTAATGCGTCCGGAGCTGGGCGCTCACCGAGCGGAGATCCGGGTGGCGCCGGGCCTCGACGTACGCCTCGCGCGTGGCCGGGTCGCGGAAGTCGATGCTGCCGTGGACGCAGCACATGAGTGAGCGCGGATCCCGCGTGTGCGCGAGCCCCAGCGCGTGACCGAGCTCGTGCGCCACCACCTGGTAGAGGAGCGTCGCCGCCGGCGTCTGGCCTCGAGCCGAGGGCTCGACCACCACGATCCGGACCGGACAGGCGATGACCCCGTCGGGCCCGATCCCCACGCTGGTCTCGCCCATGCGGCGCGACGACACCGGGGGCTCGACGGCGATGCTGACCTGACACCGGGAGGGCTGCTCGTCCCGGTCGAAGACCTGGACGCCGAGCACCTCCTGCGCCACCGCGTTCCAGTCGTCCACCGCGCGACGGACCGCCGCGTCCAGCGCAGGCTTCCCGAGGGGCGCCGCGTGCACCACGAGCGGGAAGCGGGCGCGGGGGTGGCCCTCGGCCCCCGACAGGCCGGCCTCGGAGGCGGCGGCCGCGGTGGCGGCGAGCAGGAGGAGCCCGGACGCGAGAGCACGCATCGGTGAGGGAATTGTATCCCGCGCCCCGCGCCCTTGTCCTCGCCCTCGCCCTCCTCGCCCTGGCCGGCTGCGCGGCCGGGCCGCGGGGCCCCGCGGTGGAGTCGCCCTACGCCGATCCGCGCACGTTGCGGGTCGGCGACATCCTGCACCTGGCCACCGGCAGGCTGCTCGCCGAGCCCGAGGCCCTCGACTACCTGTGCCGGTATCCCGTGGTGTACGTCGGCGAGGCGCACGACAACGTCGAGGCTCACGCGGTCCAGCTCACCGTGCTGAAGGCGCTGGAGGCCTGCTTCCCCGGCCAGGTGACGCTCGGCCTGGAGATGCTGGAGCGGCCCTTCCAGACCGACGCCGACGCCTTCGTGCGCGGCGAGATGAGCGAGCGGGACTTCCGGCGCGTCTGGCAGAAGAGCTGGGGCGACATCGCCTACTACCAGGACCTGCTCCTCTTCGCCCGCGACAAGCGCATCCCGCTCCTCGCCCTCAACGCGAGCGCGGCCGCGCGGAAGGCGGTGCGGGAGCAGCCGCCGGCCGCGATGCCCCGCGCGGCCGCGCGGGAGATGCCGGAGATGGACGCGCAGGACCCGTACCATCGGGCCTTCGTGCAGGCCATGCTCGGCGGTCACGCCCGGGGCACCAGCCCCGAGGCCCTCTACCGGGTGCAGGTCCTCTGGGACGAGACCATGGCGGAGACGGCCGCCGAGTACCTGAAGAGCCCCGCCGGCCGGGGGCGACGGCTGCTCGTCCTCGCCGGCAGCAACCACGTGCGCTACGGGCTCGGGATCCCGCGACGGCTGTTCCGGCGGACCCCGCTGCCGTTCGTCATCGTGGAGCCTTACGTGCCCGGGACCGGCGTGGAGGCGGCGAAGGGCCGGCCGATGGAGGTCGACGTCCCGGCGCTGCCCCTGCGTCCGGCCGATCTCTACTGGACCGTGCGGTACCGGGACCTCAAGGGCGAGCAGGTCCGGCTCGGCGTCCTGGTCGAGGATGCCGGCGGGGCCGGGGCCCGGGTGACCGGCGTCGTCCCGGGCGGGCCCGGGCAGGCCGCGGGGCGGGTCGCCGGCGACGTGATCGTCTCGGTGGACGGCA
>DATIFV010000044.1:0-8318 GCA_035455085.1 Candidatus Methylomirabilota bacterium | reverse complement strand
CGGCCATGCCCTTCCAGTCGCCCTCCACCGACTTGCGGTGAAGCTTCCCGGTGAGGTCCTGCCAGCCGTGTGCGGCCAGGACCGGCTCGTAGGTGCGCGTGGAGCCGTAGAAGGCGATCTGCTGCTTCACCGTCTGCGCCTGGGCCGCCCGCTCCTTCTCGGTGTCGCCCACCACCACGAAGGTGGCGGTCGCGTAGGTGAAGTCCTTCCGCGCGCGGCCGGAGCGCCGGAGCCCCTCCTCGACCGCGGGGTGCACGATCTCGCGGAGATATTTTGCGGAGTTGAACGGGTGCACGTGCATGCCGTCGCACAGCTCCCCCGCGATGCGGCACATGAGCGGGTTCACCGCCGCGATGTAGATCGGGATCCTCGGGTGCTCGATGGGACCCGGGTTGAAGAACGGGGTCATGACGTCGAAGGTATAGAACTGCCCCTTGAAGTTGAGCCGGGTCCCGTTCTGCCAGCAGTCCCAGATCGTGCGGATGGCCCGGATGGCCTCGGCCATCTTCGGCCCCGGGGATTCGAACTTCACCGAGAAGCGCCGCTCGTTGTGGGCCTTCACCTGGGTGCCGAGTCCGAGGGTGAACCGGCCGCCCGAGGCCTTCTGCAGGTCCCACGCGATGTGCGCGGTGATCATGGGGCTGCGCGAGAAGACCGTGGCGATGTTGGTCCCGAGCTTGATCCGGGAGGTGGACGTGGCCGCGACCGCCAGGGGCAGGTAGGGATCGTGCTGGGTCTCCGAGGACCAGAGGCAGTCGTAGCCCATGGCCTCGACCTTGCGCGCGTAGTCCGGGATGGTCCTGAGATCGTGGGTCAGCATGGATACGTCGAGCTTCACCGTGGTTCTCCTTTGGTCTCTCCGTGGCGCCCTGAGTCTACCGCACCCTCTTCCCCCTGGGGAGAGGGTAGGGTGAGGGGGTAGGGTGACGGGGGCAGGGTGAGGGGCTAGAATGCCCGACGGCGGTCACCAGCTTGCTCGGAAGGAGGGCGCGATGGCCAGGAAGGGTACCGGGCTCCTGATGGTGTGGGCCGACGTGCCGGCGGACAAGGAGGCGGAGTTCAACCGCTGGTACAACGAGGAACACCTGCCGGAGCGCATGGCGATCCCGGGTTTCCTGGGCGGCGCGCGCTACGAGGCGGTCAAGGGGGGCCCGAAGCACCTGGCCTGCTACGAGCTGGAGAGCGCCGCGGTGATGGAGAGCCCGGCCTACAAGCGGGTGCAGGTCAACCCCACGCCCTGGACGAAGCGCATCGGGCCGCAGGCGATCGGCACCACGTTCATCCGCAACATCTACACGATGATCCACCCCGGGGCGTTGACGCCGGCCGCGGCGGGCGCGGGGATGGCCCCGGCGCTGCAGATCGGACGCATGGACGTGCCGGCCGCGGTGGATCGTGCGTTCAACGACTGGTACAACACCGTCTACGTGCCCAACTACGAGAAGGTTCCCGGAGTCATCCGCGGCCGCCGCTACCGCGCGGTCGAGGGCCAGCCGACCTATCTGACCCTCTACGAGTTCGAGCACCCGAAGGTGTCGGAGAGCGCCGCCTGGATGGCCCAGCGCGACGCCTCGCCGCGCAACGCCGAGATGCGTCGGCACATGCAGCACGCGCCGGGCTCGCCCGGTGTCTACGTCAAGACCGCCGAGCTCGGGTAGTGCACGACTACGTCATCGTCGGGGCCGGCTCTGCCGGCTGCGTGCTCGCGAACCGCCTCTCCGCGGACCCGGCGGTCACGGTGCTGCTCCTGGAGGCGGGCGGCCCGGACGCCTCGCCCTTCATCCACACCCCCGCGATGATGGGCTTCCTGCCGGACGGTCCCTTCGACTGGCGCTATCGCACGGTGCCCCAGCTCCACTGCAACCTGCGCCGCTTTCCGTGGCCACGCGGGCGGACCCTCGGCGGCTCGAGCGCCATCAACTACATGATCTACATCCGCGGCCATGCCTCGGACTACGACCGCTGGGCCGCGCTCGGCAACGAGGGCTGGGGCTACGAGGACGTGCTGCCGCTATTCAAGAGATCCGAGCACAACGAGCGGCTGGTGGATCGCTATCACGGTCGGGGAGGGCCGCTCAACGTGGCCGACCATCGGTTCCGCCATCCGCTGTCCGAGATGTTCGTGGCCGCCGCGCAGGAGACGGGCGTCCCCCCGAACGACGACTTCAACGGGGCGACCCAGGACGGCTGCGGGTTCTATCAGCTCACCCAGAAGGACGGCCGGCGCTGGAGCACCGCCAGCGCCTTCCTGCGCCCCGCGCTCGAGCGCCCGAACCTGACCGTGGTCACCCACGCGCTGGCGTCCCGGATCCGCTTCGAGGGGCGCCGCGCGGTCGGCGTCGAGTACGTCTGGGGCGGGCGGTCGGCGCGGGCGGACGCCGGCCGCGAGGTGATCCTGTGCGGGGGCAGCGTCAACTCGCCGCAGCTCCTGTTGCTGTCCGGCGTGGGCCCGGCCGGGCACCTGCGGGCCGTCGGGATCCCGGTGGTCGCGGACCTGCCCGGGGTCGGCGAGAACCTCCAGGACCATCTCGGCACCTTCCTGCGCTACGAGATCACGGTGCCGTTCTCGCTCTACGGGGCGACCCCCGAGCAGCTCGCCGCGGTGCAGGCCGAGTACGAGGCGACCGGCCAGGGCCTGCTGACCTCGAACATCGCGGAGGCGGGCGCGTTTCTCCGGACCGGGGGGAGCGACGGCCCGCCCAACCTCCAGGGATTCTTCCTGCCCTACTGCCTGACCGAGTCGCCGCTCGACTCCTTCCAGCCCTACTGTCACGGCATCAGCTTCGTCTTCTACGTCAATCGGCCGGCCAGCCGCGGCCGGATCACGCTGGCCTCGGCCGACCCCCTCGATCAGCCGCTGATCGATCCGGGCTATCTCGGCGCGCCCGACGACCTGGCGCAGCTCGTGGCCGGCCTCCGGCTGCTGCGGGAGATCTTCCACGCCCGGCCTCTCGGCGACATCCTCGGACGGGAGCTGGGCCCGGGCGAGGAGGCGCGGAGCGAGGCGGAGCTCGCGGCCTACGTGCGCGACCGGGCCTCGGGCACGATCTTCCATCCGGTCGGCACCTGCAAGATGGGCACCGACGAGACGGCGGTGGTGGATCCCTCGCTCCGGGTGCGCGGCCTGGACGGCCTGCGCGTGGTGGATGCCTCGATCATGCCCACCCTGATCGGGGGCAACACGAACGCGCCGACCGTCATGATCGCGGAGAAGGCGGCGGCGATGATGGCGGGCGGGGCGTAGCGCGCCCGGCGGGCAGGCTCACCGCGAAGCAGCTCTCGCCGCCCGCGCCGCCCAGGTAGCGCGCCTCCCCGCGGTGGCGCCGCGCGATCTGCCGCACCAGGGCGAGCCCGAGGCCGGCCCCGCCGCCCGCCCCCGTCCCGACCCGCTGGAACGGCTGGAAGACGGCCTCGCGGTCGGCGTCGGCGATGCCCGGGCCGTGGTCGCAGACGGTGAGCTCGACCGAGCCGCCGGCCGGCCCGACGCGCACCGCGATCGGTGGCACGCCGTGGCGCCGGGCGTTCTCCAGCAGGTTGCGGATCATCCGCCGCAGCAGGCGCGGATCGCCGCGCACCGTCGCCGGCCGCCCGTCCAGCGCCGCGCCCGGGTAGCGCGCGCACTCCTCGCTGGCCAGGGCGAGGAGGTCCACGTCCTCGTCCACTTCCAGCGCCGTCACCGCGTCGAGGCGGCTCGCGAGCAGGATCTCGTCGATCAGCGTGTCGAGCTCGGCGATGTCCTGCGTGAGCTCGAGCTTGCGCCTCGGGTCGGCGTCGGCCTTCAACAGCTCGACCGCCATGCGGATGCGGGTCAGCGGGGTGCGCAGCTCGTGGGAGGCATTGGCGAGGAGCGTCCGGTGCGCGCGCAGCAGCGCTTCGATCCGTCCCGCGGCGCGGTTGAAGCTCTCGGCCAGGCCGGCCACCTCGTCGCGGCCCTCCACCGGCACCCGGGCCGAGAGATCACCCGCCCCGAGCGACTCCACGCCCGCCTGCAGCCGCTCCAGCCGTGTGGTCAGCCGACGCACCACCGGGTAGGCGCCGACCCCGACCGCGAGCGCCAGCAGCACGAGCGTGAGGAACAGCGGCGCGCCGCCCGGCCGGTACTCGGGACGCACGCGCCCCACCAGCCATCGGCCGTCGCGCAGGTGGACCACGCCCGCCGGCGGGCCCCACGCCCGCAGCCAGCCGCCGCGCTCGCGGCCCGGCTCGGGCGCCGGCAGGGGCGCGCCGACGGACGCGAGCGGGGTTCGGTCCGCCGCGAACAGGGCGACGTCGGCGCGGAGGTTGGCGGCGATCCGCTCGAGCGCGGCCTGCTGCTCGGGCGGGGGCGCCTCCGCCGCCGGCAGCACGTTCTGAGCGAGCACGCCCGCCACCTCGAAGGCGTAGCCGCGGCCGTCGCCCACGTGGCGCCAGAGGGCACCCGCCACCAGCGCGAAGGCCACCAGGCTCAGCAGGACGGCCACGTAGATGCGCAGGTACAGGCGGCGCATCAGTCCTGCTGCCGGGCGAACACGTAGCCGGCCCCCCGAACCGTGAGGAGGCGGCGCGGCCGCCGGGGGTCCTCCTCGATGGCGGCCCGGATGCGCGAGACGTGCACGTCGATCGAGCGGTCGAAGGCCTCGAGCTCCTCGCCCTTGACGAGCTCCATCAGGGTGTCGCGCGACAGCACGCGGCCCGCCCGCTCGGCCAGCGCGAGGAGGAGGGTGAACTGGTGACCGGTGAGCGGCCGCTCGACCCCGTCCACCCGCACCCGGCGCGCGTCGCGGTCGATCTCGAGCCGGCCGAAGCGCAGGAGGCGGCCCGGGCCGCCCCGATCCCGCCGCCGCAGGATCGCGCGAAGACGGGCCAGCAGCTCCCGGGGCTCGAAGGGCTTGGGAAGGTAGTCGTCGGCGCCGATCTCGAGGCCGACGACGCGGTCCATCGCGTCCCCACGCGCGGTCAGCATGAGCACCGGTACGTCCGAGAAGGCGCGCAGCAGCCGGCACACCTCGAGGCCGTCCAGATCGGGCAGCATGAGGTCGAGCACCAGCGCGTCGCAGGGCTCGGCCCGCAGGCGCGCGAGCCCGGTCCGGCCGTCCCCCGCGACCGACACCGAGAAGCCCGCCTCGCCGAGATACTCGGAGACCATCTCGGCGAGGCGGCGGTCGTCCTCGATCAGCAGGATGCGGGCGGCCACACCTCCAGTCTACCCGCGACGGCCGTGCCAGCGCGCCGCGCGCTCGGCGAGCTGCTTGCGCTGCTCGGGGGTGAGCACATCCGCCGCGTCGGCGAGCGCCTGGGTCAGGCGGCGGGACGCCTGCTCGGCCAGCTGGAGCTGGCCGGCCCGCAGGGCCTCGAGGGCGGCCCGGTCCACCGTCGGCTGCGACAGGAGCGTCACCGCCTGCTGGCGGGCCTCGCGCATCCGGTCCCGCACCGGCAGCAGGTCCCGGGCGGCCGCCTTCACGATCGGGGCGAGCTGCTGCGTCTGGGCCTCGGTGGCGTCCACCTCGACGTACAGGTGCTTGAGCATGCGGTCCAGATGCTCGTCCATCCTGGCCGGGTCGATGGGCCCGCCCATGAAGCCGGCCCGGTGCCAGCCGCGGGGCCCGTGTCCGTGGGCCAGGGCGGCAAGGCCGATCCCGCTCACCGCGGTGGCGATGACGGTGGCGATGGCGGCGCGCCGGAAGAAGCGGCGACGCGGGTTGTCCGCCGGCGTGGTGGGCGACTGCGGAGTCTCGGTCGTATCGGTCATGGCTGACTCTCCTTTCCCGGGGGCGCGATCGCATCCCCGGCTGGAGTCAGCCTGCCCGTATTGTGTGTACCGGGCCTGTCTGTCATGTAAAGTTCTGTGAAGCGGAGCACGCCATGGACACGCTCGTGAGGGATGGGCTGGTCGCACGGCGCCGGACCGAGCGCCGGTGGGGGATCGCGGCGCTCGCGGCACTGGCCCTCGGCCTCCTCGCCGGGCCGCTCGAGGGACGCCCGTCGCAAGGGGGAAAGGTCTATCGCATCGGGATCCTGGAGACCGTCCCCGCGGCCCAGAATACGGCCAATCTCGACGCCCTGCGCACGGGGCTCCGGGACCTCGGCTACGTCGAAGGGCGGAACCTGGTCATCGAGTATCGGTCGGCCGATGGTCGCGCCGAGCGATTCCCGGCGCTGGCGGCCGAGCTCGTCCGTCTCGAGGTCGATCTGATCGTGACCCGGGGAACGCCCGCGGCGCGAGCGGCCAAGGACGCGAGCGGAACGATTCCCATGGTCATGGCGACCATGGGTGACCCGCACGCCATCGTGACGAGCCTCGCGCACCCGGGGGCCAATGTCACGGGAGTGACCACCTTCAGCACCGAGTTGATGGGGAAGCGGGTCGAGCTCCTCAAGGAGCTACGTCCGCGGCTCGGGCGCATCGCGCTGCTGCACAACATGGGCAACCCCGCCGCGCCGCCCGAGTGGGACGAGACGAGGACGGCGGCGCGCACCCTGGGTCTGCAGGCCGAGCTGCTGGACGTGCGGAGTCGGGACGACCTCGACCACGCCTTCGAGGTGGCCGCCCGACATCGTGTCGACGCCCTGATCGTGGGATTCGACGGCCTCACCCAGATGCACGAGCGGGCGATCCTGGGGCTGGTGGCCCGCAGCCGGCTCCCGGCCGTGTATCCCGCCCGCGAGTTCGTCGAGGCCGGGGGCCTGATGTCCTACGCGGTGAACTATCCGGACCTCTATCTTCGGTTCGCCCGGTTCATCGACCGGATCTTCAAGGGCGCCAAGCCGAGCGAGCTTCCCGTGGAGCAGCCGACCCGGTTCGAGCTGGTGATCAGCCTCAGGACCGCCAGGGCCCTTGGCCTCACCATCCCGTCCTCGCTGCTGCTGCGCGCGGACGAGGTCATCCAGTAGGGCCGAGCGAGGCGGGGAGGGGCCGCCCGGCGCCCGCCCGCGGGTCGGGATTGACATTGACGCGCCGGGCCGGGCGGGGCAGAATCTCGGCCGGGGTACGACATCCCGGGGGAGGCCCATCGCCATGTACAGGCACATCCTGCTGCCCACGGACGGCTCGGACCTGTCGGCCACCGCGGTACGCGACGGCGTGAAGTTCGCGAAGGAGATCGGTGCGCGCGTCACCGCGGTGCACGTGACGCCGCCGTTTCATCCCACCGAGATGACGCCGTCCGTGTTCACCGCCCACCTGGAGGAGCACGAGGCGCACACCCGGGAGAGCAGCAAGCGGGCGCTCGCGGTGGTGACCGAGGCGGCTGCCGCCGCGGGGGTGCCGTGCACGACCGTGCACCGGGTGGGCAGCAGCCCCTACGAGGAGATCATCGGTCTCGCGACCGATGCCGGGTGCGACCTGATCTTCATGGCCTCGCACGGCCGGCGGGGGGTGGCGGCCCTGCTGCTCGGCAGCGAGACCAACAAGGTCCTGACGCACTCCAAGATCCCGGTGCTGGTCACCCGCTGACCACCCGCAGCCCGATCGCCCTCGCGACGGTCTCGAGGTGCAGGGCGGCGTCGCCCGCGTCCAGGCCCGCGGCGAGGATGCGCTTGTGCAAGAGGTGGAGCGGGTGCTCCTCGCAGTAGCCGATCGCGCCCATGATCTGGTGGCCGCGGCGGGCCACCCGCAGGCCGGCCTCCGCGGCGTAGGCCTTCGCGGCGGCCACGGCCGCGTCGGCGTCGGGCCGGGCCGCGCCGAGCTGCCACTCCGCTTCCCAGGTGAGCCAGCGCGCGCTCTCGACGTCGCGGAACAGGTCCGCGCAGGCGTGCTGGACGGCCTGGTAGCTGCCGATGGGCCGGCCGCCCTGCACGCGCCCCCGGGCGTGCTCCACGCAGAGGTCGAGCACCCGCTGGGCCGCGCCCACGATCTCGGCGCTCCGGGCGAGGGCGCCCAGGCGCAGGGCGGGAGCCAGGAGCGTCCAGCCCGCGCCGGGGGCGCCGAGCAGATCGTCCGCGCACGTCTCCACGCCGGCGAGGTCGAGCTCGAAGAGCTTGTCGCCGGTCATGCTGTCGAGCGGGTGCGCCGCGATGCCCGGCCGGTCCATCGGCAGCAGCAGCGCGGTCGGCCCCGCGCCCCCGCGTCCGAGCACGATCACGTCGGTCGCCACGTGGGCGTCCGCCACGAAGAGCTTCCGCCCGGTGAGCTGGCCGGGCGCGTCGACCGGCAGGGCCAGCGCCGCCGGGTCGAGCCGCCCCGTCTCCTCGAGCACGGCGAGCGTGCAGATGCGCTCGCCCGCGGCCATGGCCGGGAGCAGCCCGCGGGCGCGCCGCCCGCCCGCCGCGGTCAGCACGGTGGTGGCGACGACGGCGCTCGCGACGAACGGGCTCGGACAGCCGGCGCGGCCGAGCTCCTC
>DATIFV010000043.1:0-3982 GCA_035455085.1 Candidatus Methylomirabilota bacterium | reverse complement strand
GGGCCCCCCGAGTCCGGTGCGCCGCTCGAAGCGCGGCGAATCCGGCGAGCGGGTGACGGAGGCGAGCCCGACGGGGCCGGTCCGGCGACAGGACCCGGCCGCCTCGCGCGTGATCGCTCAGGAACGATTCGGGCTACAGATCGTTGCCGGAGTACGACTGGTTGAAGGACTTGTTGCAGAGGGGGAAGTCGGGAACGATGTTCTTGAGCAGCGCGTAGGAGAGCGGACGCCAGTTGAGGAAGGACGGGTCCATGATCTTCACCCGCTCGAGCCGCCCCCGATCGTCCGCCATCACCCAGTGGACCACCGCGCCCCGCCAGCCCTCCACCAGCCCGAAGGCGGGCGCGTACGGCGGCAGCGGGCCGAGGGGCGCGGTCCGCGGGCCCGCGGGCAGGCGCCGCACCGCCTCCCGGATCAGCCGGACCGATTCCCGCGCCTCCTCGACCCGCACCAGGGTCCGCGCCTTGACGTCGCCCGAATCGAACACCGGCACCCGCACCGCGAGCTCCCGGTAGGCCGCGAAGGGGTGATCGCGCCGCACGTCGGCGTCGATGCCCGAGGCGCGGGCGACGTAGCCGAGCACCCCGTGGTCGCGCGCGATGCGCGGGGCGAGCCGCCCGGTCCCGTCGAGCCGGTCCAACACCAGCGTGTTCTCGAGCGCGAGCCCGACGATCTCGTCGAAGTCCCGGAGCGCGCTCTCCAGCTCGCCGGGCAGGTCGAGCCCGTCCGGCAGGTCGTGGCCGACCCCGCCGGGCACGACCCCGCCGCGAAGCAGCCGGTTGCCGGTGAGGCGCTTGTTGAGCCGGAGCAGGCGCTCGCGGATCCGGAAGCAGTGCGAGTGCCCCACCGCGTAGCCGGTGTCGTTGGCGATCATGCCGAAGTCGGCCACGTGGTTGTAGAGCCGCTCCATCTCCAGCAGGATCACCCGCAGCCAGCGCGCGCGCTCCGGCACCACGGTGCCGGCCGCGGCCTCCAGCGCCTGGCAGAAGGCGAGCGCGTGCCCGATGGTGGTGTCCCCGGAGACGCGCTCGGCCAGCTCGACCCCCGCGGCCGGGTCCCGCCCCTCGAAGAGCTTCTCGGTGCCCTTGTGGGTGAAGTACAGCCGCGACTTCATGTCGATGATCGTCTCGCCCACCACGCTGAAGCGGAAGTGGCCCGGCTCGATCACCCCGGCGTGCACCGGCCCCACCGGGATCTCGTACACGCCCTCGCCGCCGACCTGGGTGAAGGGGAAGGCGCGCCCGTCGTCGGTGAACTCGCGGTGCGTCGCGTCCTTCCGGAGCGGAAAGTAGTCCGCGGGCCAGAAGCCGTGGCGCACCAGCGGCCGTGGGTCGGGGTGGCCCTCGGCCACGATCCCGAAGAGGTCGTAGATCTCCCGCTCGAAGCGCGAGGCGGGATAGTGCAGCGTGGCCAGCGAGACGATCGCGGGGGCGGCGGCGGCCACCGCCGCGGTGGCGTGAACGAACCAGTCCTCCCGGGCGGGCGCGAAGAGATAGTGGACCTCGAAGCTCCCACGCTGGACGCGTCGGTCGGCGGCGGCCATGAAGATCAGCTCGGCGCCGAAGTCGCGGCGGAGGAGCCCGGCCAGCGCGGGCATCGCGGCCGGGGGCACCGTGCAGTGGAGCTCGTTGCCCCGCACCGGGCGCACGTCGGCCACGCGATCGCGGCCCATCTCGCCCAGCGCACGCCCGACCTCGCCCAGGCGGCTCATTGCCCGACGATCTCCACGATCCGGTCCAGCAGGGTCCCGAGCGGGGCGGGCAGGGTGATGCCCAGCACCGCGAGGGCGGCCATGCAGGCGCCGAGCGGGACCAGCGGCCAGGGGCTCGCCTCTCCCACCGGGACGTCCGCGGTGGGCGGGCCGTAGAGCATCCGGTTGAGGTGACCGATCATCGACACGAACGCCACCGTGAGCAGGGCCAGCACGAGCCCCATCAGCCACGGCCGGCCCGCCGCGAAGCCCGCCCGGAAGAGGGCGAACTCCGAGATGAACAGGCCGAAGGGCGGCAGGCCGAGGGCGGCCAGCACCCCCGCCGCGAACAGGCCGCCCGTCCACGGCATGACCTTGAGGAGCCCGGACACCCGGCCGATCTCGGCGGTGCCGTACCGGCGGAGCACCCGCCCGGCGAGGAAGAACAGGGTCGACTTGGCCAGCGTGTGGTTGAGCAGGTGGAGCATCGCGGCGAAGGTGCCGAGGGGCCCCAGGGCGAGCCCCACGCAGATCAGGCCGGTGTGCTCGATGCTCGAGTACGCGAGCATGCGCTTGTAGTTGCGCTGGATCACCAGGCTGAACGCCGCGATGCCGATCGACAGCATCCCGAGGGTGATGAACAGCCCGTCCGTGAACCCGCTCCCCACCGCCGCGTTCACCACCGCCTCCCACCGGATCACCGCGTAGAGCGCCACCGCGAGCAGCACCCCGGACATCATGGCCGACAGGGGCGCCGGCGCCTCCGAGTGGGCGTCCGGCAGCCACGTGTGCATGGGGGCGAGGCCCGCCTTGGTGCCGTACCCGATGAGGATGAAGACGAACGCGAGCTGGATGACCTCCGGGTGCAGCTGATGGGCCGAGGCCATCAGCACCGTCCAGTTCAGGGCCGCGGGCTGGCGGCCGGCGAGGCTGACGAAGTCGAAGTAGCCGAGCACGGTCCCGCCGAAGGCGAGCGCGATCCCGATGGAGCCGATCAGGATGTACTTCCACGACGCCTCCACCGAGGCCTTGGTCACGTGGAGGGGGATGAGCAGGGCGGACGTGATGGTGGTCGCCTCGATCGCGATCCACATGAACCCGACGTTGTTCGAGGTCACCGCGAACAACATCGTGAACGTAAACAGGTTGCCGAAGATCCGGAACCGCCGGGCCTCCGCGGCGTGATAGCCGTCGTCCTGCCCCATCCCCGGCCCGAGCCACGCGGCCAGCGCGCCCACCGCGCTCACGCACAGGGCGAGCAGGGTCGACAGCGCGTCGGCCCGCAGGAACTCCCCGGGGCCCGAGGTCGCGACCTCGCCGGCCAGGATGCGCCCCCACAGGCCGACCGCCGCGCCGAGGGAGGCCAGCGACAGCAGCGCGTTCGTCCACCCGACGAAGCGCCGGTAGGGCCGTACCACCGCGGCGAGGAGGGCCGCGAGGAGAGGTGGTCCGAGCAGGATCGCGAAGACGGTCACGGGGTCCTCAGTGCCTGAGCCGGTTGAGCTGCTCGACGTCGATGCTCTCGAACGTGTCGTGGATCTGGTAGACGAAGATCTGCATGACCAGGAAGCCCATGAGCACGTCCAGGAACACCCCGAGCTCGACGATGAGCGGAATCCCGTAGGTGCCCAGGACCGCGAGCAGCGCCAGGCCGTTCTCGAGCATCAGGAAGCCGATGACCTGGGTCAGGGCCTTCTTGCGGCTGATCACCACGAACAGGCTCACCAGGACCAGCCCCATCGCCAGCGGCATGCCCGCCCGGGTCGGCAGCTGGCTCAGGGCCACCAGCGGCCGCGTGACCGCGTAGCCGAAGAGCACGAGCAGGCCGGAGATCACCAGGGACGTCGCGGTGTTCACGTAGGGCTCGAGCTCCCGCTCCGCCGCGAACCGCCGCGCCATCCGTCGCAGGAGGCGCGGGATCACCAGCGCCTTGACGAGGAAGAGCGCGGCCGCGACCCAGTAGAGCTCGTGGTCGTGGCCGAAGTAGGCCACGATCGCGGTCACCCCGGCCAGGACCGCGGACTGCCAGGTGAAGGCGCTGATGTAGGCGGTGACGCCGCGCCGCCAGAGCAGGATGAGCCCGAAGATCAGCACCAGGCTCGAGCCGAGAACGCAGAGCTGCGAGAAGAGGCTGTCCATGCGCTACCTCAGGAGGAACGAGGACGTGACGGCGAGCAGCGCCAGCACGAAGGAGACGCTGAGCAGCTCGGGCACCCGGAAGAGTCGGAGCTTGGCCACGCGCGTCTCGAGCACGGCCACGGCCGCGGCGAGCACGACGAGCTTGGCGAGCAG
>DATIFV010000042.1:0-4093 GCA_035455085.1 Candidatus Methylomirabilota bacterium | reverse complement strand
GATCGGGTCTTCGTGGCACCCGCGCTCGCCATCACCCACAACCTCAGCCAGGCCGGCGGGCAGTGGGGCATCACCCCGGAGCGCGCCCGCGGCTTCGAGCGCGAGCTCGCCGCGACCGTAGAGACGGTGGCCCGCATGCGCCGGCGCGGCATCCGGGTGCTCCCGGGCGGCGACTACGGCTTCGTGTACACCCCGCACGGCACCTACGCCCGCGATCTCTGGCTCTTCGTCAAGGTGCTGGGGTACTCGCCGATGGAGACGATCACGGCCGCCACCCGCCTCGGCGGCGAGATCATGGGCCGCCCCGGGGAGCTGGGGGTGGTGCAGCCGGGCGCGCTCGCCGATCTCCTGCTGGTGGACGGCGACCCGCTCGCGGACCTGGCGCTGCTCCAGGATCGCGGCGCGATCCGCATGATCATGAAGGACGGCGCGCTTCACAAGGCGCCCGTGGGCGGGCCCGCGCGGTGATCCGGAAGCTGCCCTCCGGCCGCTACCGCCTGTACTCCCGCAAGAAGGATCCGCGCACCGGCCGGAGGCGCAACCTCGGGACCTTCAGGAGCCGCGCGGCCGCCCTGGAGCACGAGCGCGCGATCCAGTTCTTCAAGCGCCGGCGATGACCACGAAGGCCCCGAGCCGGGCCCAGCTATTCCGGTCCATCAAGGCCCTCGATCGCGAGGCGGTCGCCGCGGCGCTCCGCGCCCGGCCCGAGCTGGCCCGGGTCACCGACGGTCGCCGGCGCAACCCGCTGCACTTCCTCTGCAGCCTCCCCGCCGCCCGGGCCGGCCGGGCGTCGCTCGACCTCGCGCGCGGCCTGCTGGCCGCCGGCATCGACATCGACGCGCCCGCCTTCGTGGAAGGCGCGTTCCGGGCCACCCCGCTCTGGTACGCGCTCTCGCGGGGGCGGAACCTGCCGCTGGCCCGCTTCCTGCTCGCGCGCGGCTCGACCCCGGAGTACTGCCTCTGGACCGCCGGCTTCCGCGACGACGCGGAAGCGATCGACCTGCTGGTCCGGCACGGGGCCAGCCTCGATCCGGTCGCGGAGGACGAGACCCCGTTCCTGGGTGCGATCCGGTGGAGCCGCTTCGCGGCCGCGGAGCGCCTGCTGCACCACGGGGCGAACCTGAACTTCCAGAACTCCCGGGGCTTCACCGCCCTCCACCTTCTCTTGAAGAAGAACAGCCGGCGGCACGTCGAGATGCTCCTGCGCCACGGCGCGGACCCGGCCCTCAGGAGCGCGGACGGCAAGAGCCCGATCGATCTGGTGGCGCGACGCCGGGACAAGACCTACCTGAACCTCTTCTTGTCCTCGCGCGCGCTTCGGAGGTAGGATCACGCCCACGAGGCAGCTCCCCCATCCGTCAAGGAGGGCGTCATGCTCGAGCGGCTGATCTCCGGTGACAACCACATCGACCTCACCTACTGTCCGCCCGATCTCTGGTCCAGCCAGGCGCCGTCGAAGTGGAAGCTCCTAGTGCCCCGCGTCGAGGAGCTGGAGGACGGCTGCCACTGGTTCGTGGAGGCGCAGGACAAGGGGATGTGGAACGGGGTGGGGCCCGGCTTCCTCAAGCGCGTCCCCGGCACCTATGCCCGGATCGACGAGATGGCGGCCTGCGGCTTCGAGTGGGACTACCGCCCGGGGGCCCGGCCCCGGCCGACCACCCCCGAGCTGCGGCTGGCCGATCTCGACCGCGACGGGCTCGACGCCGAGGTCGTCTACGGCTGCCTGATGATCAACGACATGATCGCCAGCGGCGAGCGCCGCGCCTGGGCCAACCAGATCTACAACGATTGGGCGGCCGACTTCGCCCGGCGCTCCGATCCGAAGCGGATCTATCCCCTGGCCATCGTCCCCAACAACGACCCGCTGGTCGCGGCGGCCGAGGTGCGCCGCTGCGCCAAGATGGGCCTCAAGGGCGGCGACCTCGGCTTCAAGAGCATGAGCATCCCGCTCTACCAGCACGAGTGGTACCCGCTCTGGGAGGCCGCCGCCGAGTGCCACGTCCCGATCGCGTTCCACTCCACGGGCTTCAAGGGTCTGCGCGCTCCCGACACCGCGCAGATGGAGCAGAAGTACATGCTGCAGTGGCGCCTCGTCCGCTCCTCGCTCTTCCAGCTCGACACCATGGAGGTGCTGGTGTCGCTGATCACCTCCGGGGCCTGCGAGAAGTACCCCGACTTCAAGTTCGTGCTCGGCGAGTCCGGTGTCACCTGGCTCCCCTACGTCTTCGACCGCTTCGACACCGAGTACGAGGACCGCGCGCGCGGCCTCGGCTTCTCGATGAAGCCGAGCGACTACTTCAAGCGGCAGGGCTACGTCACGTACCAGCAGGACATGTTCCTCGAGCCCATCATCCCGCTGGTGGGGGAGGACAACATCATCTGGGGTGCCGACTACCCCCACCCGGACTGCGTGTGGCCGGACTCGCGCCGGCATCTGGAGAAGAACCTCGGGCATTTGCCCGAGCGCGTCCAGCGCAAGATCACCTACGACAACGTGGTCAAGCTCTACAACCTCCGCTGAGCGAAAGGACCCACATGACCGCCACCGCGCTCGACATTCCGTCGCTCGAGGGCAAGGTCTCCGCCGAGGAATGGGCCATCCGGGTCGACCTGGCCGCCGCCTACCGCCTCGTGTCGCGCTACGGCTGGGAGGACCTGGTCTTCACCCACATCTCGGCCCGGGTGCCCGGCACCGAGGACCACTTTCTGATCAACCCCTACGGGCTCTTCTTCGACGAGATCACCGCCTCGAGCCTGGTGAAGATCGACCAGCGGGGCCGGAAGCTGCAGGACTCGCCGTTCAGCGTGAACGAAGCGGGCTTCATCATCCACAGCGCCGTCCACGCCGCGCGCCACGACGCCCGCTGCGTGCTCCACACCCACACCCTGAACGGGGTCGCGGTCTCCACGCAGCGGGCCGGCCTGCTGCCCATCTCCCAGCACTCGCTCTTCGTGCTCAACAGCGTGGGCTACCATGACTTCGAGGGCCCCGCCCTCGACGAGGACGAGAAGCCGCGCCTGGTCGCGGACCTCGGAGACAACCGCTGCCTCATCCTCCGCAACCATGGGCTGCTCACGGTCGGCGAGACGGTGGCCGACGCCTTCGTCGCCATGTACTACCTCGAGGCCTCCTGCGCGATCCAGGTGCGCGCCCAGTCGGGCGGCGGTGAGCTGATCCCGGTGCCCAAGGAGGTCCTCGAGCGCGGCTACGCCAACGCCACCGCCGCCCAGCGTCGGGCCGGCGGCCAGGGCGCGCTGGTGTGGCCGGGTCTCCTGCGGCGGCTGGATCGGACGGACCCGTCCTACCGGACTTGAGCGGCGCTCCGGGAGCGCTGCGCTTCGGAGCCGGCTCGGGCCGGCGCAGCGAGGACGGCCCGCTCCTCACCGGCCGCGGCCGCTTCACCGACGACGTGGACCTGCCCGGACAGGTCCATGCCGTCTTCGTGCGCTCCCCGATCGCCCACGCGGTGATCCGGGGCGTGGACCCTGCCCCGGCGCTCGCCCTGCCCGGGGTGCTGGCCGTGTTCCCCGGGCGAGACCTGTCTGCGGCCGGCCTCGGCGCGATCCCGCCCGCCGCCGCCTTCCCGGGCCGCGGGGGCCGGCCGCTGGCCTCGGCCCCGATCCCGCCCCTCGCGGTGGACCGGGTGCGTCACGTCGGCGAGGCGGTGGCCGTGGTGGTGGCCGAGACGCCCGCGCGCGCCGCGGACGGAGCGGCGGCGGTCGTGCTCGACCTGGATCCCCTCCCCGCGTGTGCCGACGTCGAGCGTGCGCTGGCTCCCGGCGCACCGGTGATCTGGCCCGCCGCGCCGGGAAACGTGGCCTTCGACTGGACCGACGGCGACCCGGCCACGCTGGAGGCGGCCTTCCGGGGTGCCGCCCACGTCGCGCGAGTGCGGCTGCTCGATACCCGGCTCGCGCCCGCCGCGCTCGAGCCGCGGGCCGCCATCGGCCAGTGGGACGAGGCCGCCGGGCGCTACACCCTGACCGCGTCGACCCAGGGTGTCGCGGTCGTGCGCCGCCTGCTCGCCGAGGGTGTCTTCGGGATCCCGCCGGGCGAGCTCCGCGTGCTCACCCACGACGTGGGCGGCGGCTT
>DATIFV010000041.1:0-19656 GCA_035455085.1 Candidatus Methylomirabilota bacterium | reverse complement strand
CGGTCCGACCGGCCGGTGCCCGGCGAATCGAAGGTGAGGACGCGGAAGTAGCGGCTGAAGTAGGCCACCTGCATCTTCCAGATCCGGCTGTCCACGATCTGCCAGGGCGGCACGAACATGACCGTCTCCGCCCCGTGACCGTGCTCCTCCCAGAAGATGCGCACGCCGTGTGATTGCACGTGCCCTTCGCGGTCCGGGTAGTGCGCGCGCATGTGGGGTGGCCTAGAGGTTCCCCTCGGAGGGGCCCGCCAAGGGCGTCGAGGCACCGACGTGCACGACCTCCGGACGCCTGTGGGCCGTCATGTCGGCCCTGTACAGGCAAGCAAGATGCCACCGGTAAGGCCGCGCCGGTGCGCGGGCGACAGGAGTGGGGGCGCAAGGTCACCTTGCCGCCGGAGCGGACCTCGTCGACAAGTCCGCGTCGGGGCTGGCCGGAGGCGCGCAAGACGGCGTGGCGCGTCGCGCGCAAGACCATCCTGCGCGGGGGCACCCGCGAGGTCACTTTGCCCCGCGCCCGCGGTGTTTCCGTTGGGGGAGCCTTGGTCGATGATGGCCCGCCGTGGCTCTCTCGAGGCCGGCAGGCCTGCGCACCCGGTGCCTCTCGGCCCCCTCACTTCCTGATCCTCGCGGTGCCCGCCATCAGGAACACCCACGCGCTGCTCCCTGCGGCGAGGACAAGGCTTAGCAAGAGCAGCGCATCCATCCCGTGCCGCTTGAGCAGGCCGCCTGGCAGCAGCCACACCTCTGGGAGACTCCACAGCACCAGGAAGTAGCCGGGCACCTGCAACCATCCGGACGTCTCCTCCAGCCAATGCCGCCCGAGCCAGGTTCCGCCAATGCGTACCGTCGTCACGATTCCTGCGATCACGGAGGCGTGCCTCCAGATCGTTGGGGAATCGGATAGCCGCGCGAAATAAGCGTACAGGGCGACGGACGCGCCTAGTGGAGCAAGAAGGAGAATCGGGAAGAGCATCAGATATTGGGGCTCGTACTCCGCCTCCTCCAGACCCGCCTTACCGGTTCTTCGTAACAATCCCCATCGCGTAGTCGAGCTCGTCATCAAGAACGCATACGGCGATGTTCGTGGTCATGGCCTCGCGGACTGGAATGTGGCCCCGGTCGGCACCTCGTTGTCCCGATCGGGATGGTGGACGGGACGATGCGGGGATGGTCGGCGAGGCACGTCGCGACGTCAAGGCCGAATTGAGGGCCGACGGACAACCAATCGCTGTCCTGGTTGACCCTCCAGCGGCGCCTCCTCGCGCTCGGCGCGGCCATCCTCGGCCGGGCCAGGCCTTGACCGCCGTCGGGCGGGTGCTAGGATGAGCCCGGCAGGAACGCGATGAGGAATCCGCGCTTCGTCATCGTCGGAGCCTCGCTGGCTGGAGGCACTGCAGCGGCCGCCCTGCGCGAAGGGGGCTTCGATGGCGAGATCATCCTGATCGGCGCCGAGAACCTGCTGCCATACCACCGCCCGCCCCTGTCCAAGGGCTATCTCCGCGGTCAGGACCGGTTCGAGGACCAGCTCGTCAACCCGGCCGCCCATTATGCCGAGCACGACATCGACGTGCGGCTCGGCGTCCGCGCCAGCGCCATCCATCCCCAGCGCAAGGTCGTGGTGCTGGATGGCGGCGAAGAGGTCTCCTACGACCGGCTCCTGGTGGCGACCGGTGGACGCAATCGAACACTGACGACGCCCGGCAGCGACCTGCCGGGTATCTTCCAGCTCCGCACGGTCGAGGACTGCGATCGGATCCGTGCCAGTGCCAAGCCCGGTCGCCGTGCGGTGGTCGTCGGCCTCGGCTTCATCGGTTCCGAGGTCGCCGCGTCACTGCGACAGATGGGCCTCGAGGTCAGCGCCGTGGAGGGTCACTCGGTTCCGCTCGCTCGGGTTCTCGGCCCGGAGGTCGGCGCGGTGCTCGCCGGGCTCCATCGCGAGAAGGGCGTGGAGCTGGCCCTGGAGGACACCGTGGCGGCCTTCGAGGGCGCGGACCGGGTACAGCGGGTGCGCACGAGGAAAGGGCGGGTGCTCGAGTGCGATTTCGTGGTGGCTGGGATCGGCATCGTGCCCAATGCCGAACTGCTGGCGGCGGCCGGGGCGGCGGTGGACAACGGCGTCCTTGTGGACGAACACTGCCGCACGTCGCTCCCCGACGTCTACGCGGCGGGCGACGTGGCCAATCATCTCCACCCGATCTTCGGCCGGCTGCGCGTCGAGCACTGGAACAACGGAGTCCGGCAGGGACGCGCGGCGGCCCAAGCGATGCTCGGCGGCACTCAGCCCTACGACTACCTCCACTCGTTCTGGTCGGACCAGTACGAGCACGTGCTCGAGTACATCGGGCACGCCACCACCTGGGATCGTCTGGTGTTCCGAGGCGATCCGGCGAGCCGGAAGTTCCTGGCATTCTACGTGAAGGACGGGATCGTGCGCGCGGCCGTGGGCCTCGACCGGGGCGGAGATCCGGAAGACCCCACGGGCCAGAGCGAACTGAAGGCCGTCGCCAAGCTGATCCGGACGCGCGCCCTCGTGGATCCGGCGCGGCTGGTGGCCGACCACGTGGATTGACGACCCGGCGGGTGGTTTCTGTCGCTTCCCACTCTTGCGCGGACGCGAAGCGCAGCGACGTCAGCGGACGCGACGAGTCGTCAATGCTCCGCAGGGTCGCGACACAGCGTCAGCGATCTCGGGCGACGAGGTCGCGTCGGGCTCGGCATCTGGCATGGTCGATGCTGCGTCGATACGAAGACCGAACCGAGGGAGGTGCGTCATGGGAAGGAAACGTCGCTGGTTCTGGATCACTCCGGCATTCCTCGCGGTTGTGGCCATGTCCTGTGGCATGGCTGACGCCGCCGACAAGAGCAAGGTGGACGGGGCGACCAAGCGGGTCGAGAAGGGCGCCAAGCAGATCGGCGACGGTCAGGTCGGCCCGGGGTTCAAGGAGATGTTCACTGGCGTCGGCCATACGATCGTCGAAGGTGCGAAGTTCAGCGGCGAGAACATCAAGGAGTTCTTCGCGGGTAAGAAGTAGTGCCTGGGAGCTTTTGCACGGTAAGTTGTTCCTGCTGCCGGTACCAGCGTACAGGGTGACGGCCGCGCCTCTCTAGCGCGCCGCGGCCCGGCTAGCCGATCAGCCCGTAGAACCGTCCGGCGTTCTCGCAGGTGATCTTGTGGGTGACATCGGCCGGGAGGTGGCCGAACTGCTCGGCGATGTACTTGCTGGAGTCCGGCCAGACCCCGTCGCCGTGCGGATAGTCGGAGCCCCACATCAGCGTCTCCACCCCCATGTCCTCGATCAGCTTGGTGCCGATGCGGTCGAACTGGAAGGTGGCCTTGCACTGGCGCCGCCAGTAGTCGCTCGGCTTCATCTTGAGCCCGAGGTCGTGGAAGCGGTCCTCCCACTCGAAGTCCATGCGGTCCAGCGCGTAGGGGATCCAGCCGATGCCGCTCTCTCCGAAGGCGATGCGCACGTTCGGATAGCGCTCGAGCACCGCGGCGCCGATGACCGCGGCCAGGATGTTGACCAGGTTCATCTGGAACGCGGAGACCACCGTGAAGAAAGCGGCGCGGCGGGTGAGGCCAATCTGCTTCTCCAGCACGTTGGGCGGCAGGGCCGGGAAGGTGTGGAAGTGCAGCGGCAGGTTCACGTCGTTGACCGCCTTCCAAAGAGGCTCCCAGGCCGGATGCCACATCGGCTCCATGTCCCAGGAGCAGGACAGCTCCATGCCCCGCAGGCCGAGCTTGGCCACGCGGTAGACCTCCTGCACCGCGGCGTCGATGTCGCCGTAGGGCAGGCAGGCCAGGCCGATGAAGCGGTCCGGGTCGTGGCGGCAGAACTCCACGAGCCAGTCGTTGTAGATGCGGAACATCTCGTTGGCCGCCTCGTGGTCGTTGAGGCGGGTGGCCGCGCCCAGGATGCCGTAGATGACCTCGGCCTGCACGCCGTCGCGGTCCATGTCCTTCGCCCGCAGCGCCGGATCAGTGGGACGGGCGATACCCTTGCGGCCGTCGTCGTAGAGCCCGGTAGCCGCCATCACGTCCACCCGGTGGTGCATGCCGGGGACGAACTTCTGCCCGGCCGGCCCCACGCCGCCCCAGAGGCCGAAGCTGGTGCCGTTCCTGGCTGTCCAGTAGGGGCCGTCGGGCCCGTCCTTCACGTAGGGCATGCGGTCCCGGAGCATGGGCGCCGCATTCGCGGTGAACAGATCGGGCGGGATCCAGGGCAGGTCGATGTGGCAGTCGGCGGAGATCCGTTGGTAGCGCATGACGCCCCCCTTGGCCGGTACCGGGCTCGCGGCTTCCGTGTGGGAGAGAGCCTAGCGATCGGCGGCCTCCCCGTCAAGGCGCCGGGCGCCTTGACGGGCGGCCCGGTCCACGGCACCATGCCCGGGCCGCCATGCTCCAGGGCATCCGCGTCCTCGACCTCTCCCGCGTGATCGCGGGCCCCTACTGCGCGGCCCTGCTCGGCGACCTCGGCGCCGACGTGATCAAGCTGGAGCGGCCGGGGCGCGGCGACGATCTGCGGGTTCTCCGCGGCAACGGCCAGATGAGCGCCTCCTTCGCGGCGGTCAACCGCAACAAGCGCGGCTTCGCGGTGGATCTGCAGAAGCCCGAGGGCGCGCGGCTGGCCTTCGAGCTGGCCCGCCGGGCCGACGTGGTCATCGAGAACTTCCTGCCCGGGGTGGCCGAGCGCCTCGGCCTGGGCTACGCGGCGGTGCGCGCGGTGAATCCCCCGGTGGTCTACGCCTCGGTCACCGGCTTCGGCCAGACCGGCCCGCTCGCGCGCAAGCCGGGCTACAACACCATCGCGCAGGGGATGAGCGGCCTCATGGCCCTGACCGGGATGCCGGGCCACCCGCCCACCCGCGTCGGCGGCTCCGTGTCCGACGTCGCCGCCTCCTACATGGCCTTCGGCATGGTCAACGCGGCGCTCGTCCACCGGTTTCGCACCGGCCAGGGCCAGCACCTGGACGTGAGCCTGCTCTCCGCGAGCCTGGGCCTGCTCCCGGACCCGGTCGCGATCTACTTCGACACCGGCGAGCGGCCCAAGCGCGCGGGCAACCGCAATCTCAACCTGTCGCCCGCGGAGGCCTTCCAGGCCAAGGACGGCTTCGTCAACGTGGTGCTGATGAACCCGGACCAGTGGGGCCGCTTCTGCCAGGCGCTCGGCGATCCGGCCATGGAGCGCGATCCGCGCTTCGCCACCAACCAGGCGCGCCTGGCCAATCACGCCGCGTTCAAGGCGCGGGTCGAGGCGATCCTCGGGACCGGATCGGTCACCGACTGGGTGACCCGGCTCGAGGCGGGCGGCATCGCGGCAGGACCGATCTACGAGTTCCACGAGGTCTTCGAGGACCCGCAGGTGCGCCATCTCGGCCTCGTGGCGGAGGTCGAGCAGCCGGGAGCGGGGCCGGTGCGGATGCTCGCCTTCCCGGGCCGCGCCTCGGAGACCCCGCCGGGCATCCGCCGCCCCGCGCCGCTGCTCGGCCAGCACACCGCCGAGGTGCTCGGGGAACTCGGCCTCTCGCGCGAGGAGATCGAGCGCCTCGCCGCGGCCGCCGTCGTCGACCTCGGCGAGGCGCCCGGCCCCCAACCCTAATAGACGCAGCAGCCCCGTCGGGCGCTTACACCCCGGCGAAGGAATATTCGTGGCCGCCTCCCTCGTCTGATCGGACGAGGAGGACACGGTCATGCGATTGCTCTGGATCTCACTGACCGCGGTGCTGCTGGCCGGTTGTGCCATCGTGCCGCTGGTACCCGTCGCCTACGCGCCGCCGTTCCCGCGGCCGCGCGCCGCCTACATCCACCCCGCCCCTCCCGCTCACCCGTACGGCCGGCCCGCGCCGCGCTACTACGGGCGAGGCCGCTGGTAGTATCCTCGGCGGGTGCGCCGCCCACCGCCCGGCTTCCTCTGGCCGCTCCCGCTGCTCGGAGGCCTGGTGGTGCTGGCGGCGCCCTCGCCCGAAGGCCTGAGCCCCGAGGGCCAGCGTGTCCTCGCGGTGCTCGTGCTCGCCATCGGCCTGTGGGGCCTCGAGACCCTCCCGCCCGCGGTCACCGGCATGGTGGCGATCATGGCCCTCGTGTTCACCCGCGCGGTGCCGGGCATCCGCGAGGCGCTCGTCGGCTTCGCGGACCCCATCGCGTACTTCCTGATCGGCGTGCTGACCATGGGGGTGGCGGTGGCGCGGAGCGGACTCGCGGAGCGCGTCGCCCATCTGCTGCTCGCCCACGGTCGCGGCCGGGCCGGGGCCCTCTACGTCCACCTGCTCCTGGCCCTGCCGCCGCTCACCCTGCTGCTACCGTCCGCCACCACCCGCACCGGCATCCTGGTGCACGTCTACGATCAGGCGCTCGCGCTCGGCCGCGTGCCCTCCGGCGCCCCGCTGGCCCGGGCCATCATGCTGGTGCTGAACTCGGTGAACCGGCTCTCGTCGACCATCCTGCTCACCGGCGGCATCACTCCGATCGTGGCCGCCGGGCTGATCGGGACGACCTCGTGGACGCGCTGGCTCGTGCTGATGAGCGTGCCGTACCTGGCCCTGCTCACCCTCGCCGCCGGCGCGATCTACCTGCGCCACCGGGGCGGCTTCCGCGCCGAGGTGACGGTGCCGCCGCGGCCCGCGCCGCGGCCACTCTCTGCGGTGGAGCGGCGAACCGCGCTGATCGTCGCGGGGGCGGGGCTGCTCTGGCTCACCGACTTCGTGCATCACTGGCATCCGACCCTGCCCGCCCTGCTCGCCTGGGTGTGCTTCCTGTTGCCCGGTCTGGGCGTGCTCACCTGGCGCCAGTTCGAGCAGGAGGTCGGCTGGACCAACTTCTTCGTCCTCGCCGCCTCGCTCTCGCTGGCCCAGGCGCTCGCCGGCTCCGGGGCGAGCGCCTGGCTCGCGGGCGGGGTGGTGGGCGCCGCGCGCGCGGTGGCGGAATCGCCCTGGATGGTGGTGGGGGTGCTGCTCGCAGCGTCCTCGGTGGTGCGGCTGCTGATCCCGAACATCACCGGCTTCCTCGCGACCACGATCCCGGTGGCGATGTCGGTGGGCGCCACCGCCGGCCTGAACCCGATCCTCTGCGGGCTCATCGTCACGATCGCGGGCGACGCGGTGCTCTACTATCCGGCCCAGAGCGCCTCCTCGCTGGTGGTCTACGAGCGCGGGCACCTCACCGCCGGGGAGATCTTCGGGTTCGGCCTCGTGATGACCGCGCTCGCCGCGCTGGTGGTGCTCGCGGTGGCGGTGCCCTACTGGGCGCTGGTGGGGGAGCCGCTCGTGCGCTGAGCGCCGGCGGCGTCGAGGACCTCGCGGATCTTGCGGACCAGGTCGGCGGGGGCGAACGGCTTGCCCAGCAGCAGCATGCTCGCGTCGTGGACCCCGTGGCGCAGGATCGCGTCCTCGGTGTAGCCCGACATGTACAGCACGGGCATGGCGGGCCGGGTGGCGCGTACGCGGTCCACCAGATCGCGCCCGCTCATGCGCGGCATCACCACGTCGGTGAGGATCACGTCGATCCGCTCGCGCTCCTTCTCGTAGAGCTGCAGGGCGTGGCCGCCGTCGGCGGCCTCGAGCACGGTGTAGCCGTGGCGCTGCAGCACCTCGCGGGCGAGGGCGCGCACCTCCTCCTCGTCCTCGACCAGGAGGACGGTCTCGGTCCCGGTCGCCGGGCGGGCCGCCGATTCCCCGGGCCCGATCGGGTCCGGCGCCGCTTCCACCTGGGGCAGGTAGATCTCGAAGGTGGTGCCGCCGTCCACCACGCTGCGCACGCGGATCTCCCCGCCGTGCTGGCGCACGACCCCGTGCACCATCGAGAGGCCGAGCCCGGTGCCCTTCCCGGGCGCCTTGGTGGTGAAGAACGGCTCGAAGATCCGGGCCTGGGTGGCCGGGTCCATGCCGACCCCGGTGTCGATGACTCGGAGGACCGCGTACGGGCCGGGCGGCAGGGCATCCGGCCGGCCGACCGGGGCGGTCTCGAGCCTCGCGCCGTCGGTCTCGAGCCGGAGCATGCCGCCTTTCGGCATCGCGTCGCGCGCGTTGACCGCGAGGTTCAGGAGCGCCTGCTCGAGCTGGCCGGGATCGGCGTTGACCCGTCCCGCGCCGGCGCGGAGCACGAGCGACAGTTCGATGTCCTCGCCGATGAGGCGTCGCAGCATGGCGCTCGTGTCCTCCACCACCGTGTTCAGGTCCAGGACGCGGCGCTGGAGCACCTGCTTGCGGCTGAAGGCCAGGAGCTGCCGGGTGAGGGCGGCGGCCCGGTCGGAGGTCTTCTGGATCAGCTCGACGCTGCGGCGCAGGGGGTCGTCGGCCTTGAGCCGCCCGAGGAGCAGGGCGCTTCGCCCGGTGATGATGGTCAGCAGGTTGTTGAAGTCGTGGGCCACGCCGCCGGCGAGGCGGCCCACCGCCTCCATCTTCTGGGCCTGCCGGAGCTCCTCCTCGAGCTGCTTGCGCTTGGTGATGTCCATCATCGCGCCGATCATCCGCTCGGCCCGGCCGTCGCCGTCGCGCAGCACGTATCCGCGGTCGAACACCTCGGCGTAGGAGCCGTCGGCCCGCCGGTAGCGGTACTCGGTGCTCCAGCTCGCCGCCCCCCGCTCGATCGCGGCCTGGACCTCCGCGGCCACCCGCTCGCGGTCCTCGGGGTGGATCGTGGCCGACCACCACGCGCGGTCGGGGCCGATCTGCTCGGGCGGATAGCCGAAGAGCGCCTGCACGCCCTCGTTCCACCAGACCGCGTCGCTCACTAGGTCCCAGTCCCACACCGCGTCGCTGGTGGCCCGCGCCACGAACTGGAAGCGCTCCTGGCTCTCCCGCAGGGCCCGGACCAGCCGCTCCGCGGTGCCGCGGGCGAGCTGCTCGGCGGCCAGGATCTGGGCGTTGCGGATGGCGATGGCCGCCTGGGCGGCCAGCCGCACCAGGACCGACTCGTCCTGGTCGGTGAAGGCCCGGGCCGACCGGTTGTCCACGTAGAGCAGGCCCTCGATGCGGTCCTCGATGAGGATCGGCACCACCATCTTGGCGGTGATCCCGAGCCGCGCGATCTGGTCGTGAAAATCGCGGCTGACCCGCGGATCGCCGAGGTAGTTCTCGGTGCGCACCGGCCGCCGCTCCGCGAGCGCGAGGCCGCCGAGGCCCACACCGGGCTCGACCCGGACGCGGGCCAGGTCCGTGTACCACGGGGCGGTCCAGTAGCGCAGCAGCATCGCGTCGGACTCCGGGACCCGCAGACCGATCACCGCCCCGTCGCTGCGGCACAGCTCCTGGGCGGCCTCGGTGACCCGCCGCAGCACGGTGGCCAGCTCGGGCGCGGCGCCAATGGTGCGCGCGAGGTCGGCCAGCACCTCCGCCTCGCGCCGCCGGCGCTCCTCCTCCGCAAAGAGCCGGGCGTGCTCGAGCGTGAGCGCGGCCTGGTCGGCGAGGGCCTCCGCGAGCTGCACCGCGCGGGCGTCGAAGACGGTGCCCGCGACGTGGCGGACCGCGAGCACCCCGATCAGCCGGTCCTGGGTGAGCAGCGGTACCGCCAGGATCGCCCGGTCCACGCCCTGCTCGATGTGGGTGCGCAGCTCGCTCGAGATCTCGATCCGCGGATCGAGCAGCACGTCCGGGCTGGTGACGGTGCGCCGCTCGCGGGCGGCCAGGCCCACCACGCCGGAGCGGACGTCGCGCACCGGACGCCAGCCCGCGTCCTGCACCGAGACCTCCTCCGAGACGGCCAGGGCGAGCAGGCTTCCGGAGTCGGCGTCGAGCCGGTAGACCACCGCGGAGCGGCCGCCCAGCAGGGAGCGCAGGCTCTGGGCGATGCGCGTGCCGACCACGTCCGGGTCGAGGCGCTCGGAGAGCAGGCGGCCGATGCCCGCGAGGGCCTTGGTCTCTTCCTGGCGGCTCCACTGCTCCTCGAGCAGCCGCGCGTTGTCCTGCTCGAGCTGCCGCAGGCGGGCGCGCAGCGCCGTCTCCTCCCGCGTGGCCGGCCCGTGCTGGGTTCTCATGGCGGGTATCCTCTGAAGGGGAGCAAGGACCACGCCAGAGGCAAGTCATTGCTTCCATTGGACAATCGCCCCGAGGAGGGGGCGCAAAGTGTCAGGCCCATGACTCAAATCAGCACCCGCCGCGGCGGCCGCGAGGACAAGCTCGCACCGGCTCTGCTACGATTCGGCTAGCCGCTCACCCCGAGACCGGAGACTCGCCGCCATGACGACCGATCCGAAGCTCATCAACCACCTCTGGACGCACAAGACACAGGACCATCCGTTCCTGTCCGACGAGGAGCTGGTCGTCGATCGGGCCGAGGGCGTCTGGGTCTGGACCGAGCAGGGCAAGAAGCTCCTCGACGGCTTCGCCGGGCTCGCGGTGGTCAACGTGGGACACGGCCGCCGGGAGATCGCGGAGGCGATCGCGGAGCAGACCGTCCGCCTGGCCTACTACCCGACCACCCGGCAGTTCTCCAACCGCCCGGCGGCAGAGCTCGCGGCCAAGCTGGCCTCGCTCACCCCCGGCGACCTGCGCTACACCATGTTCGCGGTCAGCGGCTCCGAGGCCAACGAGCGCTCGATGCAGATCGCGCGGCAGTACTGGCTGGCCACCGGCAAGGCCGGCAAGCACAAGGTGATCTCGCTCAAGGGCGGTTATCACGGGGCGACCATGGGCACCTTCGCGGTCTGCGGCCTGCCCTACCTCTCCCAGGCCTACGCCCCCCTCGAGGTGCCGGGCTTCGCGAAGGTGGCGCCGCCCCATCCGTTCCGAGACCTCGCGGGCGGCACCGAGGCGGAGCTGATCGCCCGCCGCGCCGGCGAGCTCCGGGAGGCGATCCTCCGCGAGGGTCCGGACACGGTGTCCGCGGTGATCATGGAGCCGGTGCTCTCCTCGGGCGGCTTCATCATGCCGCCGATCGGCTGGCTGCGCGCGGTGCGCGCCCTCTGCGACGAGCTGGACGTGCTGATGATCGCCGATGAGGTCATCACCGGCTTCGGCCGCACCGGGCGGTGGTTCGCGTGCGAGCACGACCAGGTCGTGCCCGACCTGATGTCGGTGGCCAAGGGCATCACCTCGGGCTACGTGCCGCTGTCGGCGAGCATCGCGCGGAGCCGCCTGGCCGAGGCCTTCTCCGACACCACCACCCAGGAGAACGTGCATCCCAACACCTACGCGGCGCACCCGGTGGCCTGCGCGGCCGCGCTGGCCAACCTGCGCATCATGGAGCAGGACAACCTGGTCGCCAACGCGGAGAAGATGGGCACCCGGCTGCTCGACCAGCTCCGGAGCGCGGTCGGCAAGCACCCGATCGTGGGCGAGGTCCGCGGCCGCGGCCTCATGGTGTGCGTGGACTTCGTGGAGCCCGACGGCTCCGGCCGGCCGCTCGACGCCAAGCGGGTGGCCGAGCTCGACCGCAAGGCCTGGGAGCGCGGGGCGATCGTCTACGCGCGCGGCACCGTGCTGCGCCTGGCCCCGCCCCTCTGCATCACCCCCGCCGAGGTGGACGAGCTCGTGGGCATCGTCGCGGACAGCGTCGACTCCCTGCAGCGTGACCGGGCACGCGGCTAGCTACCCGAGGAAGTCCCGCGCGAGAGCCTCCCACATCATCGCGGAGAGCCTGAGGCTCTCGGTGTCCACGCGCTCGTTGTGGCCGTGGAACATCAGCGGGTACTCGGTGTAGGGGATGCGGAGCGACTGCAGGCCGAAGCCGTAGGCGGGCACGCCCTGCCAGCGGAAGAACTTGGCGTCGGTGCCCCCGGTGCTCATCTTGGGGACCACCCGGCTGCGCGGCATCAGCCGGGACGTGACGCGCTCCATCGCGGCCACCAGCGGGGTGTCGTGGCTGCTGAGCGAGCCCTGCTGGCCGCGGCCGCGGCGGATGGTCACCCGCGGGGCCAGGTCGCCGATCGCCTCCGCGAGCATGGCGTCCACCTCGTCGGTGGTGATGCCGGGCAGGGCGCGGATGTCCACGTCGATCTCCACGCGGTCCGGGATGACGTTGGTCTTTACCCCGCCGTGCATGACGTTCGGCGAGAACGTGGTGTGGGTGCAGGCGTGGGCCTCGCGGGCGAGGGCCAGGTTGTCCATGCCGCGCACCGTCTCCAGCACCCGCGCGGGGTCGGTGAGGCCGGCGGTCAGCTCGGGCCCGAGGTCCATGGCCTTCACGTACTCCCGCCACACGTCGAGGATGCGGGCCTTCGGCTGGTAGGCCGCGACGCGTCGGACCACCTCGGCTGCCGTCACCAGAGCGTTATCGGTACGAAAGGGGCGCGAGCCGTGGCCGGGCGTGCCCGCCACCGTGAGGCGCCGCCAGTTGGCGCCCTTCTCGCCCACGGTGACACCGAGCACGTGCCCCCGGCCGGTGGGGATCGGCACACCGCCGCTCTCGGTGATGACGTAGTCCGCCTTCACCGCCTCCGGGCGCCGCTCGACGAGATGCCCCGCGCCGAGGGTGCCGCCCGCCTCCTCGTCCGCCACCGCCAGGTAGATCAGGGTGCCGCGCGGGCGGAAGCCGTCCTTGGCCAGCCGCCGCGTGGCCACCGCCATCGTGCTGGTGAGGTTCAGCATGTCGATGGCCCCGCGCCCCCAGACCACGCCGTCCACGAGCTCGCCGCCGAAGGGATCGCGCTGCCAGCCGTCGGGGCTCACCGGCACCACGTCGGTGTGGCCCATCAGGAGCAGGCGCGGCGCCTTCGGATCCGAGCCCTCGATGCGGGCGATGAGGCTCTCCCGTCCGGGCTCGGAGGTGTAACGCTCGCAGGCCACCCCCGCGCCCGCGAAGTAGTCCTCGAGGGCGGCGCAGCTGCGCGTCTCGTGGCCGGAGGCGGAGGTGCCGTCGTTGACGCACGCGTTGCGGATCAAGGTGCGCAGCAGCTCGGTCGCTTCCGTCTCGATGCTCCGGTCGTCTCGCATGGCTCCCCCCGCCTGGGGTCAGGTCTTACATTCCGACATTCAGCTGCCGAAGTTGCGGATGATCCATCCGGCGATGGAGTGCCGGGCCGGGCCGGTGGGCAGCTCGCCCCGACGGAACCACCGCGCGTCTTCGAGCTCGTCCCGGTCGATGGTGATGTCGCCGCCCGCGTAGCTCGCGACGAATCCGATCATGATCTGGCTCGGGAAGGGCCAGTTCTGGCTGCCCACGTACTGGACGTCCTTGACGTCCACCCCGACCTCCTCCTTTACCTCCCGCGCCACGCAGCCCTCGAGCGACTCGCCATTGTCCACGAAGCCGGCCACGAGGGCGTAGCGGCCCGGCGCCCAGATCGCCTTGCGGGCCAGCAGCACGCGGTCGCCGTCGCGCACCAGCACGATGACCGCCGGATGCAAATGCGGGTAGTGCTCGTACCGGCAGGCCTCGCAGCGCTTGCCCCACTCGCCCTCGAGCCGGCCGGCGGGCGCGCCGCACCGCGGGCAGTGGCCGCTGGTGGACTCCCAGTAGAGCAGCTGCATGGCCATGCCGCCCAGGGTCAGCAGATCGTCGGGCAGCCGCGTGCCCTGCATGGGCACCAGCGTCTCCGCCTGGAGCCCCTCGGGTACCGGCGCGCCCTTCGGGAGCGCGGCGACCCAGCAGGGCTCGTCCGCCCAGGTGCCGAGCCAGTGACGCGCGCCGAGCCCGTCGAGGCCGCAGGGCGCCCCCTCCGGGGCGGCCCCGGCCGGCAGCCGGTACCCCTCGCCGGCCGGCTCCACCAGGAGCTTCTGCTCCTGCACCACGAGCCAGCGTCCGGCACCGGCGGGCGGCCCGCCCCCGCGCTTGGCGGGCGTGAACTCGCCGCGGAGGCAGTCGATGTTGAAGGGCAGGTACACGGACAGCGGTGTCGTCGTCATGGGGCGCGGCCGAGTCTATCACGGCGAAAACCCGGTTGCGCTCCGGCCGCGGTCGGGGTAGGAGTAACCGCGACATGGCCGCCATCCCGGTTCGCCCGATCCGCCGCGATCCGTCCGTCGCGACGGGAGCCTGAGCCGATGCCCGAGCTGCTCTCCGCCCTCGCCGCCTCGGTGGCCGCGCGCCTGATCGCCCGGCGGGAGACGGTGGCGGTCTCGGAGTCCTCGACCGGCGGCCTGATCTCGGCCGCCCTCCTGTCGATCCCGGGCGCGTCCGCGTACTTCGTGGGAGGCGGGGTCATCTACACCCAGACCGCGCGCCGGGGCCTGCTCCAGCTGTCCGACGAAGCGTTCCGGGGCATCCGCTCGAGCACCGAGGCGGCGGCGCGGCTGCAGGCGAGGACGGTGCGCGAGCGGCTCGGCACCACCTGGGCCCTCGCCGAGACCGGCGCGGCCGGCCCCACCGGCAATCGCTACGGCGATGCGGCGGGACACTCGTGCTTCGCGGTGGCGGGCCCGGTGGAGCTGGCCCGGACCCTGGAGACGGGACGGAGCGACCGCGAGGCCAACATGTGGGCGTTCACCCGGGCCGCCCTCGAGCTGCTCGACACCGGCATCCAGCAAGCGGGGGAGAGATCATGAGCGATGGCAAGATCCGTGTCGGCTTCATCGGGGCCGGCGCCAACACGCGCAAGCACCACATCCCGAAGCTCGCGGCCCAGCCCGGCGTGGAGCTAGTGGCGGTGGCCAACCGGACCAAGGAGTCGGGCGAGCGGGTGGCGCGCGAGTTCGGGATCGGCCGGGTCCACGCCGACTGGCGGGAGATCGTCAACGCGCCCGACATCGACGCGGTGTGCATCGGGACCTGGCCCTACATGCACTGCGAGCTGACCACCGCCGCGCTGGCCGCGGGCAAGCACGTGCTCTGCGAAGCGCGCATGGGCATGAACGCCGCCGAGGGCCGGCGCATGCTGGACGCCTCGCGGAAGGCGCCGCGCCTCGTCGCGCAGCTCGTGCCCGCGCCTCACACCCTGGAGGTGGACGCGACCATCCAGGCCCTCCTGGCCGAGGGGTTCGTGGGCGAGGTGCTGGCGGTCGAGCTGCAATCCTCGTCGGCCCGCTTCGTGGAGCCGGACGCGCCCTTGCACTGGCGTCACGACGTCGCGCTGAGCGGGCACAACATCCTCAACATGGGGATCTGGTACGAGGCGATGATGCGCTGGCTCGGGCCCGCCCAGCAGCTGACCGCGATGACCAAGATCGCGGTGCCGACCCGGAAGGATGCCGGCGGCGCGACCCGCGAGGTCAAGGTGCCGGACCACGTGGACATCCTCGCCCAGCTCCGGCGGGGCGCGGTGGCGCACCTGCGCTTCTCCTCGGTGACCGGGCTGGCCCCCGCCTCCGAGGCGTGGATCTACGGGAGCGAGGGCACCCTGCGGCTCGAGGCCGACGCGCGGCGGCTCACCGGAGGCCGACGCGGGGAGTCGGCGCTGCGCGAGTTGCCCGTGCCGGCCGAGACGCGCATCGGCTGGCGGGTGGAGGAGGAGTTCGTCAACGCGATCCGGGGCCGGGAGAAGATCGCGCGCACCACGTTCGAGGACGGGGTGCGCTACATGGAGTTCACCGACGCGGTCACCCGGAGCGCGGCCACCGGCCAGACCGTCGAGGTGAAGGACCTCTGACGCTGAAGAACCTCTCTCCCCGTACCCTCTCCCCTCAGGGGAGAGGGCAGGGTGAGGGGTGGTCAAGGGTGAAGGGCGCGGGCCCTCACGACGTCCGGTACCAGTAGGCGATCCGCCCGAAGATCGAGTCCCACGAGTTCGACTCGATTCCGGCGACATTGTTGGCGGCGGCGTGGATCACGTTGCGCCATGTCACCGGGATCACCACCGCCTTCTGCACGACCAGGTCGTTCATCTTGATGAAGAGCGCGGCCCGCTTGACCGGGTCCATCTCGACCTCCGCCTTCTGCCACAGGCGGTCGTACTCGGGGCTCCGCCAGCGCGCGATGTTGCGGCCGGTATAGCCGTTGTCCTTGGTGGGCGCTTCCGAGGACACGAACTGGGCCATGAACAGTTGCGGGTCGAGGCCGGTGAAGACGGTGTAGGTCTGCAGGTCGGCGAGGAAGCGAACGTTGGTGTCCACGTTGTTGACGTCGGCCGAGAAGAACACCGACGCGGGAATCGCCTTGACCTCCATCTCGATGCCCGCGCGCGCCGCCGCCTGCTTGACCACCATCTGGACCTTCTGCACGGTGGCGTTGGCGGCGGCCTGGAAGAGGAAGCGCAGCCGGCGGCCGTCCTTGGCGCGGACCCCGTCGGCGCCGCGTAGGTAGCCCGCCTGCTCGAGCAGGTCGTTGGCCTTCTCGACGCTGAACTCCCAGGTGGTGTTCCGTGAGCGGAACCGTTCGGGGGCGTTCAGGAAGTTGGCGGTGACCTGCCCGGTGCGGCCCACCAGGTTCTCCTGGATGGCCATGCGATCGACGAGCAGGCTGAGCGCGGTGCGGACCGGCGCGTCGGTCAGCAGGGGGTGGGGGGCCTTGAGGCTCGAGCGCTCGCCGGCGACCTCCCGCCACGGATCCGTCTGGTTGCACTGGATGAAGCTCACCCCGCTGCTCGGGATGGCGAGGACGCGCCCCTTGCCGCCCTGCTCGATCCGACGCAGGACCTCCTCCTCCACGAGCACGTAGTAGGCGAAGTCGTACTCGCCGGTCTGCAGCACCGCGCGCGCCGCCCCCACCGCGTCGCCGCCGCACTTGATCTCGAGCCGGTCGAAGAACGGCCGGTTCGGCACGTGGTAGTGCTGATTGATCTCCGCGCGGAGGAAGTCGCCCGGCCGCCACTCGGCCACCCGGTAGGGGCCGGTGCCCACCGCCGGAAGCATCCCGATGGCCTCCCGGGCGCCCCCGCCCTTGACCCGCTCGAAGAGATGGCGCGGGAGCAGCCCGCCCCCGGTGAACGCGCCCTCCCAAAAGGGCTGCGGCTTCTTGAAGACGAGCTTGACGGTATGCGAGTCGATCCGCTCGATGCGCGTGATGTCGTCGTAGGCGGCGCGGGTGCCCGCCGCGGTGGCCGGATCGATCGCGAACTCCCAGTTGAAGATCACATCGTCGGCGGTGAACGGGGCGCCGTCGTGCCACAGCACGTTGCGCTTGAGCTTCCAGATCACCCACTGGCCGTCCTTGGCCACCGTGCCCGCCTTGCGGCTGGGCAGCTCCTCCGCGAGGATCGGCACGAAGGTGCCGTCGGCCGCGGGTGCAGCGAGCGGCTCGTAGAAGATCCGCTGGACCGTGAAGTCGCGAAGCCCCCGGCCGAAATGCGGGTGCAACAGGGTCGGGGCGTCCCACATGAGCATGCGGAGGGTCCCCCCTCCGCCGCGCCGGGTCGGCGTGAACTCCCGCTCGCGGGGCTGGGCCTGCGTGACACCGGCCCCGCCCAGCAGGTGCCCGGCCACCGGCACGGCCACCCCGGCCGCGGCCAAGGTCTGCACGAAGCGCCGGCGGGTGAGCCGGCCGTGCCTCACCTGCGCGATCAGCTCCCGAAGGGCATGTTCGTCCATGAGCTCCCGGCCGTCCTCCTGTGGGGGTCCGACACGGATAGCGCGGCCGGCCCGCGAAGTCAAGTGGGGGCCG
Source organism: Candidatus Methylomirabilota bacterium (assembly GCA_035455085.1). Taxonomy (GTDB): domain Bacteria; phylum Methylomirabilota; class Methylomirabilia; order Rokubacteriales; family CSP1-6; genus CAMLFJ01. The sequence goes on along the minus strand of DATIFV010000041.1, from coordinate 2,249 downwards.
GCTTACGCGGTGCGTGGTGCGGGCGGCGTGAACCTTGGTGGGAAAATCACGTGATCGTAGACTGGGATCACGCCGGAAGGAACACCCGCACGATGCTCACCCGCCGCTCGCTCGCGCTCGCCACGTGCCTGATCGCGCTCGTGCTGTCCGCGGGCGCCGCGCGCGGCGACTCGGTGGACGGTGAGGCGGCCCTCGAGGCGCGGCCGCGCGATCTGCCCCCGTGGCTTCTGGCCGCGCGCTTGGCTCCGGTCGAGGATGGCTCGCGCACCGACGCCGGCCTCAGCGACATGAGCGCGGTGCTCCTGCGCGAGGCGCCCACCACGACCGCCGAGCCCGATCCCCTGACCCTGCGCTCCACCGGCGAGGACGATCTCGGGGATCTGCGGGTGCTGCTGGGCAAGGGGGAGCGCTGGCACCTGATGCGCTTCGGGGCCGCCGCCGCGTCGCGGCCGCAGGAGGCCGGCGTCACCGCCTACGGGGCGGTGGCCTACCTGCCGTCCCTCTCGGGTCCGGAGGGCGCCCTGGGATACGGCCCGGTGGTGGCGCCGGGAGCCGCCTTCGACCTGGCGCTGGAGGAGCGCGAGGAGCCGGTCTCGCTGGGCCTCAAGGGCGGGATCCAGGGCTTCGAGGGTGGGGCCGAGTATCGATCGGTCGGCAAGCGGCTCGAGCGCCTCGTGAGCGGGCCGCCGTCGCAGCGCGACCGGGAAGGCACCGAGGTCTGGGTCGCCCAGCGGATGGGGATCCTGCGCCTGCGGCTGTCGCAGTCGGACCTGGCCGACAACGTGGACCGTAATCCGGCGCTGCCGCGCACCGGCCGTGCCCAGAGCGCAGTCACCGCACAGATCGCGCCGCCCGGTTGGCCGATCCTCGGCCTCACCTATGCCAAGGGGCGATCGGAGCGTACGTGGCTGACCGGCGAGGGCGACCTCCGCGCCCGGGACGCGCAGACCTTCGATACCGTGTCCGGCGGCGCCTACTACGGTGCGACGCGATGGGATCTCTCGGCCTCCACCAGCTACATCGCGAGCCGTGACGTGGCCCGGCCCGACCACGAGATGACGATGCTGTACCACGACCTGAGCCTCACCCTGCGACCGGCCGCCGCGGTCATGGTGGTGCCCTCGGTCAGCACCGGCCTCGAGCGCTACGAGTGGTCGGGCACGCGCAGCGACAGCGGCTCGGCGTCGCTGCTGCTGTCCTATGCGCCCCCCGCCAGCTGGTGGAAGGTGTGGGCGCTCGGCGCCTACGCCGCGACCCGGAGCAGCGACCGCACCGTGGATGGCCGCACGCTCTCCTGGAGCGGCGGGCTCTCGTTCGGGCTCGGCCGGCTCCTGGGCGGGCCGACCACTCTGTCGTTCCAGGCCGGCTACGACCGGTACGACGACGCGGTGTATCGCGACGGCTCGGTGCGCAGCGTCTTCGGCCTGGTCCGCCTCAAGATCGCGGCCTTTTGAGTCGGAGGGGCTCCGTCCCCTTCCGAATCCTCCCGGCCGCGTCGTCCCGCCGCCCCCGCGGCCTTGACATGGCCCGCGCCCGCCCCTAGGGTGTTGCCCGACTCGAAAGGAGGCCACATGGCCAAGCTCAAGTTCGGGGCGTGGATCCCCACCTACGCGTGGAGCGGCAAGAAGACGGACCCGAGGAACATGCAGCGGATCCGCGACTCGATCCTCAAGTGCGAGAAGTACGGCATCGACGTATGGGTCATCGACCATCTCCTCTCCGCGCCCGGCCTCTACGGCAACGCCTGGCTCGAGCCGCTCAGCGCCCTCGCCTACGCGGCCGCGCTGACCTCGAAGGTGGACATCGCCACCGGCATCCTGGTGCTGCCGGTGCGCCATCCGGTGCTGCTGGCCAAGGAGATCTCCACCCTCTGCCACCTCTCCAACAACCGCTACGTCTTCGGGGTGGGGCCGGGCTGGTACGCCCGCGAGTACGAGGTGACCGGCTCGCGGATCCAGGAACGTGGCCGGCGGACCGACGAGATCATCGAGGCGGTGACGCTCCTGCTGACCAAGCCCAACGCGAGTTACCACGGCCGGTTCTACCACTTCGACGACGTGACCATCGACCCGCGCCCCCCGAAGATGCCGAAGATCTGGGTCTCCGGTGGCTCGCGGGTGCCGGATCCGGGCGAGCACGACGTGCCGGTCATCGCGACCACCGTGATGGACCGCATCGTGAAGGCGGGCAACTGGCTCTCGCGCTGCTCGGGCACCCAGGAGTGGGTGAAGCGGGACTGGGGGCTGCTC
>DATIFV010000040.1:0-9223 GCA_035455085.1 Candidatus Methylomirabilota bacterium | reverse complement strand
CGGCCAGACCACCATGCCGGTACCCGACCGCCACGCGACCGCGGGCACGTAGGCGAGCACCTCCGCAGGCCCGCGCGTGAACGCGAGCGCCTGGATCCAGGCGAGCAGCTCCGCGGTGCCGCCGGAGCCCGCTTCCTCCATGCGCTCGAGCGTGCATTCGCGCAGCAGCGCCGCGTGGTCGCCCTGCTTCAGCAGGTCGAGGAACCACCGGTCGAACTCCTCGTCCACCCAGAAGTAGCGCGGGCCGCCGGGCTCGTGCGAGAGCCCCCCGGTGGCGAGCACCGCCACCCGCTCGGATCCGGGATAGTCGTGGAGCATCGCCCGCAGGGTATCACCGACGTGGTAGGCGCGCTCGGGCGTCGGGATGGGCGGGACGGTGCAGTTCATCGTCACCGGCACCAGCGCGATTGCCCCGTCGGGATTCAGGTAGTGCATCGGCACCGAGACGCCGTCGTCGAACTGCATCTCCCGCAGGTACGCGAAGGCCAGCCGCCGCCGCGCCCCCTCGTTGACGAGGTAGCGCGCCAGCGCGGGATGGCCCGGGATGCGGTACTTGGCGAGCGCGAGCCACTCGTCGTACCAGTCGGCCGGACCCACGTGCTCGGCTCCGATGCCCACCGTGTACTCGGGGGTGTTGTTGATCGGCCAGTTGAGCAGGTGATCGTTGCTGAACAGCACGATCACGTCCGGCCGGGCCGCCCGTAGGTGCTCGCGCATCTCGCCGAGGGCCCGTCGCGCCGCCCGCTGCTGGTCCTCGGGGGCGCGGTCGAACCACCCGGTGAGTCCGGGCGCGTGGGTCATCGCCATCGCGGCCACGACGCGCGCCACGGTCAGCCCTCCCGCGGCGCCGACCGCGCCTGCCGCTCGGCGGCCGCGGTCTCGTCCGGATAGGCCCGCCGGTAGGCCTCGAGCGCGGGGTGGCTGTTGCTGTTGGCGGAGGCCCCGTAGAAGAGCCGGAGGATCTGGGGGATGTAGTACTGGTGCACCCCCATCTCGTTGAGCCGCCGCACGTCCCGGTCGCGCAGCGCCTCGTGCTCCTCGCGGCTCAGCCCGAACTCGCGCGCCAGCCCTTCGAGGTCGCGGAGCCAGCGGGCGCGCAGCGCGGCGTCCCTCCGCACGTAGAAGATCATCTCGTTGACCGGGAGGGTCTTGTCGCAGCGCTCGACGTTACCCATCGGTCCTCTGCAGATCGAAGACCTGCGCTACACCTCTCACGCGCGCGGTCGCCGTCTCGTCCATGGACGAGCGGATCATAGCGCGGTCGCGACGCCTCCGCCACCACCCGGCCCCGGACGACGGAATTCGCCGTTGACATCCCCGGACCCGTTCAGTAGAACAGGCCGACGGCCGTGCCACAGCCTCCCGCCTCGTCCCTCTCGGTCGCCCGGCGTTTCGCGCGATTCGCGTCCGGTGTCTCGCTCGACACGGTGCCGCCCGCCGTCGCGGCGCGGGGCACCCTGCTCGCGCTGGACACCCTCGGGAGCTGCCTCGCCTCGTCCCGCCAGGACTTCGGCCGGGCGGTGACCGAGGCGGCCGGCCGCCTCGGCGGCGGGCCGGAGAGCGTGGTGGTCGGCACCCGGGCCCGGGTGGGCGCGGCCGCCGCGGTGCTCGCCAACGGCACGCTGGCCCACGGGCTCGACTTCGACGACACCCGCGAGGACGCCATCGTCCACACCGGCTGCGTGGCGGTCACCACCGCCCTCGCGGTGGCGGAAGCGGTGGGCGCCTCGGGGCGCGCCGCGCTCGAGGCGATGATCGCGGGGGTGGAGGTGATGTGCCGGGTCGGCCTCGCGGTGCCCGGCCGGTTCCACGCGCGGCACTACCACCCCACCGCGCTCGCGGGCAGCTTCGCCGCCGCGGCGGCGGCGGGCCGGCTGTACGGCCTGACCGAGGACCAGCTCGTCCACGCCCTCGGCATCTGCGGCAGCCAGGCCTCCGGCGTCATCGAGTATCTGGCCGACGGCTCCTGGACCAAGCGCCTGCATCCCGGCTGGGCCGCCCATGCCGGGGTGAGCGCGGCCCTCCTCGCGCGCGCGGGCTTCACCGGGCCGGAGACGGTCTTCGAGGGCGCCCACGGCTTCTACGCGGCGTTCGCGGGCGGCCACGACCCGGAGCGGCTCGAGACCCAGGTCGCGAGTCTGGGGCGGACGTGGGAGCTCGCCAACCTCACCTTCAAGCCCTACCCCTGCGGCTCCATCGCGCATCCCTACATGGACTGCGCCCTGCGGCTGCGCGAGCGCCACCGCTTTCGCCCGGAGGAGATCGCCGAGGTGCGCTGCCGCACCGCGGAGGGGCCGATCCCGCGCCTCTGGGAGCCCCTCGCGGCCAAGCACCGCCCGCCGAACGGCTACGCGGCCAAGTTCAGCCTGCCGTATCTGCTCGCCTCGATCCTCGTGCACGGGCGCGCCACCCTCGCCGACTTCACCGACGAGGCGGCCCGCGAGGAGATACGGCGGCGGGTGGCCGCGACGGTCCACTACGACGTCGACCCCACCATCGACTACCCGCGCCACTTCGTCGGCCACGTGGCGGTGCGTCTCACCGACGGGCGCGTGCTCGAGGAGCGGCAGGACCATCCCCGCGGCGGCCCCGAGTTCCCGATGACCCGCGAGGAGCTCACCGCCAAGTTCCGCGCCAACGCGGCGGAGGCGATCGCCGACCCGCAGGCCGCGCGGGTGATCGCCCTCGTGGAAGCGCTGGCCGCGCAGCCCGGGATCACCCCGCTGATGGACGCCCTCACCGCCCAGGAGCCGCCATGAGATACCTCCGCCTTCCCCTGGTCCTGCTGATCTCGGTCCTCGCCGCCTCCGCCACCCCCGCCTCCGCGCAGGATCCGCGGCTCGAAGCCGCGCGCCGGGAGGGCAAGGTGGTCTGGTACACCTCGCTCGCCCTGACCAGCGCCGAGAAGGTGGCCAAGCTCTTCGAGACCGCCTACCCCGGGGTGAAGGTCGAGGTGCACCGCACCGGCTCGCAGCGGGTGCTGCAGCGCATGATGCAGGAGCTCCAGGCGAACATCCGCAACGTGGACGTCGTGCACACCTCCGACGCCGGCCACTACGTGCTGCTGAAGGAGAAGCAGCTCCTGATGCGCTACACCCCCGCGGGGGCGGATCGCCTGGCGCCCGGATTCAAGGACCGCGACGGCTTCCACTACGGACTGCGCGCCACCGTCAACGTGATCGCCTACAACTCGCAGAAGGTGAGCGCCGCCGAGGCCCCGCGCACCTGGAAGGACCTGCTGGATCCAAAGTGGCGCGGCCGGCTCGTCACCGCCCATCCCGGCTACAGCGGCGTGATTGCCACCCACGTCCTGGCTCTCGTGCACCTGCACGGGTGGGACTACTTCAAGGCGCTGGCCCAGAACCGGCCGATGCTGGTGCAGTCGGCGGTGGACCCCGCCGGCATCGTGGCCTCCGGCGAGCGGCCGGTCGCGGTCAACGGGGGCGACTACACCTTCTACCAGACCAGAAAGAAGGGCAATCCGGTCGAGATCGTGTTCCCCAAGGAGGGCGTGCCCCTCGTGGTCTCGCCGAGCGCGATCACCAGCTTCGCGCCGCACCCCAACGCGGCCCGGCTCTTCACCGACTTCCTCTTCAGCCGCGAGCTGCAGCAGGTCCTCGCCGACAGCGAAGGCCTCTACACCGGCCATCCCGAGGTCAAGTACCCGGCCGACCGGCCGAAGCTCGGCGACCTGAAGCTCCTGCCGGTGGAGCCCGAGGAGCTCGAGAAGCGCAACGAGGAGATCAAGACCCGCTTCGTCGAGTTCTTCGGGGCGTAGCCCCGCCCTCATGGCCGAGGCGGCGGCATCGCGCCGGGGGAGGCGTCTCGCGGGGCTCGACCGCGCGGCCCCGGTCTGGCTGCTCGCGGCGGCCGCGCTCGTTCTCCTGATCCTGCTGCCGCTCGGCTGGCTCGCCTACATCAGCGTGAGCGGTCCGCAGGGCTTCACCCTGGCCCACTACGTCCGGGTGCTCGCGGACCCGCCCCTGCAGCGGGCGCTCTGGAACACGGTGGTGCTCGCCTTCTGGTCGGGGGCGGTCGCGCTCGCCATCGGCGCGCCGATGGCGTGGCTCTCGGCCCGCACCGACCTTCCGGGCCGCCGGGTCATCCCGAGCCTGATCCTGGCCTCGTTCGTGACCCCGCCGTTCCTGGGCGCCTTCGCGTGGGTGATGCTGGCCGGCCCCAACGCGGGCTCCCTCAACCAGCTCTACCGCACCCTCACCGGCGCGGACACGCCGCTGCTGAACATCTTCTCGATGCCGGGCCTGGTCTTCGTCGTGGGCATCTACAGCTTCCCCTACGTGTACGTCATGATCACGAACACGCTCGGGCTCATCGCCTCCGACCTGGAGGACGCCGCGGCCATCCTGGGCGCGGGCCGTCTGGAGGTGGCGCGCACCATCACGCTCCCGATGGTGCTGCCCGCCATCCTGAGCGGCTTCATCCTGGCGGTGCTCCAGGCCCTGGCCCTCTTCGGCTCACCGGCCATCCTGGCCCTGCCCGCCGGCTTCCACACCGTCACCACCCAGATGTGGTCGTTCTTCCAGTACCCGCCCCGCCCCGAGCTGGCCGCCGCCTTCTCCATGCCGCTGCTCCTGGCCACCGCCCTGCTCCTGCTCGTGCAGAAGAAGCTGCTCGGACGGCGCGGCTACGCCGCGGTGGGCGGCAAGGGAGGGCAGCGGCGGCCCGTCCGGCTCGGAGCCTGGCGCTACCCCGCGCTCGCGGGGTGCCTGGCCGTGCTGGCCTGCGCGGTGTTCCTGCCCTACGGCATCCTGCTCAAGGCGGCCTTCGCGCGCGCGTGGGCCCAGCCGCTCACCCGTGAGAACTTCACGCTCGAGAACTGGTCGTTCACCTTCCTGCACGGGGCGACCCAGTCCGCGATCCTCAACACGCTCGAGCTGGGCGTGCTCACCGCGTGCGTCGGCGCCGGCCTCGCGACCCTCCTCGCCTACGTCACCAACCGACGGCTGGTCGTCGGCCACCAGGTGCTGGGCTTCCTCGCGCTGTCCCCGGTGGTCATCCCGGGGGTGGTGCTGGCGGTGGCCCTCTTCGTCGCCTACACCCGGCCGCCGTTCCTGCTCTACGGCACGCTCTGGATCCTGTTCCTGGCCTATCTGACCAAGGAGATGCCGGTCGGCTACTCGCAGGCCGATGCGACTCTGCGGGGCATTCATCCCGAGCTGGAGGAAGCGGGCCGCATCCTGGGCGCGGGCAGGTTGCGCGTGCTCCGGGAGATCACCGCCCCGCTGGCCAAGAGCGGCATCATCGCCACCTGGTGCTTCGTCTTCATCGGGGTCATCCGCGAGCTGTCGGCCTCGATCATCCTGTTCACCCCGAACACCAAGGTGATGTCGGTGGTGATGTTCGACCTGAAGGAGGAAGGGCAGTTCGGCGCGATCGCGGTGCTTGGCGTCTTCATGCTCGTGATGACCTTCGCCACCGTGGCCCTCATGCAGGCCCTGCTCGGCCGCGACGTCCTCGGCGCGCGGCCCTCGGGCGGCCCGGGCTGAGGCCATGCCGGGTATCGTGATCACGGGCCTCACCAAGCGCTTCGGCGACGTGCCCGCGGTCGACGGGCTCGACCTGACGGTGCGGCCCGGCGAGCTGGTGGCGCTGCTCGGCCCTTCCGGTTGCGGCAAGACCACCACCCTGCGCCTGGTCGCCGGCTTCATGGCGCCGGACGCCGGTGAGATCCACGTCGGGGACCGGGTGCTCTCCTCGCCGGGCAGCGTGGTCCCCCCGGAGCGGCGGCGCATGGCGATGATCTTCCAGAGCTATGCGCTCTGGCCCCACATGACGGTGGCCCAGAACGTGGCCTACGGGCTCCGCTTCGCCGGGATCCCGCGCGCCGAGCGCACCGAGCGGGTGATCGAGATCCTCCGGGCGGTGCAGCTCGCGGGCTACGGCGCGCGCTATCCGGGCGAGCTCTCGGGCGGCCAGCAGCAGCGGGTGGCGGTGGCGCGCGCCCTCGTGGTGGAGCCCGAGATCCTGCTGCTGGACGAGCCCCTCTCGAACCTCGACGCGAGCCTGCGCGAGGAGATGCGGTTCGAGATCCGCCGGCTGCACGAGCGCTTCGCGATCACCACCCTCTACGTGACCCACGACCAGGCGGAGGCCATGGTGATCTCGGACCGGGTGGCGGTGCTGCAGAGGGGCCGGGTGGCCCAGATCGGCGCCCCGTCCGAGCTCTTCGAGCATCCGCGCACCCGCTTCGTCGCCGAGTTCATCGGCAAGACCAACCTCATCGACGCGGTGGCTGACGGGCCGGGCCGCGTCACGCGGGGCCGGCTGCGCCTCCGGGTCGCCGCCGACGGCCTCGGCGCCGGCGCGCCCGCGGTGATCTCCATCCGGCCGCACCAGATCGCGCTCTCGCCGCGGGCCGCCGCGCCCGCGCCGCCGGCCGGCGCGAACGCGCTCGCCGGCACCGTGATCCGCGCCAGCTACCTCGGCGACTCGGTCGACTACCAGGTCGGCCTGGACGACAGCGACGTGGTCCTGCGGGTGACCGGTCCCACCCCCCCGCGCGCGCGCACGGGCGAGCCGGTCGCCCTCACGGTGCCGGCCGAGGCGTGTGTCCTGCTGCCGGCGGAGGACTGAGCCCTCTCACCCTGCCTTCTCCCCCTCGCGGGGGAGAAGGAGGATCGAGCGGTGAGACCGCTCTGCGCGCGCGCCGCCCCGCACTAGAGGCCGCCCCAGACCTCCGTGGCCAGCTCCACGCAGAGGGCGAGCTTGGCCTTCTGGTGCTCTGCCGCCACCGCGTTGCCCTCGATGGTCGAGGAGAAGCCGCACTGCGGGCTCACGCAGAGCTGGTCGAGCGCGATGTAGCGCGAGGCCTCGTCGAGGCGGCGCTTGAGGTCGGCCTTGCGCTCGAGCGCGCCCACCTTGGTGGTGATCAGCCCCAGCACCACCCGGACCCCCTTCCGAACGTGCCGCAAAGGGGAGAAGTCCCCGGAGCGCGCGTCGTCGAACTCGAGGAAGAAGCCGTCGTACGGCATCTGGTTGAAGATGATCTCCGCCACCTTCTCGTAGCCGCCCTGGGCGCGCCAGCTCGAGCGGAAGTTGCCGCGGCAGAGGTGGGTGCAGACCATCAGGTCCCGCGGCCGGTCGCGCAGGGTGGCCTGGATCAGCTTCACCGAGAGGGCCAGTACCCCGTCGGGATCCTCGCCGCGGGCCCGGCCCTGCGCGCGCATGCCCTCGTCGCAGAGGTAGGCCAGGCTCACGTCGTCGAGCTGCAGGTAGCGGCACCCCGCCGCGTAGAGGTCGGCGATCTCCGCGCGGTAGGCGGCGGCGGTGTCCTCCACGAAGGCGTCGAGCTCCGGATAGACCCGGCGATCGATGCCGGCGCGCCCCACCTGGGAGTAGAGCATGCAGGGCGACGGAGCCGTGAGCTTGGCGGTGCGCGAGGTCGTCGAGCGGAGGAAGCGGAACGCGTCCACGAAGATCGGCGCCGGCCGCGTCACCCGGGAAGCGATCCGCAGGTCGGGCCGCGTGAAGTGCACGTCGCCCGCCGGGCCGTGAAAGGTCACCGGGAGCTGCCGGCCCTCGCTGGCGAGGCCCCCCAGCCGGGTGAGGAAGTCCATGTGCCAGGATCTGCGGCGCATCTCCCCGTCGGTAATGCCCAGCAGCCCGACCTCCTCCTGCAGCCGCACGGCTTCCCGCACCGCCCCGTCCTCGGCCGCGGCGAGGGCGGCGGCGCTCGCCCGGCCCGCCTCTCGCTCCAGGCGCAGCGCCTTGAGCGCCGGGGGCCGGAGGAGGCTCCCGACGTGATCGGCGCGGAAGGGCGGGCGCGGCGCCACCACGGTCTAGTAGAGCCCCCGGCCGGCCGCGAACACCCGGGTGAGCCCGAGTAGCGCATCGGTGCTCGGCGTGGGCACCTCCACCCGGCGGCCGATCTCGCTCACCGCGGTGAGGAGCCCGTCGATCTCGAGCGGCTTGCCCGCCTCCACGTCCTGGAGCATCGAGGTCTTGAAGGCACCGAGCTTGCGGGTCACCGCGTTGCGCTCCTCCCCGCTCTGCCGGATCGGGCAGCCGATGCGCTCGCCGATCGCCGCCGCCTCCGCCATGATCGCGAGCGTGAAGCGCTCGAGCAGGGGGTCGTCGAGCAGGCGGTCGCAGGTGGCCCCGGTCAGGGCCGACATGGGATTCATCGTCATGTTGCCCCACAGCTTGTACCACACGTCGGCCTGGATGTGCTTCGACACCGTGACCTCGAAGCCGGCCGCGGTCAGCTGCTCGCCGAGCACGCTCACGCGCTCGGAGACGCCGCCCGCCGGCTCGCCGATGATCAGGCCCCGGCCGAAGCCGTGGCGGACCAGACCGGGCTCCCGCACCGAGCAGGTCGCGTGCACCACGCAGCCGACCACGTGGCGGGGCGAGATCGCGGCCGCGACGCGGCCGTCCGGGTCGACCGCCCGCACCGCCCCCCCGTCGTGTGGACCGCCGAGCCCGTGGAAGAACCACCACGGCACGCCGTTCATGGCGGTGAGCACCACGGTCTCCGGACCCAGCAGCGGCCGGATCTTGTCGGCGAGGCCGGGGAGCGACGGCCCCTTGGTCGCGAGCACGACCAGCTCCTGAGGGCCGAGCGCAGTCGTTTCCTCGACCACGTGCACCGGTGCCGCCAGCATCGTCCCGTCCTCCTCGAACCGGAAGCCGTGGGTGCGCAGCGCGGCCGCGGTGGCTCCGCGCGCGAGCGCCGACACCTCCGCGCCGCTCAGAGCCAGACGCGTGCCGAGAAACGTGCCGATGGCCCCCGCGCCGACGATGCAGGCCGTCTTCATTCGATCACCCGGTCGGCTCGCGCGATCAGCGACGGCGGAAGGGTGAGGCCGAGGCTGGTCACGGTCTTGCGGTTCACGATCAGCTCGAAGCGCGCCGGCCGCTCGATGGGGATCTCGGCCGGTGACGTGCCGCTCAGAACCTTCACCATCGCGTTTCCCGCCTGCCCGAACATCGCCGGCACGTCGGGGCCGTAGGCGATGAGCCCGCCCAGCATCGCGCCCGACCGGGCGCTGGTCGCCGACTGGAAGGCGGCCGCGAGGCCGTCGGGAGCCGGGGCCTCCACCGGGGAGAGCTGCACGCCCACGGTACGGGCCGCCGCCTCGGCGCCCCGGAGGAGGTTCGGGGGAGTGGCGGGATCCCAGGCCACCGTGATGCGCACGAGCCTCGGAACCATCTCGCGCAGGAGCTCGATCCACTTGCCGCTCAGCTCGGGAAAATCCAGGAA
>DATIFV010000039.1:0-16273 GCA_035455085.1 Candidatus Methylomirabilota bacterium | reverse complement strand
GGGAGAGCCGGAGGAAAGTCTTCTCGAACTCCATCTTGGCGATCTCCATCGGCAGCTCGTTGTTGGTCGCGATGGTCTTGATCGCGTAGTCCGGATTGCTCCGCATGTACTCGAGCGCACCGTAGAGCGCGTTCAGCCCCTTCTGGATGAAGGGCCGCCGCTCGTTCAGGTTCTTCTCGGTGGCGGTCCAGCCTCCGATGAGGTTCGGGGGCATCGCGGTGGCGAAGTCCATCAGCACGCGCACCTTGCCCTCCGACACGACCTGGTAGCTGAGCGGGGAGTAGATCACCGCCGCGGCCAGGTTGTCGTTGAGCAGGTTGGGCACGAGGCCGCCCCCGCCCACCGGGACGCGCTGGAAGGTCACCTTGCTCTCGCTCTGCGCCCACAGGGCCAGGGTGTCGGTGCCGGAGCCGGCCGAGGTGATGCCCACCTTCTTGCCGTCAAGCTCCTTGGGCGACTTGATCGGGGAGGCGGTCTTCACGCCGAGGATCCAGCCCGACCACTCGTCGCCGTTGCCGCCCACGATCTTGGTGAGCACGCCGCGCTTGCGCGACGTCGCGACGAGCGGGACCGCCACCGTACCCAGATCGGCCGAGTTCGCGGCGATCGCCTCGAAGGTCTCCCCGCCGCCGCGGTAGATCGTGATCTCCGGTCGCAGGCCTTCCTTCTCGAACAGCCCCTTCTCCTTCGCCACGGTGGCGAGGATGGTCGGGAAGTAGGTCTTGGTGGGGCAGCCGATGCGGATGGTTTCCTGCGCGGGGGCGCTCGCCGGCAGCGCGAGCAGAGCGCCGAGGGCCATCACCAGCACCGCGAGCCGAGCCATGGACTTCGTGGTCATGGATTCCTCCTGGGGAGATCGCGCGTCGCCCGGCATCCTAGCACGGTTGACCCGCCTCCCCGACGGGGGTAGATTCGGCCGCGGTCGTCCGAAGTGGTGGACGAGCGGCGGGCGAGCGAGGAGGAGTCATGGACTTCGGCGGCGCGATCTTCTTCACGGACTACTCGATCGGCCCGGCCGCGCTCGGCCGGGCGCTGGAGGAGCGAGGGTTCGAGTCGCTCTGGGCACCCGAGCACTCGCACATCCCCCTGTCGCGCACCTCCGCGTTCCCGCAGGGCGGCGACCTGCCGAAGAAGTACTACGACGTCATGGATCCGTTCGTCACCCTGGCCGCGGCCGCGGCAGCGACCACCCGGCTGCGGGTCGCCACCGGGGTCTGCCTGGTCGTCCAGCGCGATCCCATCCAGACCGCGAAGGCGGTGGCGAGCCTCGACCAGATCTCGGGCGGGCGCTTCCTCCTCGGAATCGGCGCGGGCTGGAACGCTGAGGAGATGGCCGACCACGGCACCGAGTTCAAGTCGCGCTTCACCGTGATGCGAGAGCGGGTCGAGGCCATGAAGGCGATCTGGACGCGGTCGAAGCCCGAGTACGCCGGCGAGTTCGTGAAGTTCCCGCCGATGATGACCTGGCCCAAGCCGGTGCAGAAGCCTCACCCGCCGGTGATCGTGGGGGGCGCCTTCCCCTACGGGGCGCGCCGCGCCGTCGCCTACGGTGACGGCTGGGTGCCGCACGCCCGGCGGCCCGCCTACGGCGACGTGCTGGGGCTGCTGCCCGACTTCCGCAAGCTGGCCGTCGAGGCGGGGCGCGATCCGGCCACGGTGCCGGTGACCGTCTTCGGGGTGGCGGAAGACCCGGATCTGATCAAGCGCTACCGCGACGCGGGCGTGGCGCGGCTCATCTTCAACCTCCCGCCCGCGAAGGCCGACGAGGTGCTTGCCATGCTCGATCGCTGCGCCCGACTGGTACGCGAGGTGAAGGCGTGATGGCCACCCACCGGCCCGCCTTCCAGCAGATCGCCTCGGGGCTGCGCTTCCCCGAGGGTCCGGTGGCTATGCCGGACGGCTCGGTGCTCCTGGTCGAGATCGAGCGTCGCACCCTCTCGCGCGTGACCCCCGACGGCCGGGTCCACGTCGTCGCCACCCTCGGCGGCGGCCCGAACGGCGCGGCCATGGGCCCGCGCGGCAAGATCTACGTCACCAACAACGGCGGGCTCAAGTTCGTGGAGCGGCCGGGCAAGCTCTTCCCGGTGGCCCAGGCCGACGACTACACCACCGGCAGCATCCAGATCGTGGACCCCGAGACCGGCAAGTTCGAGACGCTCTACGACCACTGCGACGGCCAGCGGCTGCGCGGGCCGAACGATCTGGTCTTCGACGGGGCGGGTGGGTTCTGGTTCACCGATCTCGGCAAGACCCGGGAGCGCGACAGCGACCGGGGCGCGGTCTACTACGCGAAGGCCGACGGCTCCCTCATCAAGGAGGCCATCTTCCCGCTCGAGCGGCCGAACGGCATCGGCCTGTCCCCGGACGAGCGCACGCTCTACGTGGTCGAGACGCCGACCGCGCGCTGCTGGGCCTTCAAGCTCTCGGGCCCCGGCCAGATCGAGTCGGCGAACGGCCCGTACCGGGGCGAGAAGGGCACCGTGGTGACCGGGCTCGGTGGCTACCAGATGTTCGACTCGCTCGCGGTGGACGGCGAGGGGCACGTCTGCGTGGCCACCCTGATCACGGGGGCGGTGAGCGATATCTGGCCCGACGGCGGCCGGGTGGACCAGTACCTGCTGCCCGACATGATGGTCACCAACCTCTGCTTCGGCGGCCGCGACCTGCGCACCGCGTACGCGACCCTGTCCATGGGCGGCACCCTCGTCTCGTTCGAGTGGCCGCGGCCGGGCCTGCCGCTGCGGTACCTGAACCGCTGATGCAGGCCGGGGTCTGGATCCCCAACTGCGGGCACCTGGCCACGCCGGACGTCATCCGACGCACCGCGGTCCGGGCGGAGCAGCTCGGCTACGACTCCGTCTGGGTCAGCGATCACGTGGTGGTGCCGAACGCCTTCCTGGACCGCATCGGCGCGGGCATCTACGACCCGCTGGTGACGCTCGCGGTGGCGGCGGGGGCGACCGGCCGGGTGCGACTCGGCACCACCGTCATCGCCGAGCTCGCGGCGGCGGGCGTCGAGCACCTGGTGATCGAGTTCCTGGCCGGCGACGGCCCCGAGCTCGACGAGCAGATGACGCTCTTCGCCGAGCGCGTCCGGCCCGGGCTCGCTTGACCGCGCCCGGGATGGCGGTGCGCCGGTCCGGCCACGGGCCGGACCTCGTGCTCTTCCACGGCGGCATGGGCTCGTGGAAGCACTGGATCCGCAACGTGGAGGCGCTGGCCGAGCGCTTCACGGTGCACGCGCTCGATCACCCGTCGTACGGCGACTCGGCGTCGGTCCCGCGCGAGACCACCGGTCCCCAGTACCTCGACCTCGTTCACGAGCTGCTGCTCGAGCGGCTGCCCGGCGAGGCGCCCCTGCGCTTCGCCGGCTTCTCGTTCGGGGGGGCCATCGCGGCCAACCTGGCCCGGCGTCTCGGCCCGCGCGTCACACACCTGTGCCTGGTGTCGCCCGGCGGGTTCCCGATGCGGAAGTTCGGGGAGCGCCCGATCCGCAGCTACCGGGAGGCGGTCGGCGACGAGCGCCTCTTCCGCGAGATCTGCCGCCACAACCTGCTCGTGAACATGCTGAGCGACGAGGCGAGCGTCTCCGAGGAGACGGTGGACATCCAGGTGGAGTGCGTGCGCCGGACCCGCTTCGATAGTCGAAAGGTCAGCGGCGGGGGCACCCTGCTCGGGGACCTGAAGGACGTGGCCGCGCGCGGCGGCCGCATCCGCCTCCTCTGGGGCGAGCGCGACGACTCCGCCTTCCGCCCGGCGCACCTGCTGATCGGCGAGATCCAGGACGCCGTCCCCAGCCTCGACCTGCACCGGATCCCGGGGGCCGGGCACTGGTCGGCCTACGAGAACGCGTCCGAAGTCAACCGGCTGCTGCTGGAGTTCTTCGGCGGCGGCGCAGAGGAGAATCCACAATGAGCCCGACCCGTCAACCGGTCGCCGTCGTGGTGGGGGCGACCTCCAAGTGGCAGGCAGACGGCCGCAACACCCGGCTGGCCCACGGCAAGGCGCTCGACGACCGCGACCTGCCCGCCGGGGTGCGCTGGGGCGTCGGCGGCGCCATCGCCCAGAAGTTCGCCCGGGAGGGCTTCCTGGTCGTGCTGACGACCCGTCGGGCCGCCAACGCGGAGGCCCTCCAGCAGGCCATCCGCGGCCAGGGCGGAACCAGCATGATCGTCGAGCTGGACCTGGTCTCGCACGAATCGATCTCGAAGGCGTTCGCCGAGATCCGGGCCAAGGCCGGCGACCCGGACGTCCTGGTGTACAACGCGGGCTACCTGGAGGGGCGTGACCTGCCGCCCGACAAGGAGCTACTCGAGCACGTCCCCCTCGAGATCTTCGAGACCGCGCAGCACATCGCCAGCCGCGGGCCGTTCCTGGTCGCCAAGGAGGTGCTGCCCGCCATGCGCCGGCGCGGGTCCGGCTCGTTCCTCATCTCGAACAACGCCTCGTCCCTGAGGGGACGCAAGCGGCTCACCGGGCAGTCGCTCTACTACCCGCGCGTGATGATGCGCACGCTGGCGCAGGTGCTGACCGAGGAGTACTCCGAGCACGGTGTGCACGTGGCCAACGTGGTGATCGACGGCCTGATCGACTCGCCGGGAACCCGGGCCCTGCCGCGGGCCCAGAAGCAGCCGGAGATCGTGATGAACCCCGAGAAGATCGCGGAGGCCTTCTACTACCTCCACACCCAGGACCGCTCGTGCTGGACCCACGAGCTCCAGCTGACCCCCTTCTCCACCAGGCCCAGCTTCTAGCCGAGGGCGAAGCCGTCGTAGCCCTTGGCGGCGACCTCGTCGCACTTCTGGCGGTAGACGCCGACGCCGCCGATGTAGGGCATGAAGACGCAGGGCTTGCCCGGGATGTTCGCCCCCATGTACCAGGACGGGGCGCGCGGGTAGAGCGTCATGTGGCCGACGTCGCTGACGTGCTGGACCCAGGCCTCCTGGGCCTCCGCGGTCGGCTCGATGGTGGCGTGCCCGTGCTCGCGCAGGTAGGCGAGGCAGTCGGCGATCCAGTCCACGTGCTGCTCGATCGAGACGATCATGTTGCTCAGCACCGATGGGCTGCCGGGGCCGGTGATCGTGAAGAGGTTCGGGAAGCCGGCGATCGCGAGGCCCAGATAGGTGCGCGGCCCCGCGGCCCATTCCTCCCGGAGCCGTCGGCCGCCTCGCCCGCGGATGTCGATGTCGAGCAGCGCGCCGGTCATCGCGTCGAAGCCGGTGGCGAAGACGAGGGCGTCGACCTCGTACTCGGCCTTGCTGGTGCGCACCCCCTTCGGGGTGATCGCCTCGACCGGCGCGGTGCGGACGTCCACCAGGGTGACGTTGCCGCGGTTGAACGTCGCGTAGTAGCCGGTATCCACGCAGAGTCGCTTGGTGCCGAGCGGGTAGTCCCGCGGGCACAGCAGGTCGGCCACCGCCGGGTCCCGCACGATCGACCGGATCTTGGCCCGGAAGAACTCGGCCGCGGTGTCGTTGGCCTCCTTGCTCACGAGGAGGTCGGTGTAGGCGGCGGAGAAGCCCAGCCCGCCCCGGCGCCAGCGTTTCTCGTACTCGCGCTCCCGCTCCTCGGCGGGCACCGCCAGGGCGGAATCCCCGCTCCGCTCGACCACGAAGCCCACCCGGGACTCCCGGGCCTGGCGCCGGAAGTCCGCGTAGTGCTCCTTCACCCATCGCTCGTACTCCGGGTCGAGCGGGGCGTTCTGGGCGGGCATGCTGTAGTTGGGCGTGCGCTGGAAGACGAAGAGATGCGTCGCCTGCTGCGCGATGATCGGGATGGACTGGATCGCGGACGAGCCGGTTCCGATGACGCCGACGCGCAGGCCGGTGAAGTCCACGCCCTCGTGGGGCCACTGGCCGGTGTGGTACCACTTGCCCTCGAAGGTCTCGAGACCCTCGAAGTCCGGCACCTGGGGCTCGGACAGGCAGCCGGTGGCCATGATGCAGAAGCGGGCGGAGACGCGGTCGCCGCGGTCGGTCTCGACGGTCCAGCGGCGGCTCGCCTCGTCGAAGACCGCCGACCTGACGCGGGTCTCGAACTGGATGTCCCGGCGCAGATCGAAGCGATCGGCGACGTGGTTGGCGTAGCGGAGGATCTCCGGCTGGGCCGCGTAGCGCTCGGTCCAGCGCCACTCCTGCTGGAGCTCTTCCGAGAAGGAGTAGGAGTAGTCCATGCTCTCCACGTCGCAGCGCGCGCCCGGGTAGCGGTTCCAGTACCAGGTGCCGCCGACTCCCTTGCCGGCCTCGTAGACACGGACGGTCAGCCCGAGCTCGCGCAGGCGGTGCAGCATGTACATCCCGGCGAACCCGGCCCCCACCACGATCGCGTCGAGCATCAGGCCTCCTCGGGCACCGGGACCACGTAGGGCCCCTCGGGAACGAAGGCGACCCGCGGGTCCCCCTGACGCGCGATGCTGTCCGCGATCGCGCCGGTCAGGTCCTTCACGCGCTCCACCCCGGTCAGGGCCGCCTCGGGCTCCTCGAGCCCGTCGGTGTACAGGCGCACGCGGCCGACCCGCATGGGCCGCAGCTGCATCTGGGTCTGCCACTCGTCCACGTCGGCGTGGGCCTTGCCCGCGATGCTCGCCTGGAAGCCGTCCGGGCCCAGCTCGACGAGGCGCCGCTGCGCTTCCACGTAGTGCTTCGAGCCCATGCCCTCGGAGCACGCGGAGGCGACGATGAGGTCGCCCCCGGGCTCCAGGATGTCGAGCGGCCCGACCATGCCCTTGACGGTCTGGTAGTACGTCTTGTCGAGCGGGTGACCGGCCGCGCTGGTGACCACGGTGCGGAAGCGCCGGCCGACCGGCACCCGGGCATACCGCCGCGCGAAAGCCACCGCCTCCAGATGGCTCGCCACGACCTCGCCGAAGTTGATGAAGGCCAGGCGCCGCCGGTCGTCGATCACGGTGTTCAGCGCGAGGGCGCCGCCCAGCATCGAGACGATCGCGAGCTGCTCCTCGTGCAGCGGGTTGCCGTCGAGCACGCAGTTGGCCGCCCGCGGGTGCGCCATGAAAGCGGCGTTGTGGAAGGTGGTGATGGTCTCGGCGTGGGCCACCCCGGGGGCGATCACCTTGCGGCCGCCCGACCAGCCGGCCATGAAGTGCGGCTCCACCAGGCCGGTGGCGATCCGCAGCTCGGCCTGGACCAGCCGGCGGTCCAGCCGCACCACGGTGCCGCGCCCCGGCGTCCGGCCGAGGAGCACGTGGTCCTCGTCAGCCCGGGCGTCGTGGTTCGCCACCGTCACCGCGTCGAGGACCCACGGATC
The DNA here is from genome assembly GCA_035455085.1 of Candidatus Methylomirabilota bacterium. Taxonomy (GTDB): domain Bacteria; phylum Methylomirabilota; class Methylomirabilia; order Rokubacteriales; family CSP1-6; genus CAMLFJ01. Next base: position 9,010 of record DATIFV010000039.1, on the reverse strand, counting down.
GCCGATCAGCTCGGCCAGCTCCGGGCCCTCGTTCGGCCGGTGCAGGCCGGTCGCGACCAGCACCGTGATCCCCGCGCGGGGCACCCCCGCCTCCAGCAGCGCGCGGATGAGCGGCGCCAGGAACAGGCCGTTCGGCACCGGCCGCGTGATGTCGCACACGAGGATGCAGGCCGAGCGCCGGCCCCGCGCCAGACCGCGGAGCGCCGGCGCGCCGACCGGCTCGGCCAGCGCCCGCTCGACGGCGCCCCGCGGCTCCCCGAGCACCGGCATTGCGCGCTTGGCGATCACGGTGGGCACGCAGCCGGCGGGGGGCGAGACGGGCAGGGTGCCGCGGCCGTAGAGCAGCTCGATCGTCATGACGTGTCCCCGCGATCATATGCCATCATGCCCGCGATGGCGACGATCGACGCGCGCTGGGCCGCCTGGGACGGGCGCGGGCTCGAGCACCTGCGGCTCGACGTGGAGCCGGCCTCGGTGCGGGCCGACAGCGTGATCCTGGCGGTGGACGACGGCGGCCGGCCGTACCGTGCCCGCTACCGGATCGAGTGCGACGGAAGCTGGAGCGTCCGCCGCGCCCGGATCGAGCTGCTCGAGGAGCCGGGGCGGGCGCTCGATCTGCGCGCGGCCGGCCGCGGGCGCTGGACCGACGGCGCGACCGGGGCGGCGCTGCCGCTCGACGGGTGCCTCGATGTGGACGTCTACCCGTCGCCCTTCACCAACACGCTGCCGATGCGGCGCCTGGCCGGTTCGGCCGTCGGCCGACCGGTGGCGATCACGGTGGCCTGGGTGGGGCTGCCCGAGCTGATCGTCCGGCCCGCGCCCCAGGAGTACATGCTCCTCGAGCGCGGCCCCGACGGCGCCCGCTGGCGCTTCCGGGCCCTCGACTCCGACTTCACCGCGGAGCTGGCCGTGGACCGCGACAGCCTCGTCCGCGACTACCGCGGCATCGCCCGCCGCGTATGAGGAGCCTTCCCTCCTCACCGGGTGAGGGGCGACGAGATCAGACCGCCAGCTGCGGCAGCCCCATCTCGGCCGTGCACTCACCGAACCACTGGATCACCTCCTTGTGGAGCGGGATCCCGTGGGCCCGGCGATGGGCCAGCTCCTCGGCCTCGGACAGGCCGGGATAGAGCACGCGCTCCTGGCCGGGCGCGGGGGCGGAGGTCCGCAGGGCCCGCAGCATCTGGTCCATGGTGTCCTTGAACCGCTCGAGATCGGTGAAGGCCGCGATGTCGTAGGCCGCGAACTGGTTCTTGGATCCGCTGCCGGGATCGAGCATGGTGGGCAGGGCGCCCGCGAGGAGCGTGGACAGCACCTCGGCCATCAGCGCGAGGCCGTAGCCCTTGTGCGAGCCCTGCTCGCGGGTGCCCCCGAGGGGTGCCTGGAAGAAGTCGTCACGGTTGAAGACCGGCTTCTCCTCCATGATCGGGGTGCCCTCCTTGTCGGTGACCCAGCCCGCGAGCAGGGGCGAGCCGATGCGCATGGCGAGGCGGATCTTGTTGCCCGCGATGGCCGACGTGGCCGCGTCGAAGAGCAGCGGGGCCCCGTGGCGGGCGGGCGCGGCCAGCGCGATCGGGTTGGTGCCGAGCAGCGGCTTCGATCCGAAGGTCGGGACCACGTGGAGCCCCGCCGCGGTGAAGCACGCCCCCACCATGTCGGCCTGCGCGGCCTGCATCGCGAAGTGGCCGATCGCGCCGAAGTGACCGCTGTTGCGCACGGTCACGATCCCGACCCCGACCCGGCGGGCCTTGTCCATGGCCAGCCCCATCGCCCTCGGCCCCACGATGATGCCGAGGCGCTTGCCCGCGTCGATCACCGCGGTGCCAGGCGCCTCGCGCTCGATCGTCCAGCCGGGCCGCGGGTCGAGCTTGCCGGCCCGGTAGTCGCGCACGTAGGCGCGCAGCATGTTGGACACCCCGTGCGTCTCGACCCCGCGCAGGTCGGTGGTCACCAGCACGTCCGCCGCGGTGGCCGCGTCCTCCGGGCTCACGCCGAGCCTCTCGAAGATCTGGGTGGTCGTCCGGCGCAGCGCCGCTTCCGGGACCAGCACCTGGTCCTGCGGCGGCACCTTGAAGCGATCGAGGATCATTGGCGGTCCCCCTGTCTCATTCGATGACGTGGCTGGCGATGAGCATCACCGAGGGTGGAATCTTGAGGCCGAGCGCCCGGGCCGTCCTGAGGTTGACGACCAGCTCGAACTCCGTCGGCTCCTCGATGGGAAGGTCGCTCGCCCGCGCCCCCTTGAGGATCCGGTCCACGTAGTGCGCGGTGCGCCGGTAGACGGCGGGCAGGCTCGGCCCGTAGGCGATGAGACCGCCGGCCTCGGCAAAGTCCCTGTATCTGGAGACGACCGGCAGCCGGTGGGTGCCCGCCAGCCTGAGGATCTCGCCGCGGTGCCGGGTGAAGGTGGTGTCGTCGAGGACGAGGAGCGCCTCGGCGCGGGCCCGGGCCGCCGCCTGAAACGCGGCCGGGAACTCGGCCGGGCCCCGGACGACGAGGCGCTGGAGCTTGATCCCGAGCTTCGAGCTCGCCCGCTCCAGCTCCGTGATCTGCGGGGTGTGGCCGGGATTGTCCGCGTTGGAGAGCACGGCCACGTGAGACATGGCCGGGAGGATCTCCCGGAGCAGCTGGACCCGTTTGGGGCCCAGGTCCGCGTTGTTGTAGCTCAGGCCGGTGACGTTCCCTCCCGGGTGGGCGAGGCTCGGCACGAGGCCGGATCGCACCGGATCGCCGGCCCGCGCCATCACGATCGGGATGGTCGCGGTCGCCTTCTTGGCCGCCTGGGCCGCCGGGGTGTTGAGCGCCACGATGACGTCCACCTTGAGCCCCACCAGCTCCGCGGCGAGCGCCCCGAGGCGGCCCGTCTTCCCGGAGGCGTTCCGCATCTCGATGGCAAGGTCCCGGCCCTCGACGTGGCCGAGGCCGCGGAGCTCGTCCCGGAAGGCCTCGAGGAAGCCCGGCGGGGCGCCGTCGTACAGGAGGATGCCGATGCGACGCGCCGGCCCCGCCGGCTGAGCCTGGACCGCCCCGGCCGCCGCGAGGAGGGCGAGAGCGACGACGAAGAGCCGGCCGAGCCTGGCGGTGCCTCCCGGGTACACGCCGGGGGACTATAGCGTGCCCGGCGCGGACGGACAAGGACGGGCCGCGCTCCCGCACGGCTCGTTGACCGGGAGCCCCCGGCAGGGCTAGATTCGGGGCCTGGGCGCTCCGGCCCGGCCGTCCATTCCCGGAGCCCTCGAAGGAGGTTCTGCGATGCTCGGTCTAGGAATGGCGTCGTCCCACGCTCCCATGATGTTCCAGAAGGCCGAGTACTGGCCGCGCATGGTCGGGCGGATCCCGGCGGAGGCCCGCGAGCAGCTCCCGCGAAGCGCCCGGGAGGAGATCGCGACACCCGCGATCATCGACGGCCACATCCAGCGGATCGAGGCCGCCTTCGCGACCCTGCGCGAGCAGCTCCGGGCCTACCGGCCGGACGCCCTGCTCATGATCGGCGACGACCAGGGGGATCTCTTCGACGAGGTCAACAATCCGACCTTCTCGGTCTACACCGGCGAGGAGCCTCTCTGGGGCCGCAGCGCCCGCGACGCCTACGACGTCAAGCCGGCCGACCGCACCAAGCTCCTCTTCAAGCCGCACCCGGAGCTCTCCCGGCACCTGCTGCGCGGGTTGATCAAGCGGGGCTTCGACGTGGCGAACATCGGGCGGTTCGATCCGCGGGGCAATCCGGTGCGGGGGGTGTCACACATGGTCTCGAACCTGGTGCCGGAGGTGGATCCGGCCCTGGAGATCCCGCTCGTGTGTCTGTTCATGAACGAGTACTACCCGCCGCTGCCCAGCGCGGCCCGCTGCGCCCGGCTCGGGGAGGCCATCGCCGACGTCCTGCGGGACCGACCCGAGCGGGTGGCGATCTACGCCTCCGGCGGCCTCTCGCACTTCCCGGGCATGTACAACGCGGGCTGGATCGACCAGCCCCTCGACCGGTGGATCCTCGAGCGCCTGGAGCGGAACGATCTCGCGGCCCTCGAGCACCTCTTCACCTTCGACTCCGACGCCATGCGCTCCGGCACCGGCGAGGTGCGGGCCTGGATCAGCGTGGCCGCCGCGATGAAGCGCCCGGCGAAGGTCGTGGACTACGTGCCGGCCCACTGCACCCAGACCGGGTGCGGCTTCGTCTACTGGCCTTGAGCCCGGAGGGGGGCTACGCCCCCCTCCCGGACCTCCCCCCGCAGGCACGGTGCGCGGGCGGAGCCCGCGCTCGAAGCGGCCGTGCTCGATGGTCGCATCTGCTGGCTCCGCTCGCGGCCCTGCTCGCGCTCGGCCCGACGCCGCCCGCGGCGGCCGGGCGCATCCCGGTCGAGCTGCGCTTCGACGGCCAGGCGCTCGAGCCCGCCGAGCCGCCCGACTTCACGTGCTACAGCGCGACCGCCGGCCGGTGGGTGAGCTGCGGCGCGAGGCGGGCCGAGGGACCGGGGGCCTGGACGCTCGAGGGCCTCGAGCCCGGCCGGTACCGGATGCACGTCAGCATCGACGAGAACCCCGCCAACCCGCGCCGCTTCCCGGGCGACTTCGAGGCGCAGCCCGAGTTCGAGGTCACCGAGCAGGGGCCGGAGCGCCTCGTCGTGGACATGGCCCGCCTGATCCACCTGACGCGGCCCGGCGACAACGGCCGCCCCATCGAGGGCATGCTGACGGGCTGCGCGACCCAGCCCGCGTTCGAGACGCCGCGCCTGTCGTGGGGGCCGACAGCGCGGATCGAGTTCGCCTGGGAGCCGGTCGCCGCCGGCGCCGAGTACCGGGTGACCGTGACCGCGGTGTCCTGCTCGGCGCCGGGGCAGGGCCGCGAGGTCCTGCGCACGAGCACCGGGGACACCGCCCTGACCCTCACCCTGCCCCCGAGCACGGCCGGCGAGCAGTACTTCTTCTGGATCGCGGCCTGGCGCGACGGCCACCTCGTCGGCGATCTCTACACCCACGACGCCGGGACGCACTCGTGGAACTACCGCTTCCAGGTCCGCGACGCGAGCGTGCCGAGGTGGGTGTACGGCGTGGCCGCCGGCCTCCTGCTCCTCCTCGTCGCCGGCGCCTACCGGGCCCTCCTCGCCGCGGAGCGGGCGCGCCGCCGTCGGCTCGTGCGCCGGGTGCTGGCGGCGCTGGTGGCCCTGGCGCTCGCGGGCGGCGCGGCCTACGTGTACCGGGACCTGGTGCAGGAGCGCGAGCGACGGCGCGCCGAGGAGGAGCGGGCGCAGGCCGAGGCCGAGCGCCAGGCGCGCCAGCGCGACTTCGTCGCCGCCTTCGTCTCGGCGGCGCCGCGGCCGGCGTGGTGGGACGCGGTGCAGACGCCCTATCGGGTCGACAACGTGGGGGATCTCCTCGCGGCCTGGCAGGGCTTCCCGCGCGGCGACGGCAGCCAGGGCGAGCGGCAGTTCTTCAAGGCCGCGTACCAGGGCATCGTCGATCACCCCGACGACGCGCACGTGGTCGCGACCGCCATCGACCTGCTCCAGCACGTGGTGAGCGACTACCCGCACCGGCTGCCCCTCGCGCAGTTCGGTTACGAGCGCTACTTCCACCACCGCCAGCGGACCGACAACTGCGCGAACTGCATGCCCGGGGACACCACCCAGAGCCTGGCCCAGAGCCTGAGCCAGCTCCTGATCACCGCGGGGCGCCCCGACGAGGCGATCGCGGTGAGCCGCCGCCTGATCGCGGAGCGCGGGGCGGAGGTGAGCCCCTACAAGCTCGCGGAGACCTGGGACCGGATCGCGTGGGCCCACTGGGCCAAGGGCGAGCGCGACGAGGCGCGGGAGGTCATCCGGGAGGCGCTCGACCGGTACGGCGAGACCGTGCGCGCGGACCAGCTCCGGCGCAGCCTGGCCACCTTCGAGCGGGAGCCCTGAGGCGGGCGAGCGGGAACGGCTCGGGAGCGGGCTCCGTCCGATGCCCTAGGCGCGGCGCAGCGAGTAGATGTTGATGGCCTTCTGCTGGCGGTGGGTCGGCCGCCAGGGCGGCCAGCTCACGGTGCGGCGGTCCCGGTGGACCGCGAAGCCGCTTCGTCGGAAGGCCGCGCGCAGGCGGGTGTCGGCCACCCAGCCGGGATCGGCGAGCAGGGCCAGGCCGTCGGGCCGGAGCGTTCGCATCAGCCCGGTGGCGAGGGCCGGCCACTCGGCGTCGTCGTAGACCACGTCGCCGCCCACCACGAAGTCGTAGGCGGCCGGAGCCAGCCGCTCTCCGCCGTGGTTCCAGTCCCCGCCGATCGTGCGGGCCGCTTCCAGCCCGTTGCGCCGGCAGTTCCGTCGCACGGCGGCGAGCGCCCCCGTCTCCCGGTCCAGGAAGGTCACGTGCGCGCCCAGGCGCCCGCAGACGATGCCGATGAGCCCGACCCCGCAGCCGAGGTCCAGGACCTGGCGGCCCCGGAGGCCCTCGGCCCCGAAGCGGTCGATGATGTAGGCGGCCAGCCCCAGGCCGGCCGGCCAGACCCGCCGCCAGTAGGTGTGCGTGGACAGCTTGAGAAGATTGCGCGCCGACGTCTCCTCGATGGAGACGGGCCCGATCGGCTCCAGCGCGAACTCGCGTAGCACTAGGGCGGAGTCTATCGCACGTTGATCCGTCCCGCGCTCAGGTTTATGCTCGGCGGGTCCCGGTCGGGCCGGTGGTGACCGCAGTCCCCGCTCACAAGGAGGCGCGCAATGGCTCTCTCGGTAGGGTTCATCGGCGTGGGAAACATGGGCAACCCGATGGCCGCCAACGTGCTGAAGGCCGGCTTCTCGATGACCGTCTTCGACCTGAACCCCAAGGCCATGGAGAACCTGATCCAGGGCGGGGCCCGGCGGGCGGCCTCCGCGCAGGAGGTCGTGGACGCCTCCGAGGTCGTGCTGACCTCGCTGCCCGCGTCCCCGGACGTCGAGGCCATGTACCTGGACAAGGGGGGCTTGGTGGAGCGCGCCAAGCCCGGCACCATCCTGATCGACCTGAGCAGCGTGCTGCCCTCGACGCCCAGGGCGATCGAGCCGGTGGCCCGCGCGCGGGGCGTGCACTTCCTGGAGGCGCCGGTGAGCGGGGGCGTCACCGGCGCGCGCGCGGCCACCCTGGCCATCATGGTGGGCGGCGACGCGGCGGCGCTGGAGAAGGCGCGGCCGGTGCTGCGGGCCATGGGGCCGAACATCTTCCACGTGGGGCCTCCGGGCGCGGGCAACACCATCAAGGCCATCAACAACATGATGGCCTGCGTCAACAGCGCCACGATGATGGAAGGCTTCGTGCTGGGCGTGAAGGCGGGGCTCGACCCGATGACCATCTACGAGGTGGTGAAGGCGAGCAGCGGGGGCAGCAAGGCGCTCGAGCGCATCCCCCGCGCCCTGATCCCGCGTGACTTCGAGCCGGGCTTCAAGGTGAGCTTGATGAACAAGGACCTGGAGACCTTTCATACCATCGCGAAGGAGCTCCACGTGCCGGTGACCTTCTCTGCGCTGGCCCAGCACTACCAGCAGGCGGCCCTGGCCGCGGGGCTGGGCGAGCAGGACACCAGCGTGGTCTTCACCATCATCGAGCGACTGGCCGGCATGAAGGCCCCCGGCCGGTAGGCGGCGCCGCCGCGCGATGCCGGGACGCGTCACCGGGGATCGCCCGACGGTCGTCCTGGTGCACGGTGCCGCCAACTCCGCGGGGGTGTGGCGGTTCTGGCGCGAGCGGCTCGAGGCTCACGGCTTCCCGACCCGCGCTCCGGATCTGCGGGGCCACGGGGCCGCCCCCTGCGTCGACCTCGGGCGGGTCTCGATGGCGGATTACGTCGCGGACATCCGGACGGTCATCGAGACCCTACCCGGGCCGCCGGTGCTCGTCGGCTGGAGCATGGGCGGCCTGGTCGCGCTCATGTACGGGGCGGTCGCCCCGACGCTCGGAGTGCTGGCGCTGGGGCCGAGCACTCCCGGTCCGCTGCTGGAGGCACCCGCCTCCGCCCCGCCGTCGCCCGGCCTCTATGGCCCCGAGGCCTACGGCATCACGTTGACGACGTCGCCGTCGCAGCCGACCATGCCGGACCTGGACGCCGAGGAGGTCGGCATCGCCCTCGCGACACTGGGCCCCGAGTCGGCCTTCGCCCGCCAGGAGCGGCGGCGCGGCGTGTGGTTTCCCCCGCGCGGCGTCACCGACTCGATCCTCGTCGTGGCCGGCGAGCGCGACGAGAGCTTTCCCCCGCACGCCTGCCGCCGCATCGCGCGGTTCCTCGGCGCCGACTATGCCGAGTTGCCCGGCGCTTCCCACTGGGGCCTCGTGCTGAATCGCCGCGCCCTCGACGCGGCGTGGCCGGCGATCCTGCGCTGGCTGGACGGCCTCTGCTGAAGACGTCGCCCGGCCCCGGGAGATGAGGTCGGGGGCGGTGCCCGCCCGGATGGCCACAGCCGATCGCGCGGCCCCGGAGCGCTGCCTCCGAGGCCGCGCGGGTCAGATCGCCTACTTCTTGTTCTTGTCCATCATGACGCCGCCCTCTTTCGCGGCCATGTCGTACTTCGCCAGCCCCTCGGAGACCTTGCCCGACTTGCAGAGCCGCGACCCCTCGAGGGCGATCGACCGCACCTTCGCCGCCTGCCTGTCGAAGCGCTTGCCGTACATCTTGTCGATCTGGGTCTGCCGCATCGTGCAGTCGTCGGCAGCCCGCGCGGGCGCAAACGGCAGCGCGACCACCATCACGAGACCGAGCAGGAGCGTCTTCATGGTCGTTTCCTCCGGTTGACGGCGTTGGGGAACAGCCCCCCAAACGAGAGCGCCGGCGCGACAGGGGCCGGGAGGGACGGAAGGCCAGCGCGCTCGTGGAGGCCGCCGCCCGCCCCGACATGGGGCTATTCAGGTAGGCGGCGGCGAGTCGAGAGCGAGCCTAGGGGCGGGTCAGAAGAGACCGCGTCCGCGGAGCTTGAACGCGGGACGGACGACGCGCCCGATCGGCGTGTCGCCGGGGGCGTCACGACGGATATCTCTACAGGTCGAGGGACCGGAGAGCACCATGACGATTGGCGGA
>DATIFV010000038.1:0-12730 GCA_035455085.1 Candidatus Methylomirabilota bacterium | reverse complement strand
ACAGATGGACAGTGCACGGGGCTCGCGCGCGGCGGGGCATGGTGCGGGGGCCATGTCTGGGCCCCCGCATAAGACAGATGGACAGTGCACGGGGCTCGCGCGCGGCGGGGCATGGTGCGGGGGCCATGTCTGGGCCCCCGCAGCTGAAGAGCCTGAAGAAGTAAACGGCCGACTGCCCTGAGCGCGAGATAATAGGTCGATGGCCGCCTGGTTCTGGAAGAGCAAGGACAGCGAGGGCGAGCGGCCGAAGAAGGTCGTCATCGCGGAAGGCCTCTGGGTCAAGTGCGACTCCTGCAAGGAGATCGTCTACCGGGCCGAGGTGGAGCGCGCCGGCCGCGTCTGCCCCAAGTGCGGCTACCCGTTCCGCATCTCCGCGCGCGAGCGCGTCGCGCTGGTGGTGGACGAGGGCTCCTTCGAGGAGCGTGAGGCCGGCCTCCGCTCGAAGGACCCGCTCGGCTTCCGGGACACCAAGCGCTACACCGACCGGCTGAAGGCGGCCCGGGCCAAGACCGACGCCGGCGAAGCGGTGATCACCGGGACCGCCCGCATCGGCGGCTACCCGGTGGCGCTCGCGGTCTTCGAGTTCGCGTTCCTCGGCGGCAGCATGGCCTCGGTGGTCGGCGAGAAGCTCACCCGCACCATCGAACTGGCCCTGCAGAAGCGGATCCCGCTCCTCATCGTCTCCGCCTCCGGCGGCGCCCGCATGCAGGAGGGGATCCTCTCGCTCATGCAGATGGCCAAGACGTCGGCCGCGCTCCAGCGCCTGGACGCCGAGCGGATCCCGTACATCTCGCTCCTCACCGATCCCACCACCGGCGGCGTGACGGCCAGCTTCGCGATGCTGGGCGATCTCATCCTGGCCGAGCCGCGGGCCCTCATCGGCTTCGCGGGTCCGCGGGTCATCGCGGAGACCATCCGCCAGCCGCTGCCCGAGGGATTCCAGCGCTCGGAGTTCCTGCTCGACCACGGCCAGATCGACCTGGTGGTGGAGCGGCGCGAGCTCCGGGCCACGCTCCGACGCATCCTCGCCTTCTTCGGCGACCGAGCTCCCGCGCCCGCTCCATGACCTATGCGGAGGCGGTGGCCCGGATCCTCGCGCTGCGCGGCGGGGAGCGGGTCGGCATGCGCCCCGGCCGGGAGCGCATCGAGGCGATGCTCGCCGCGATCGGTCATCCGGAGCGCGCCTTCACGATCGCCCAGGTGGGCGGCACCAACGGCAAGGGCTCGATCTCGGCCCTGCTCGCCGCCGTGCTCCAGGCGACGGGTCGGCGGGTGGGCCTGTACACCTCGCCGCACCTCTGCCACTACCGGGAGCGGATCCGGGTGGATGGCCGGCCCATCTCCGAGGCCGACTTCGTGGACGGGGTCGACGCGCTCGGCACCCTCATCACCCGGCTCGACCTCACCGTGTTCGAGGCCGGGACCGCGCTCGCCCTCGACCACTTCTGCCGCGAGCGGGTGGAGGTGGCGGTCCTGGAGGTGGGCCTCGGGGGCCGGCTCGACGCCACCACGGTGGGGGAGCCTCGCGTCACCGTGCTCGGCCCGATCGACTACGACCACCAGCACGAGCTCGGGGACACCTTGACCCTCATCGCGGCGGAGAAGGCGGCCATCATCCGGAGCGGGGTGGCGTTCTCGGCGAGGCAGGATCCCGAGGCGGAGGTCGTCGTCGCGCGCCGGGCCGCCGAGACGGGGGTGGCCCTCGTGGTCGAGGGGCGGGACCTGCGCGTCACGCCGCTCGGCTTCACCCTGGAAGCGCAGCGCATGCACCTGGAGGGCCCCGGCTGGCGGCTCGCCGATGTGGAGTGCGGCCTGCTCGGCGTCTATCAGCCGGGCAACGCGCTGCTCGCGGCGGCGGCCGCCCGCGAGCTGGGGGCGGAGGAGACGGCGATCCGCGCGGGGCTGCGGGGCGCCCGCTGGCCCGGGCGCTTCCAGATCCTGCGCCGTGACCCGCTCGTGATCCTCGACGGGGCCCACAATCCGGCCGGCGCGCGGGCCCTCGCGGCGTCGCTGCGCGCCTACTTCCCGGGGCGGCGGGTCACCTTCGTGATCGGGGTCATGGCCGACAAGGACGCCCGCGGCATCCTGGACGCGCTGCGGCCCCTGGCCGCGCGGTTCATCCTGACCGCGGCGGCCAATCCCCGGGCCGCCGCGCCGGAGGTGCTCCGGGCCCTGCTCCCGGACGCGGAGGTCGCCCCGTCTCCGCGGGAGGCCCTCGCCGCCGCCGTCGCGGAGAGCCCGGGCGGGCTCGTGTGCGTGGCCGGCTCGCTGTCGCTCGTCGGCGACGTGCTGACCGCCGCGGGGGACGGGCAGGATGTCCTTTTCACGGCCGGAGCCCGCTGCTAGCATGGGGCCTCATGCCGCCCCGGCCGCTTCCCGACCGCTCCGCCCGCGGCCCTGACCGGCCGGCGGGCCACGCCCGGACCCTCCTGCTCGCGGCGGCGGTGCTGCTCGGTGTCGCGGCGGCGCCGGGCTGGGCGCAGCCGGGCGGCGTGACCGTCCGGGCGGGCGGCGAGGAGGCGACCGTGGTCGCCGACCAGATCCAGCAGGTGGGCGGCGCCACCGACCTGCTGATCGCGGTCGGCAACGTGGAGATCACGCGCGGCCACACTCGCCTGCTCGCCGACCGCGTCGAGCTCAACCAGGACACCGGCCAGGCGGTGGCGCAGGGCAAGGTGGTCTTCTACGACGGGCCCGACCGGCTGGTGGGCGAGCGCATCGACTACAACCTCCGGACCGGCACCGGCGTGGTCTACCAGGGCTCGGCGGTCAGCGCGCCCTACTACCATCTCTCCGCGGAGCGGATGGACCGGGTGGGCGACAGCATCTACGAGGTCCGCCGCGGCGTCTTCACCACCTGCGAGGGCGAGGACCCGGCCTGGTCGTTCCGCTTCGGCTCGGGCACCGCGGATCTCGACGACATCGTCTACGGGCGCGACGCCTCGTTCTGGCTGAAGGGGGTCCCGGTGCTGCCGTGGCTGCCGATCTTCGCGGCGGCCCTCCGGCGCGAGCGCCAGTCGGGCTTCCTCTTCCCGGAGTTCGGCCAGTCCTCGCGCAAGGGCTTCTTCTCCCGCGTTCCCTATTTCTGGGCGATCGACGACAGCCAGGACCTCACGGTCAGCCTGGATGCCTACAGCCGGCGGGGCTTCGGCCTCGAGGCGGACTACCGCTACGTCCTCTCCCGCGAGCACCGCGGCGAGCTGGCCGTCTTCGGGGTCAACGAGGCCTTCCGCGACGACCCCCGGCTCGAGGAGAACCGCGGCTGGGCGTCGCTGCGCCACGACTGGCAGATCACCTCCCGCCTGTCGTTCAAGGTCAACGCCAATGTCACCAGCGACGACCTGGTGTTCCGCGACTACGGCAACCGGCTCGTCGAGCGCGCCAACCAGCGGGCGGAGACGAACGTCTTCCTGGCCCAGAACTGGACCGCCTGGAGCCTGGTCGGCAACGTGAAGTGGTACCAGGATCTCACCACCGCGCGGCCCATCGAGCTGCAGCGGGTGCCCGAGCTGAGGCTCGTCGGCATCCGGCAGCCGGTGCCCGGGGTGCCCGGGCTCCTCTACGAGACCACCGCGAGCTTCGTGAACTTCATCCGGGACGTGGGGCCGGACGGCGTGCGCGCCGACTTCCACCCCCGGCTCCTGCTGCCGGTCCCGGTCGCCGGGCTCTTCACGCTCACCCCGTTCGCGGGCGGCCGGCTGACCTACTACGACCAGCGGGTGGTCGGAGAGCGGGTCACCCGCGTGGGTGCGCTGACCGTGGAGGAATCCGTCTACGACCCGCGACTCCGGCGGCAGGTGGAGTGGGGAGTGGAGGCGGAGAGCCGCGTGTCCCGGGTCTACACCAGCGCGGGCGACGGCAGCGTGGCCGCCTACCAGCATGTGATCGAGCCGCGGGTGAAGGTGATCCAGATCCGGGGTCTCGACCAGAAGGCCTTTCCCCAGTACGACCCGGGCGCCAGCACCGCGACCGGTGTCGATCCGGGCTACGAGCGGCGCGTGGGCATCGACCATCTCGGCAAGGCCAACGAGATCACCTACTACCTCACCAACCTGCTGAACGCCAAGACGGTGGCCGGCCCCGACCAGCAGCCGGTGCGCTGGGAGATGGTGCGCTTCACCCTGAGCCAGACCTTCAAGATGGACCCGGTCTCCCAGCCGCTCAAGGACCTCTACGCGGATCTGACGGTGAGCCCCAACCAAAGGATCGGCTTCCACGCCGATGCCCGGTACAATGTCTACGACAAGGGCCTGCGGGAGGCGAACGCCGACGTCCGGGTCGTCTACCCGCGCTTCGCGGCGGCGGTGGGGCCCCGCTTCAACGAGCAGGCCCAGAGCCGGTACCTGAAGGCGGAAGCGCTGGTGAAGGTGCTCAACAACGTCGACGTCCGCGGAGCCACCGCATGGGACGTCCTGAAGGGGCGGGCCATCGAGAACCGGATCGGGATCGACTGGCGCTTCGACTGCTGGTCGATCATCGCCGAGTACGTCAATCGCCGCCACCGGGACGAGAACGAGTTCCGGATCTCGATCAACCTCCTCGGCATCGGCCAGGTGGGGACCTCGGCCCGCTCGGGCTTCTGATCGGGGCGGCGCGATGATTCCCCAGATCGATCTCCGGCGGCAGCACCAGGCGCTGCGCGACGAGCTCGTCGAGGCCGCGGCGCGGGTGCTCGACTCCTGCCGGTTCATCCTCGGCCCCGAGGGCGGAGCCCTCGAGGGCGAGCTGGCCGCGCTGTGCGGGGCCCGCCACGGGGTGGGGACCGGCTCCGGCACCGACGCCCTCGTGCTCGCCCTCAAGGCGGTCGGGGTCCGGCCGGGCGACGAGGTCATCACCTCGGCGTTCTCGTTCGTGGCCTCCGCCACCACCATCGTCATGGCCGGCGCCACCCCGGTGTTCGTGGACGTCGAGCCGGGCACCCTGAACCTCGACCCCGAGCGGGTGGAGCGGGCGATCACGCCGCGGACCCGGGCCGTCGTCCCGGTCTACCTCTACGGGCAGATGGCGGCGGTGGACGTCCTCGCCGATCTGGCCCGGGCGCGCGGGCTGGCGATCGTGGCCGACGCGGCCCAGGCGGTCGGGGCCTCCTACGCGGGCCGTCCGGTGGCCGCCTGGAGCGACGCCACCACGCTCTCGTTCTACCCGACCAAGAACCTGGGCGCGTGCGGCGACGGGGGCATGGTGCTGACCACGCGCGACGACGTGGCCGAGCGCGTCCGGCTGCTCCGCGATCACGGGTCGAGCCACAAGTACACGCACGTCGAGCTGGGCGCGTGCAGCCGCCTGGACGAGCTGCAGGCCGCGCTGCTCCGCGTCAAGCTCAAGCGTCTGCCGGAGTGGAACGATCGCCGGCGCGCCATCGCCGGCCGCTACTCGGCGGCCCTGGCCGCTCTGCCGCTCACCTTGCCGGTCGAGCGGCCCCCCGCGCGTCACGTCTACCACCAGTACACGGTGCGCTCCGCGAAGCGGGAAGCGCTGGCGGCGGCCCTGGGCGGCCTCGGGGTCGGCACCACCATCCACTACCCGAGCACGATCCCGGCCCAGCCGCTCTTCTCGCGGCCGAACGCGGACCGCGAGTTCCCGGTCGCGACCCGGGCCGCCGCGGAGGTGCTGGGCCTGCCGTGCTTCCCGGAGCTCTCGGACCCGGAGGTGGACCAGGTGGTGGACGCGGTCAAGCGGGCCCTCGCGCAGGTGCTGTGAGGTGACCACGCTCGGCGCGCCCGGGGCCCGGCTCGAGGAGCGCTTGCGGAGCCGGGCCGCGGTGGTGGGGGTCGTGGGTCTGGGTTACGCGGGGCTGCCCCTGGCGGTGGCCTTCACCGGTGCGCGGGGAGCGCTCCCTCACGTCATACGACTCTGATGGGCGGATCCGAGGCCGCGTGAGCCTCCTGACCGCCGCGATCGTCTCGCTCCGCCCCCGCCAGTGGGCGAAGAACCTCTTCGTCTTCGCCGGGCTGATGTTCTCGCAGAGCCTGTTCACCCCGCTGGTCTGGCCGGCGCTGGCCGCCTTCCTGATCTTCTGCGCCCTGTCCGGTGCGATCTACGTCTTCAACGACCTGGCCGATCTCGAGAAGGACCGGCTGCATCCGACCAAGCGCTACCGGCCCATCGCCCGGGGCGCGCTGCCGTCTCCGGCCGCCCTGGTCTTCGGCGTCGCTCTGCTGGCGGGCAGCCTCGTCGCCGCCTTCTTCCTGCCCCTGGGCTTCGCCCTCACCGCGGTCGCCTACGCGGCGCTCCTCACCGCCTACTC
The DNA here is from genome assembly GCA_035455085.1 of Candidatus Methylomirabilota bacterium. Classification (GTDB taxonomy): domain Bacteria; phylum Methylomirabilota; class Methylomirabilia; order Rokubacteriales; family CSP1-6; genus CAMLFJ01. The sequence continues at coordinate 6,483 of DATIFV010000038.1, read as the reverse complement.
GGTGTGGCTCAAGCACGTGGTCATCGTCGACGTCCTCACGGTGGCGGCGGGCTTCGTGCTCCGGGCGGTGGCGGGCGCCGAGGCCATCGGGGTGGAGATCTCCGGCTGGCTCGTGATCTGCACGATCCTCGTCGCGCTGTTCCTGGCCTTGGGCAAGCGCCGCCACGAGTACCGGACGCTGAAAGGTGAAGCGGCGGCTCATCGGCCGATCCTCGCCGAGTACAGCGAGGGCTTCCTCGATCAGATGATGGCGGTGGTGACCGCGTCCACCGTCACCGCCTATGCGCTCTACACCATGTCCCCCGAGACGGTGGCCAAGTTCAACACGCGGTTTCTCCCGCTGACGCTGCCCTTCGTGCTCTACGGGGTCTTCCGCTATCTCTACCTGCTCTACCGGCGGGAGCTGGGCGGCAATCCCTCCGACCTCCTGCTCAACGACCGCGCCCTCCTGGTCAACACCGGGCTGTGGATGCTGACGCTGTTCCTGATCATCTACGGGCCGGTCTGGGGAACTGGGTGGCTCGCGCGGTTGATGCCGTGACCGGGCTGCCCGAGGAGGCGCTCGCGGGCTGGGGCCGCCATCCGGTGAGGCGGGCGCGGGTGGACCGCTCGGGGGCGCCGGCGCTGCCGGCGGGCGACGATCCGCTGATCCCGCGGGGCCTGGGCCGCGCCTACGGCGACGCCGCGCTGCCGGCGAAGCCGGGCGGGCTCGTGCTGGAGCGCGCGCGGGCCGACCGCGTCCTGGCCTTCGACGGGGAGACCGGGCGCCTTCACTGCGAGGCGGGGCTGAGCCTGGCCGAGATCCTGCGCGTGTTCGTGCCGCGCGGCTGGTTCCCCTCGATCACGCCCGGCACCAAGTTCGTCACGGTGGGCGCCTGCGTGGCCTGCGACGTCCACGGAAAGAACCACCACCGCGACGGCTCCTTCGGCAACTTCGTGGACCGGATCCTCCTGGTCACCGCCGACGGTCGCCTCGTGGAGTGCGGGCCCGATCGCGAGCGCGAGCTCTTCCTGGCCACCGTGGGCGGCATGGGGCTCACCGGCCTCATCGTCGAGATCACCCTGCGGCTTCGCCGCGTCGAGTCCCCGTGGATCGTGCTCGAGACGGTGGGAGTCGACGGGCTCGAGGCGATGCTGGCCGGGCTCAGGCGGAGCGCGGCCGGCTGGCCGTACACCGTGGGCTGGATCGACTGCCTGGCCCGCGGCCGCGAGGTCGGCCGCGGTATCCTGATGCGCGGGCGCCACGCCACCGCGCTGGAGGCCTCCGGCCGCAAGCTGGCCCGGCGGCTGCCGCTCCGGGTGCCGGTGGACGCGCCGGAGTGGCTGCTCAATCCGGTGCTCATGCGCTGGTTCAACCACCTCTACCACCGGCTTCACGGCGACACCCTCAAGCGCCGCCTGGTGTCCTACGAGCGCTTCTTCTATCCGCTCGACGCGGTGGGGGAGTGGAACCGCATGTACGGCCGGCGCGGCTTCCTCCAGTACCAGTGCGTGCTGCCGCGCGAGGCGGGCGCGGCCCCGCTCGCCGCGATCCTCGAGCGGCTGGGCGCCGCGGGCGCGGCCTCGTTCCTCGCCGTGATCAAGGACTGCGGCCCCGGCTCGGACGCCTACCTGTCGTTTCCCATGGAAGGCACGACCCTGGCCCTGGACATGGCGTACCGCGGGGGGGCCACCGAGGCGCTGGCGCACGAGCTGAACGCGCTGGTGATCGCGCACGGCGGGCGGATCTACCTCGCCAAGGACGCGGTGACCCGCGCCGAGGACTTCGCACGCATGATGCCGCGCCTGGCCGAGTGGCGCGCGGTCCGCGACCGCTGGGATCCCGGCCACCGCTTCCGCTCCGCCCAGTCGGTGCGCCTCCTCGGGGACCGGGCGTGAAGGTGGCCTTCGTCGGTGCGACCCGGGGCATGGGCCGCGCCCTCGCCCGGCGGCTCGCCGAGCGGGGGGACGCCCTCTTCCTGCTGGGGCGCGACGCGGCGGAGATGGCCCGCTCCGCGCGCGACCTGGAGGCGCGAGGGGCACGCGCGCCGGTGGGCCACGCCGCCCTCGATCTCGGCGTGCCCGCCGGCTTCGCGGCCGCGCTCGACGCCGGTGATCGCGCCCTGGGCGGCCTCGACACCCTGGTGGTGACCGGCGGCGCCTTCGCGCGCCAGGAAGAGCTGGCCGCGGACCCGGCACGCCTGGCCGCGCTGCTCGAGGTCAACTTCACGGGCACCGTGCTGCTCTGCCAGCAGGCCGCGGCGCGGCTGGCCGCGCGCGGGGGGGGGCTCATCTGCGCCTTCAGCAGCGTGGCGGGCGACCGCGCCCGGCGCAGCAACTATCTCTACGGCGCGTCCAAGGCGGGGCTGTCGCTCTTCCTCGACGGGCTCGATCTGGCCTACCGCGAGCGCGGGGTGCAGGTGCTCTGCGTCAAGCCCGGCTTCGTGAGGACCGGCATGACCGTGGGGCTCCCGGAGCCGCCGTTCGCGGGCGAGCCGGACGCGGTGGCGGCCGCGGTGGTCTGCGCGATGGACCGGGGCCGCCACCAAGTCTACGCTCCCGGCGTGTGGCGCTGGATCATGCTGGCGGTCCGCGCCCTGCCCCGCGCGGTCCTGCGCCGGGTGCGGTTCTAGCCGGAGCCTCCTCTCACCGAAAGGAAGGGTATGCCGAAGATCTGGCGGGTCTACAGCGGCGCGGACGGGCAGTCGCACGTCGAGGAGGTGCAGCTGGCCATGAAGCCCTTCACCGACACCGAGGGAGCGCACGGGGAAGGCACCGCGCTGCAGGCCGCGGCCGGGATCGCGTTCCGCGTCGCCCCGCCCGGCTACGTGCTCGACTGGCACTGCGCGCCCCGCCGTCAGTACTCGATCACGCTCTCCGGCCAGGCGGAGATCGAGGTCGGCGACGGCACGGTGGTGCGGGTGGGGCCGGGCGACGTCCTGCTCGCCGAGGACCTCACGGGCCGGGGCCATGTCACCCGCGCGGTCGGCACCGCGCCCCGCTTCTACGCGATCGTCCCGCTGACGTAGGTCATCGAAGGCCGCTGACGGCCTCCTGGAGCCCCGCGGGGCGGCCGGTGTCTCGTGCGCCGCCGCGATGCCGCGCTACCCGGGCTCGGGCGGAGCGACCGGGACGCCGCGCACGCCGGACTTCTCGAGCGCGCGGGCCACGAAGCCGGAGGCCTTCATCTCCTCGATGAACTCCTTGGCATAGGCCAGACCCGCGTCGCGTCCCCGGGGCATCCCCATCGCCTGCTCGATCACCATGAAGCGGTCGTCGAGCACGCGCGAGCCCGGGAGCTTGGCCTGGTCCATCAGGAGCAGCTGACGGACCCCGGCGATCACGTCCGCCTTGCCCGCCAGCAGCAGCCCGAGGCCGGCGCTGTTGCCGGGCGCGCGGACCAGGGTGGCGTGCTTGATGTTCCGGGTCAGGAAGTGATCGTACGCGCTCTTCTCGGAGACCGCGATGCGCATGCCGTCGCGGTCGATCTCGGCGGCGCGGGTATACGGCGAGCCCGCCGGGACCAGGTAGGTACCTTCGATCAGCAGGTGCGGGGCGGTGAAGCCGATCTCGCCCGCCCGCCCGGGCTCCCGTGCCAGGAAGGCCACGTCCCAGGCGCCGGTGGCGAGCGCGTCGGTCATCTGGCCGGCCGAGGAGTACTGGACCAGCTCGACGGGGACCCCGAGGCGGCGGCCCAGCTCGTGGGCCATGTCCACCGCGACGCCCTTCACCTCGCCGGTGGCGGCATTCTTCTGGGCGAGGACGAGGTTGCCGTGGTTGATCCCGACGCGGAGCTTGCCGGTCGGGGCGAGGTCGGCGCGGACGGCCGCAGAGGCAGGTGTCATGGCGCGGAGGCTCCTGAGGGGGAATGGGGCGTTCTCGATTCGGGCATGACCGGCCGAGTTTACGGCCGCGCGCCGGCCGCTTCAAGCGCGGAAGTCCGCCCCTCGCGTCCGACTTCTGCTAGGCTACCGCGCCATGGATCTCAAGGACCGCGTCGCGCTGCTGGCCGGAGGCACCGGAACGCTCGGAATCGCGATCGCGCGGGCGCTGGCCGCGGCGGGCGCGCACGTCGGCATCACGTATCTCGAGCGCAAGGACGCGGCGCGGGACACCTGCGCCGCGGTGGAGGCGCTCGGCCGCCGCGCCTGGAGCGCCACCCTGGACCAGACGGACGCGAACGCGATTCCGGGCACGGTCAAGGCTGCGGTGGGCCACTTCGGTCGGCTCGACGTGCTGGTCAACAACGCGGGCTGGAACGTCGCGATCCCGTTCCCCGATCTCGAGGCCCTCGACCCCGCGACCTGGGACCGGCTCTTCGCCACCAACCTCCGGGGCCCGTACCTGATCTGCCGGGCCGCGGCGCCCCACCTCAAGGCGAGCGGCTCCGGGCGCATCGTGAACATCGCCTCGGTGGCGGGACTGAATCCCGGCGGCAGCAGCATCGCCTACGCGACCAGCAAGGCCGGGCTCATCCACCTCACCCGGTGCCTGGCGGTGGCGCTGGCCCCGGAGGTGACCGTGAACTGCGTGGCGCCGGGCCTGATGGAGGGCACGCGGATGACGTCGCGGCTGCGGCCCGAGACCGCCGAGGGCGCCCGCCAGCGCGCCGTCCTCAAGCGCGCGGCGAGCGTGGAGGACGTGGCGGATCAGGTGGTCGCGTTCTGCCGCTCGGACAGCGTCACCGGCCAGGTCCTCAACATCGACGCCGGCGTCCACTTCCACTAGCCCAGGGCGCTGATAAGGGTGAGCGCCCTGGTGCGTTCAGCGACTAGGCGCCGGCCGCCTTCTCGATTTTGGCCCAGGTGTCGCGGAGGCCGACGCTCCGGTTGAAGACGGGGCGGTCGGGGCGGTGGTCCCGCCAGTCGGCGACGAAGTAGCCGACGCGCTCGAACTGCACGTGGTCCTCGGCGGCGGCCCCGGCCAGCGCGCGTTCGACCTTGGCGCCGCGCACCACCTCGAGCGAGCCCGGGTTCAGCACGCTCTTGAAGTCCGGCGCCTCGTCGGGCCGGGGCACCGTGAAGAGGGTGTCGTACAGGCGCACCTCGGCCTCCACCGCGTGCGCCGCCGACACCCAGTGGATGGTGGACTTGATCTTGCGGCCCTGGGCCTCGCCGCCTCGGGTGGCGGGATCGTAGATGCAGCGCACCTCGGTGACCAGGCCGGTCGCCGGGTCCTTGGTGACCCCGACGCACTTGACCACGTAGGCGGAGCGCAGGCGTACCTCCACCCCGGGGGACAGGCGGAAGTACTTGGGGGGCGGGGTCTCGCGGAAATCGTCCTGCTCGATCCAGAGCACGCCGGAGAACGGGACCTTGCGGGTGCCCGCGGCCGGATCCTCGGGATTGTTGACCGCGTCCATCTCCTCGATCTGCCCCTCGGGGTAGTTCTCGATGACCAGGCGCAGGGGACGCAGGACCGCCATGCGGCGGAGGGCGCGGCGGTTCAGGTCCTCGCGCAGGCAGTGCTCGAGCAGCGCCACCTCGACCAGGTTGGCGGCCTTGGTCACGCCGATGCGCTCGCAGAAGTCGCGCAGGGCCTCGGGGGTGTACCCGCGGCGGCGCAGGCCGGCGAGGGTGGGCATGCGCGGATCGTCCCAGCCGCTCACGAGCCGCTCCTCCACCAGGGTGAGCAGCTTCCGCTTGGACATCACGGTGTGGCTCAGGCTCAGGCGCGCGAACTCGATCTGGCGGGGGTGATGGACCCCGAGCGCGTCGAGGTACCAGTCGTAGAGGGGGCGGTGGTCCTCGTACTCGAGCGTGCACAGCGAATGGGTGATGCCTTCGATCGAATCGGACTGACCGTGCGCCCAGTCGTACATCGGGTAGATGCACCAGCGATCCCCGGTCCGGTGGTGCGTGGTCTTGCGGATGCGGTACATGACCGGGTCGCGCAGGTTGAGGTTCGGGTGCGCCATGTCGATCTTGGCGCGGAGCACCTTGGACCCGTCCTCGAACTCGCCCGCGCGCATGCGCCGGAGGAGATCGAGGTTCTCCTCCACCGACCGGTTGCGCCACGGGCTCTCCCGGCCGGGCTCGGTCAGGGTGCCGCGGTGGTCGCGGATCTCCTCCGCCGAGAGATCGTCCACGTAGGCCCGCCCGGCGCGGACCAGCTGCTCGGCCCACTCGTAGAGCCGGTCGAAGTAGTCGCTCGCGAAGTAGAGATGGGAGCCCCAGTCGAAGCCGAGCCAGCGCACGTCGCGCGTGATCGCGTCCACGTACTCCTGGCTCTCCTTGGTGGGGTTGGTGTCGTCGAAGCGGAGGTGGCAGCGGCCCCCGAACTCGGCCGGGATCCCGAAGTTGAGGCAGATGGACTTGGCGTGCCCGATGTGCAGGAATCCGTTGGGCTCGGGCGGAAAACGCGTCGTGACCGGACGGCCGAAGCGTCCGGTGGCGACATCGTCTGCCACCATCTCGCGACTGAAATCCTTGCGCGGGGATACGTCGTGTGACACGGTGTCGACCTGGAAAGCGGGTGCGGGTGAGACTGAAAGGTAGCCAGTCG
>DATIFV010000037.1:0-5298 GCA_035455085.1 Candidatus Methylomirabilota bacterium | reverse complement strand
CACCGCCTCCTTGATGGGATCGGTCACGAAGAGCTTGAGGGTGCCGAAGGCGAGCGAGTGGAGCAGCACGCGCACCTGGCCCATCTCCCCGCGCTCGCGCAGCACCCGCTCCATCTCGGTCGCGACCTCGGCGCGCTTCTCCTCGTCGGCCGCGTTGACGTTGAAGAAGCGCGCCTGGCGCCCGAGCGCGGTGATCTCGCCGACCAGGCGCTCCACGTTGGGCAGGGTCGCCTTGCGATCGAGGTGCACGCCGAACACGTCGAGGCCCGCCCGCGCCAGGGCCAGGCTGGTGGCGGCGCCGAAGCCGGACGACGCGCCGAGGACGAGGGCCCAGCCGCGCAGCGTGATCGGAGAGGCGTCGGTGCTCATCACACTCCTCGCATGAGGCGCTTCACCGGGCCCGGGACGATCGACCGGCTCGAGCCCGGCCCATTCTAGCAGAACTCCGTGCTACGATGTGGACCGCCTATGGCGAAGACGGCCGGCATCCTGTTGATCGGGAACGAGATCCTCTCGGGAAAGATCACCGACGCCAACGCCGCCTACCTGTGCCGCGAGCTGCGCGCCCTCGGGGTGGAGGTGCGGCGGATCACGGTCATCCCCGACGAGGTCGACCTCATCGCGGCGGAGGTCCGCGCCTTCAGCGCGAGCTACGACGTGGTGTTCACCTCGGGCGGGGTGGGACCGACCCACGACGACGTCACCATCGAGGGCGTCGCCCGCGCCCTCGACGTGCCGGTGATCCGGGAGCCGCGGCTGGTCCGGGTGCTGGAGGGCTACTTCAAGGGCCGGCTCAACGAGGCGCGGCTCAAGATGGCCGAGGTGCCCCAGGGCGCCGAGCTCACCGCCGACGGCGAGCTGGTCTTCCCCGCGGTGGTGGTGCGGAACATCTACATCCTGCCCGGCGTGCCCGAGATCTTCCGCCAGAAGTTCGACTCCCTCAAGGAGCGCTTCCGCGAGACGCCGTTCCACCTCTGCTGCGTGTACGTGAGCATGGGGGAGGGCACCCTGGCCGACCACCTGAACGAGTTGCTCGCCGGCCATCCGGACCTGATGCTGGGCTCGTACCCGGAGTTCTCCAATCCCGACTACAAGGTGAAGGTCACGCTCGAGTCCAAGGACCGTGGCTACCTCGACGCCGCGGTCGGCAGCTTCCTGGACCGCCTCCCCAAGGAGGCGATCGTCCGGGTCGAGCGGTGAGCCACCGCCGCGGCGGGCGGGTCTGCTGACCCCGCCGCTGGCCGTCGCCCTCGTCGCGGCCGCCCTCTTCCTGGCGCGCCTCGGCGCGGCCCCCTTCCTCGATCCGCCCGAGGGCATCCACGCCCAGATCGCCTGGGAGATGCTGCACGGTGCCGGCTGGATCACCCCGCACCTCGACGGGGTTCCGTACGTCGACAAGCCGCCGCTCCTCTACTGGTTCATGGCGGGCGGCTTCGCCTGGCTCGGCCCCACCGAGGCGGCGGCTCGCCTCGTCTCGGGCCTCGCCGCGGTGGCGGTGGCGGTGCTCACCGGTCTCGTCGGGACGCGGCTCGGCTCGGTGCGTGTCGGGCTGATGGCCGGGCTCATGGTCGCGGCGAACCTCGAGGTGTTCCTGTTCGGCCGCATGGTCAAGCCGGACCTGCTCTTCGTCGCCTGCATCCTGCTCGCCCTCTACGGCTTCATCCTCGCCTACCTCGGGCAGGGGCGGTGGCCGCTGCTGCTCGGCTACGGCAGCCTCGGCCTGGCGGTGCTGGCCAAGGACTTCCTGGGCGCGCTCGGCCCGCTCGCCATCGTGGCGCTCTTCCTCGGTCTCACCGGGGAAGGCCGCGCGTGGCGCCAGTGGATCCCCCCCCGCGCGGTCCTGCTCCTCCTCGCGGTGGCGGTGCCGTGGTACGTGGCGGTGGAGATCCAGCACCGCGGCTTCCTCTGGTACACCATCGTCGACAACCACGTGCTGAACGTCACGCGCCAGCGGGTGTTCCCCGACGAGGACGTGTCGCTGTCGACGCTCGAGTTCCTCGCGGTGACCGCGGCCGGCTTCTTCCCGTGGGTGCTCGCGCTGCCGCTCGCGGTGTGGCGCGCGCTCGCGCGCCCGTGGTCCACGCCCGAGGCACGGCTCTGGGCGCTGCTCGCGATCTGGGTGGTGGCGATCCTGGCCGTCTTCGCGCTGTCGCCGTTCAAGCTGCCGCACTACGGTCTGCCCGCCTTCCCGGCCATGGCGCTGCTGGTGGCCCGTCTCTGGGGCGAGGCGATCGAGCGGCCGGCGGGCGCGCCGCGCTCTTTCACCCTGCTGATGCCGTCGCTGCTCGCGGTGGCCGCGCTGGCCGCGCTCTCGCTCCTGGTGTGGTGCGGGGTGATCGGCCTGCCCACCGGGGCGGTGGAGGTCGCCGACGTCGCGGGGCGGAACATGGCCGCCCAGGGCCGGCCGGCCGCCGCCGACTTCGTCGGCCAGTTCCGGCCGCTCTTCGGCAGCATCAGCCTGACCTTCGGGCTGGTCGCGGCCGCGCTCGCGGTGGCCACCTGGCGCCGCCTCCCGCGCCTGGGCGTGGGCGCGATGCTCGCCGGCATGCTCGCGTTCCTCCCGCTCTCGGTGGAAGGGCTCACCCTCTTCGCCAAGAGCCGCTCGGTTCGGGTCATGAGCGACGCGCTGCTGCTGCGGGCCGCTCCCGGCGACGTGCTGGCCCACGAGGGCGCGCTCGAGAACAGCGCGTCCGCGCTCCTGCGGCTGGACCGGCGGGTGCAGATCGTCAACGGGCTGCAGTCGAACCTGGCCTTCGGCGCCACCTTTGCCGAGGCGCGGGGCACCTTCTGGGACGGGCCGGCCCTGGTCCGGGCGTGGGCCGGCGATCGCCGGGTGTTCCTCCTGACCGCGCTGGCCCCGGACCGGAGCGTGGTCCGCGAGCTGCCGCCGGAGCAGGTCCACCTCCTCCTCGAGGGCGGCGGGCGGCGGCTCTATTCGAACCGGCGGTGAGAAGCCGGGTGTTATCCTGGCCCTCAGGCGGACCGGACATGGCGGCCAACATCGAGACCCGGGAGCGCTCTATGGTCACGCGGACCTCGCGCGCATGAGCGACTCGCCCTACCGGCTCAAGGACGACCCGCACTCGAGCCATTCGGTGATCCTCGCCCGGCTGGGCGAGGGCCGCGGCCGAAAGGCCCTCGACGTGGGCGCGGCCGACGGCTTCCTCGCCGAGCGGCTCACCGGGCAGGGCTGGACCGTCACCGCGCTCGAGCGCGATCCCGAGCTGGCCGCCCGCGCGCACGGGCGCTGCAAGCAGGTGGTGGTCGCCGACCTGGAGGCGGCGCCGCCGCTGCTCGACGGGCCGTTCGACGCCATCGTCTACGGTGACGTGCTCGAGCACCTGAGCGACCCGCGCGCCGCGCTCGTGGCCCTGGACCGCACCCTGGCCCCCGGCGGCACCGTCATCGTCTCGGTGCCCAACGTGGCCCACCTCTGGGTGCGGCTCTCGCTGCTGGCCGGCCGCTTCGACTACGCCGATCGTGGCATCCTCGACCGCACCCACCTGCGGTTCTTCACCCGTCGCACTCTCGTGGCCTTCCTGCGCTCGGCCGGGCTCGCGGTCGCCGACCTGCGGGTCACCCCGGTGCCGCTGCCCCTGGTGGTGCCGCCGCGCTGGCACGGCGCGTGGCTGCGCGGGATCCACGGCGCGAGCGCGCGCGCCGCGCGCGCCTGGCCGGGCGGCCTCGCCTACCAGTTCGTCGCGGTGTGCCGCGTCGCGGGAGCTCCCTGATGGACGGGCCGACGATGCCGCCGCCCAAGGCGCCGAAGGTCGTGGTGGTCATGCCGGCCTACAACGCGGGCCGGACCCTCCGGATGACGTACGAGGAATTGCCCAAGGACACCGTCAACCTGGTGATCCTGGTCGACGACGGGTCCACCGACACGACCCTCGAGGTGGCGCGGGACCTGGGGCTCGAGATCTTCGTGCACGACCGCAACTACGGCTACGGGGCGAACCAGAAGACGTGCTACACCGAGGCGCTGAGGGCGGGCGCCGACATCGTGGTGATGGTCCACCCGGACTACCAGTACGATCCCACCCTCGTGCCTCAGATCATCGCGCCGATCGTGCGGGGTGAAGCCGACCTCGTGCTGGGCTCGCGGCTCGCGGGCGGCGGCTCCGCGGTCCAGCGGGGCATGCCGTGGTGGAAGTTCGTCGCCAACCGCTTCCTGACCGGGGTGGAGAACCTGGCCTTCGGCCTGCGCCTCTCCGAGTACCACACCGGCTACCGCGCGTTCGGCCGGAGCGTGCTCGAGGACGTGAACTTCCGGATGAACTCCGACGGCTTCGTGTTCGACCAGGAGATCGTCGCCCAGGTGGTGTCCACCGGCTTCCGCATCGCGGAGATCCCGGTGCCGGTGCGCTACTTCCCGGAGGCGTCCTCGGCCAGCTTCGGCGCCTCCTGCGTGTACGGACTCAAGATCCTCTGGGTGGTGGCGCGCTACCTGCTCCACCGCTCGGGGCTCAAGCGATCGCGGCGGCTCGCCTCGATCGTGCACCGGTACCAGCGCTACCGGTGATCGCCCGCCTGCTCGCCGCCGCGGCCGCGCTCGCGGCGACGGGGCTCGGCATCGCACTCGTCCGGTGGACCGGCCGGCGCGAGCAGTGGCTGTGGCGACCCGAGCACCTGTTCCTGCTGCTCCTGGGGCTCGTGGCCCTGCACGTCCTCCTGGTGCCGCGCCCGGTTCCCGCGCTGCGCCCCCGCCGGGTGGTCGCGGTCGGGGTGGTGGCCTACGCGCTCCTGTTCTCGTTCGTGACGGTGACCCGCCACTTCACGTTCGCGACCCACGCGCTCGACCTGGGCTACTACGTCCAGCTCACCTGGAACCTCGCGCGCGGGGCGGGGCCGTACGTGAGCCTGCCCGAGATGAACGCCTGGGGCGACCATCTCTCGCCGATCATGTACGCCCTCGTGCCCGCCTTCTGGATCGCCCCCGGGCCGGTGGTACTGCTCGTCGCCCAATCGGCGGCGCTCGCACTGGGGGCGGTCGCGGTGTTCGGCCTGGCCCGCGCCCGTCTCGGCGACGAGCGGCCCGCCGCCGCCTTCGCGCTGCTCTACCTCGCCAGCCCGTCGCTCCAGGGGATCAACGTCCGCGACTTCCACGCCGCCGCCCTCGCCATCCCGCTGCTGCTGGCCGCGGCGTGGGCGGTGGAAGCGGGCCGGCCATGGCTGGCGCTCGCGCCGGCCGCGCTTACCCTGCTCTGCCGCGAGGACGCCGCGCTGCCCGTCATCGGCCTCGGCGCTTGGATGGCGCTGGGCCGCCGGCGCTGGAGTCCGGGCGCGGTCGCGGCGGTC
>DATIFV010000036.1:0-4212 GCA_035455085.1 Candidatus Methylomirabilota bacterium | reverse complement strand
CGGCCGCGCCCGGGCGCCACGCCGCGGCCGACGACGCGCCCGCCCCCGCCGAGCGCACCGGCTCGGTGCTGGTGGTCGAGGAGGAGGAGGGGATCCGCACCGCGCTGCTCGACGCGCTCATGGCGGTCGGCCACCGGGTGGAGACGGCGCCGGACGCGGATGGGGCCCTCGCTCGGCTCGGGGCGGGGGGCGTCGACGTGATCCTGACCGATCTGGCCCTGCGCGACCGGTCGGGCCTGCAGCTGGCATCCGCGGTCAAGAAGCGCAGCCCCGGGACCGCGGTGGTGCTGCTCACCGGCTGGGGCCGGCGCCTGCACGAGGACCGGCTGCGCGAGTCCGGGGTCGACGTGATGCTGGTGAAGCCGGTCGAGCCCGATCGGGTGCGCGCCGCGGTCGCGGACGCCCTCCGTCTTCGCCGCCCCGCGTGATCGCGGGGGACGGCCGCCCGGCGCGCCTGGCCACCGTCGATCTCGGCACCAACACCGTCCGGCTCCTGGTCGTCGAGGCGACGGGCGGCGGGTGGCGTGCGCTGCACCAGACCCAGCGGGTCACGCGCCTTGGCGAAGGGCAGGCGGCGGCGGGGCGGTTGCTTCCGGAGCCGATGCGTCGCACCGCCGCCGCGGTCGCCGAGTTCGCCCGCACCGCGCGGGGGCTCGGAGCCGATCGCGTGCGCATCGTGGCCACCAGCGCGGTCCGGGAGGCGGCCAACCGGGAGGAGTTCGCGGCGCGCGTGGAGGCGGAGGCGGGCGAGCGCGTCGAGGTGGTCTCGGGTGAGGACGAGGCGCGCCTGACCCTGCTCGGCGTGACCTCCGGGCTGCCCGGGCTCGGCGAGTCCTTCGTGCTCTTCGACATCGGCGGAGGAAGCACCGAGTTCGTGTGCGCGCGGGGCGGCGCCCCGGAGGCGGCGGTGAGCCTGCGGCTGGGGGTGGTGCCGCTGGCCGAGGAGTGGGGCGAGCCCGGGCCCGTCCGCTGGGATCGCTTCACCCGGATGCGGGAGGCCATCGAGCGGCGGCTCGCCACCGAGGTGCCCGAGGCCATCGGGCGGGGCGGGGCCGGGGAGCTGGTCGGCACCGCGGGCACCGTGACCACGCTGGCCGCCCTCGACCTGGGGCTGGCCGTCTACGACGCGGCCCGCGTGCACGGGCACCGGCTCGCCCGCGCGGCGGTGGAGCGCGAGCTGGCCCGGCTGGGCGCGCTCTCCGTCTCCGAGCGGGGCCGGCTGCCGTGCCTCGAGCCGGGGCGCGCCGACCTGATCATCCCGGGCATCGCGATCTGTCTCGCCGCGCTGGCGCGCTTCGGGCGCGATCATCTGGTGGTGAGCGATCGCGGCCTGCGCGAGGGCATCGTCTGCGAGCTGCTGGGGGCGGGGCGATGACGCGCCCATCGATCCGGACCCTGTCGGTCATCGACTACCACACCGAGGGCGAGCCGATGCGGCTCATCGTGGACGGGGTGCCGCGCGTGCCGGGCGCCACGCTCATGGCGCAGAGCGAGCATCTGGCCGCGGGCTGCCGCGAGCTGCTCGGCTTCGCCCTTCACGAGCCGCGCGGCCACGCCGCGATGTGCGGGGCCATCCTCACCGATCCGGTGACGCCCGGGGCCGACGTGGGGGTGCTGTTCATCGAGCCGCTGGGCCCGGTTCACATGTGCGGGCACGGGGCCATGGCCCTCGGGGCCATGCTGGTCGAGACGGGCCGGGTACCCGCGCGGGCGGGCGCCGCCACCGTCACGCTCGACACGCCCGCCGGCCTCGTCACCTGCCGGGTGGCGACGGAGGCCGGGCGGCCGACCACGGTCACGATCCGCAACGTGCCCGCGTTCTCGGTCGGGCTCGACCTCTCGGTGGCGGTCCCCGGGCTGGGCCGGATCGCGTTCGACCTGGCCTACGGCGGCCATTTCTACGCGCTGGTGGAGGCGGCGGCGTGCGGGCTCGCGCTGGAGCCGGCGGAGGCGCCCCGGATCGTGGCGGTGGGCGAGCGGATCCGGCTCGCCATCGAGGCGGCGGTCCCGCTCGTGCATCCCGCGATGCCCCAGGCGCGCGGGCTGCTCTACGTGCAGTTCTACGGGCCGGCGCGGCGGCCCGAGGCGCAGCTGCGCAACGCGGTAGTGGTGGCGCCCGCGGGCCTCGACCGCTCCCCGTGCGGCACCGGCACGTCCGCGCGGCTCGCCAACCTCCACGCGCGCGGCCGCCTCGGGGTCGGGGAGGCCTTCGGGCACGAGTCCATCATCGGCACGCTCTTCACCGGACGGATCGCGGCCCTCACCAGCGTGGCGGGCACTCCCGGCATCGTCCCCGAGATCACCGGGCGGGCGTGGATGACCGGCCGCGCGACCCTGTCGCTCGACGCCAGCGACCCGTTCCCGGGCGGGTTCCTGCTCTAGCCGGGGGGCGCGCCGGGGTGTTTTGTTGACACCCCGGCCGGTGGTGTGGTGTCCTAGCCGAGATGAGCCTGATCCCCCGCGTGATCGTCCGGCGGTGGCTCGAAGCGGTGCTCGCTCTCGTCTCGCTCGCCATCCTCTACTTCACGCGTCGCCCGGAGGCGATACCGCGCGCGCTCGACCTCAGCAGCGACAGCGGCCTCAGCCTGTGGGACTGGATCTTCCGCGGCATGGCCTTCGGCCTGCTCGGGGTCTGGGGATTCTCGGCGCTGATCGTGGCGTTCTTCCTCTTCTACTCCCCGATCTACATCGTCAACAAGCTGCCGCACCTCGTCGGCAAGGGCGGGTGGCTCGATCGCCGGGAGGTCCGCTTCTACCTGGCGTGCTTCGCGCTGGTGTGCCTGCTCGTGGTGCTGCTCGTGCGCTCGTACGACGCGGCCGGGGTGCTGTTCATCCTCCTCGCCGGCTTCGGTCCGGTGGTCTGGCGGCTGCTGGTCTAGGCTCGCGCAGTTGACAGGCGGGGGTACCCCGTCTATCCTTCCGGGTATATGGATGAAATCGCGGTCCTGGTGCTGAACTACACCTACGAGCCGCTGCATTTCACCAACGCCAAGCGCGCGATCACCCTGCTCCTCGCCGGGAAGGCGGAGAGCGTGGAGGCCTCACCGCGCGTGGTCCGCTCGCCTTCGCGGAGCTTCCACCTGCCCGCGGTGATCCGCCTCGGCGCCTACATCCGCAAGCCGTTCCTGGAGCGGGTGGCCTTCAACAAGAAGAACATCCTGCGCCGCGACGGCTACACCTGCCAGTACTGCTCGCGGCGTGGTGAGAAGCTCACGGTGGATCACGTGGTCCCGCGCTCGCGCGGCGGCCAGACCACCTGGACCAACGTGGTCGCGGCCTGCCTGCGCTGCAACCTGCTCAAGGGCAACCACACGCTGGAGGAAGCGCGGCTGCGGCTGATCCGGGAGCCGGTGCACCCGCAGTTCCTCTTCTCGGTGCACCTGCTCCGCCACCCGCACGCCACCTCGTTCCTCGACTCGTGGCGGAAGTACCTGGTGGCGGTGCCCTCGACCTCCTGAGCTCCTCGTTGTTCAAGCTCTCCTCGGAGTTCGCCCCGTCCGGGGACCAGCCGCAGGCGATCGAGCGCCTCACCTCGGTGATCGGCGCGGGCAGCCCCCACACCGTGCTGCTGGGGGTCACCGGCAGCGGCAAGACCTTCACGCTCGCGAACGTGATCGCGCGCCTCGCGCGGCCCACCCTGGTGATCTCGCCCAACAAGACCCTGGCCGCCCAGCTGTACAGCGAGTTCAAGGCGTTCTTTCCCGGCAACGCGGTCGAGTACTTCGTCTCCTACTACGACTACTACCAGCCCGAGGCGTACATCCCGCAGTCGGACACCTACATCGAGAAGGACGCGCTGGTGAACGACGAGATCGACCGGATGCGGCACTCGGCCACCACGTCGCTCTTCGAGCGGCGTGACGTGGTGGTGGTGGCCTCGGTGTCCTGCATCTACGGAATCGGCGAGCCCGAGACCTACCACGGCATGCACGTGGGGCTGCGGGCCGGGCAGACCATGGACCGGGACGCCCTGATCCGGGCGCTGGTGGCGGTGCAGTACGAGCGCAACGACTACGATTTCCGTCGCGGGACCTTCCGGGTGCGCGGCGACGTGGTGGAGGTGTTCCCGGCCGCCGCCGAGTCGGAGGCCCTGCGGGTGGAGTTCTGGGGCGACAGCGTCGAGCGGCTCATGACCCTCGATCCCCTGCGCGGGGTCACCAGCGGGACGGTGGCGGACGCGCGAATCTACCCGGCGAGCCACTACGTGACCCC
>DATIFV010000035.1:0-31362 GCA_035455085.1 Candidatus Methylomirabilota bacterium | reverse complement strand
ACGACGGCGTCCTGCTCGAGCAGGACGACCAGCGGGTAGCGGTCAGCTACCTGCGCATCACCAACATCGACGCCGACCCCAGCGCCTGAGGCGAAACGTGCTCCGCTCTCCCCCGCGAGGGGAAGAGGGCAGGGCGAGGGGCGGTCCTCGGCCGGTTGCTAGCGCCCGGCGCGACGTAGCACCGCGCTGAGGGCTATACGCGACCGCGGATCGGCCGGATCGAGCCGTACCGCTTCCCGGTAGGCGGCCTCCGCTTCCCGCCACCGCTCCTGCCGGGCCAGGGCCTGCCCGAGCCGCGCGTGGGCCTCGGCGAGGGCCGGGCTCACGTCGATGGCCGCCCGGTAGGCAGCTTCCGCGTCCGCCACCCGGCCCTGCCGCTCGAGCGCCGCCCACAGGCCGAAGTGGCTCTGCGGATCGGTCGGCCTGAGGGCCAGCGCGTCGCGGTACGCGGCCTCGGCGAGCGCGGGCTGGCCCTGCGCCAGCAGCGCCGCGCCCAGCCCTCGGTGCGAAGCCACCCGCTGCGGCTTCACCCGGATCGCGTCGCGGAACGCGTCCACCGCCTCGGCGTGGCGCCCGGTCTCGGTCAGCAGCTCGCCCAGGTCCCCCCAAGCCCGCGCGTAGCTCGGCTTGAGCGCCACCGCGCCCCGGAAGGCGGTCTCGGCGAGGGCGAGCTTGCCCTGCGAGTAGAGCGCCATGCCGAGGCCCCGGTGCAGCGGGGCGCCGTCGGGCTTGACCTCGAGCGCCTGCCGGTAGGCCGCCTCCGACTCGGCGTGGCGCCCCTGGCGCCCGAGGCTCAGCGCGAGGTTGGAGCGGGCCACCACGTCGTGCGGATTGAGCTGCACCGCCTCGCGCAGCGAGGCCTCGGCCTCCGCGTGCCGGCCCTGCCGGCCCATCGCGATCCCCAGTTCGACGCGCAGGTCGGCATTGTCGGGGGCCAGCGCCACCGCGCGCCGGAACTCGCCCTCGGCCGCCCCCAGCAGCCCCTGCGCCTCCAGGGCCAGGCCCAGATCGGCGTGCAGATGCGGGTCGTCCGGCTTGAGCTGGATCGCCCGCTCGTAGACCCGCGCCTCGTCCGCCCACTTGGCCTGGCGGCGGTAGATCGAGGCGAGCCCCAGGTACGCGTCGAGCAGATCCGGCTCCTGGTGCAGGGCCTCGTCCAGGGCCGCCTCCGCCTCCGCGAAGCGGCCCTGCCGCTCGAGGACTCGCCCGAGGCGCGCCCGCCACCGGCCGCTCGCCGGCGCCAGCCGGATGGCCCGCGAGTACGCGGCCACCGCCTCGCGGTAGCGGCGCAGGCGCTCTAGGACGAGGCCGAGCCGGCCGTGGAGCACGGCCGCGCCGGGCCGCAGGGCCACCGCCTCGCGGTAGGCGGCCACGGCCTCCCCCCAGCGCCGCAGGCGCCGGAGCGCCTCCGCCTGCTGGGTGTGGGCCCGCACCGAGCGCGGGTCCAGGCGCGCGGCCGTGGCGAACGCCTCCGCGGCCTCCGCGTCGCGGCCCTGGACGGCCCGGACCAGCCCCAGGCCGTGGTGGGCGATCGCGTTCGACGGGGCGAGCCGGATCGTCTCCTGGAACTCGCGGGCCGCCTCGTCGGTCCGGCCGAGCCGGGCCAGCGTGACCGCCAGCGCGTGCCGCGCCTCCGCGCTGCGGGGCACCAGCCGTGCCGCCTCGCGGGAGGCGGTCTCCTCCTCACGGGCCTTGCCCTGCCGCCGGCACATCGCGGCCAGCCGGAGCCACGCGGTCGCGTGATCGCGCTTGCCCCGGACCGCGGCGCGGTAGGCGGCCTCGGCCCGGGCCCACTGGCGCTGCCGCTCGAGGGCCAGCCCGAGCTTGAAGTGGGCCTTCACGCTGCGCGGCTCGATCGCCAGCGCCGCGGTGAGCGCGTGCTCGGCGTCCGCCCAGCGTCCCTCCCGGAGAGAGCGCTCGCCGCTCTCGAGGCAGAAGGCGAACTGGGTGGAGGTCACAGCCGCCCGCGCTGGGCGATCTGCTCGGTGACGAGGTCCACGATGCGCCGGGCCGCGTCGGGGCGACTCAGGCGCCGGAGCGAGGCCTGCAGGCGCTCGACCGTCTGCGGATCAGCCACCGCCCGGTCCAGCAGGCGGCGCAGCTCGGCGCGGGAGCGCGCCACCAGCGCGATGCCCGCGCGCGAGGCGAAACCCTCGTTGCCACGCTCCTGGCCGGGCAGCGAGCCGTAGAGCAGGAGCGGCACCTCCGCCGCGGTCGCCTCGGCCAGGGTCATACCGCCCGCCTTGGTCACCAGGAGATCGGCGGCGGCCAGGAGGGTCCGCACGTCGTCGACGTAGCCCACCACGCGCACCGGGCTCCCCGCCGCTGCGCGCGCGAGACGCGCGCGCAGCCGCTCGTCGCGACCGGCCACCACCACCGCCTGCGTGGGGCGCGCCATCGCGAGCAGCGCGCGGGTGATGTCGCCGAGCCGGCCGAGGGAGCCCTGCGTGCCCGCCATCGCCACGATGGTGGGCCGGTCCGGCGCGAGGCCGAGGGCCCGGCGCGCATCGTCCGCGTCCATCCCGCGCGAGAACTCCTCGCGTACCGGCACCCCGGTGACCACCACCCGGTCGGGCGGGATGCCGCGCGCCACGAACTCGTTCCGCACCTCTTCCGCCGCCACGCAGTAGCGGTCCACCGGGCGCGGCATCCACTGGCTGTGCGCGACGAAGTCGGTGACCGCGGTGGTGTGGGGCGGCAGGCGCCGGCCGGTGAGCGCGAGGGCGGCCATCGCCGCCGCCGGCGTGGCGTGGACGGTGACGACCGCGTCCGGCCGCAGGGCGTCGAGCAGGCCGGCCAGCCGCGCAGTCCCCATCCGGGTGGCCCCGAGGGCGAGCGGCGAGTCCGGGCCGAGCCGGTCGCCGAGGCCGTAGGCGAGGGCCCACGCCCACGGCGCGCGGCGCAGCAGCCAGTAATAGGCCGCGCGGCTCGCCGCCGCGAAGGCCGGATGCACGAGCTCGCGGAAGTGATCCACGACGACGGCCCGGCCGCCCCGCGCGTCGACGGCGTCGGCGAGGCTCCGCGCGGCCTCCGCGTGGCCCGATCCGTAGCTGGCGGTGAGGATGAGGATGCGCATGCTCAGAGCGCGATCGGCTCGTCGACGTAGACCGTGTAGTGCCGAGGGCGTCCGCGCCCCGCGTCGGAGGGATCCACGTAGAGGATCGAGCTGCGCCCCCGGATCTCGGCGGGCTGAATCGAGAACCGGATGAAGCTGGTCTCGGCCTCGCGCGCGGAGACCGCGAGCACAGGCTCGCGGCCGCTCTCGAACCAGGCCTCGCCCGGCTGCACCGTGCGCGGCGCCCCCTCGCCGACCGTCACCTCGAGGCGGCCGCGCAGCAGGCAGCGGATGCCGCCGCCCCGGTGACGGTGGGGCGGGGCGATCCCGCCCGGCTCGAAGTCCACCCGGTCGCACCGCATGAGCCAGGCCGCGCCGTTCCCGAGGTCGATGGGGTGCTCGAGCAGCACGCGACCACCCGCGGGGGCCGGCGGCTGGCGGACCAGCTCGACCCGGTAGAGCACCGCGCCCTCCGGGCCGGCGTGCGCGCTGACGTCGGCGGGGCCCACCGCGGGAACCGGCTCGGTCGCCTCGCCGCCCACGAGCGTGCCCGAGACCGCGTAGAGCACGCGGGGCGCGCCCGGGTGCGGCCTGGGCGCGGCCGCGCCCGCGGGAAGTCGATCCTCGATGAGACGGAGCGAGTAGGCCATCGATGCCCGGCCTTCATAGTACCCTGTCCGGGTGACCGCAGCGGCGCTGCTCCTCGTCCTCGGCGCGGCCGTGCTCCACGCGGGCTGGAACGCGCTCACCAAGCGCGCCGGCGATCCGGTGGTATTCCTCTGGTGCGTCGGCCTGGCCGCGAGCGTGCTCTACACCCCGGTCGCGCTGCTGACCCTGGCCTGGGCCCCCTTCCCCGCCGCGGCGGTGCCGTTCGTGATCGGTACCATCGTGCTCCACGCGCTCTACTTCTTCACCCTCGGCCGCGCCTACGCCACCGGCGATCTCTCCCTGGTCTACCCGGTCGCGCGCGGGCTCGGGGTCGCCCTGGTGCCGGTGGCCGCGTTCCTGCTCTGGGACGAGCGCCTCTCCCCGCTCGGCACCCTCGGGGTGAGCCTGGTCGCGACCGGCATCTTCTTCCTGCACTGGCACCCCGGCGCGTGGACGCGCGCGGCCTTCCTCGCCTCGGGGACCGGCTGGGCGCTCACCACCGGGGTGCTGATCGCCTCCTACTCCCTGCTCGACAAGGCGGGCGTGGCGCGCCTGCACCCGCTCGCCTACATCTGGCTCATGGAGATCGGCTCGTGCGCCCTCCTCACCCCGGTGGCGCTGGTCAAGGCCGACGCGATGCGCCGGGAATGGCGCGCCAACCCCGGTACGATCGCGGCCGCCGCGCTGATGAGCCCGACCGGCTACCTGCTCGTGCTCTTCGCCTTCCAGTTCTCGAAGACCGGCTACGTGGTGGCCGCCCGGGAGATGTCCATCGTGCTCTCCGCGGTCATCGGCAGCGTGTGGCTTCGGGAGGGTGGCCTCGGCCGGCGGCTGGCCGGCGCCAGCGTCGTCCTCGCCGGGGTCGCCTGCGTGGCGCTCGCCCGATGAGCAGGGGATCAGCCCGCGAGCACACGTCCGAGATGGTCGGCGAGGCGCAGGGCCAGGGCCACGATGGTGAGCGTGGGATTCGCGCATCCGCCGGTCGGAAAGAGCGAGCTCCCGGCCACGAACAGGTTCCCGGTCGCATGCACGCGGCAGTGCTCGTCGACCACCCCCTGCCGGGGGTCACGGTGCATCCGGGTCGCCCCGAGATGGTGATGCGCGTTCGGGTCGAGGGTCGTCTCCGCGATCGGAACGACCCGGCCGATGCCCGCGCGCTCCAGGTCCTCCTCCAGGATGCGGCGGACCCGGTCCAGGCTCCGCTGATCACGCTCTCGCCATCGCCACGCCACGTGAGCGCGCGGCTGATCCAGCGCATCGCGCTCGGGGCCCAGCGTGACGCGGTTGTCCGGGTCCGGCGCCTGCTCCAGGTTCAGGAGCAGCTCGAACGTGCCGAAGCGCCGCGCCCTGTCCGGCAGGCCGGCCCACCCGGCATCGGCCGCCTCGTGGCCGAGCAGGTACCGCCGGTACCCGTAGCCGACGACGTCCCCGAGCCCTCTCGCCAGCCGCCCCGCCCGGCGCAGGACGAGCCCCGGGCGCCGCAGGCTCGTCCGGCGCAGCGCCCGCAGCGCCTCCATGCCCTCGGACCGGTGCCCGGGTGGGCGCGGCCTGAGGGTGGCCGAGACGTTGAGCAGCTGGTCCCGCCGCAGGCACTCGGCGCCGAGGGCCAGCCGGCCCATGACGAAGCCGCCCGGGGCCGCGTGCACGTCGTAGAAGCCGGCCCGGTCGAAGAGGGCCCGGTCGAAGGGAACGAGCGCGCACGAGTAGTCCCGGGGATGGTCCATGAAGTACCGGCCCACCAGATCGTGCTCGTTGCCCAGGCCGCGCGCGCACGCGCCGGTCGACAGGAGGAGCAGCCGCGCGTTCTCGATGCCGCCGGCGGCCAGCACGAACAATCGCGCGCGGGCCTCGAAGCGCGGGCCCTCGAGACAGCGCACGCGCGCGTGGGTGACCGTCCGCCGGTCGGATCCGGTCGCGAGCTCGACCACGGTGCCGTGCAGGCACACCACGATGTTCGGGGCGCGGTACACCTCCTCCAGGCGCGCGTGGGTGAACGTGCGGGCCAGGCCGTACCGATACACGGCGGTGACGAGGCGTCCGCCCGCGAGCTCCAGGGCGGGGTGGTCCGGGTCGGTCCAGTCCTCGGGCCGGTAGCTCGCCGGTCCCAGATCGCAGACCTCGTGCGCCCGCTCGTAGTAGGGATCGAGCGCGGCCCGGTCGATCGGCCACCCGCTGCCGGGCACCCCGACCCGTGCCTCGAAGTCGATCGGATCGAGCGGCAGGTACTTGGCGCCTATCTCGGGTCCGACCGCGGTGTTCCAGTCCTGGGCGGTGCCCCCGGCCTGCCGGCGCCGCGTGAGCACGGGATCCACGTACGCGGGGTCCGTCGTGGTGCCGGCGCACAGGGCCTGGACTGCGGGCTCGGCGCGGCGCCCGCCGCTCTCGAGGATGACGATGCGGGGCCCGCGCGGGGCGAGCGCGCGCGCGATGGTGAGGCCCGCTGGCCCCGCGCCGATGATGCAGACGTCGGCCTCCAGCGTCGAGCCGTCGCGGACCTCGCGGGCGTCGATCTCCATCCGGCGGATGGTATCAATCGCGCCGGCGGCGTGCTTGACTTGGTCGAGACGATCTGGGACAACCGGGTCTCCGCATGCCCGATCCCGTGAACGTCTCGGTCATCATGCCGACGGAGGCGCGGCCCGAGCGAGCCGAGCTGCTCCGTCGGGCGCTCGAGAGCGTGCGGTCGCAGCAGGGCGTGCGCGCGATCCCGATCGTGGTCGTCAACGGGCCGGCCGCCGACCCCCCCCTGCTCGCCGACCTCGCCCGCGCGGACGACGTGCAGCTGGTGCGCCTGGAGGCGGCGGGCCTGCCCGCGGCGCTCCGGGCCGGGCGCGATCGGGTGCGCACCCCCTACTTCGCGGAGCTCGACGACGACGACGAGCTCCTGCCCGGGGCGCTGCGGACGCGCGTCGAGGCGCTCGAGGCCCGGCCCGACGTGGACGTGGTGGTGACCCGCGGCTACGTCGATCGCCAGGGCCACCGCGAGCTGAACGTCGCGGACCTCGAGGCCGGGCAGGGCGATCCGCTGCGCTCCCTGCTCGATCACAACTGGCTCGCGCCCTGCGCGGCGCTGTTCCGCACCGCCACGATCGGGACGGAGCACTTCGCGGACGTTCCCCCCTACCTGGAGTGGACGTACCTCGGCCTGCGCCTCGCCGTCGAGCGGCGGATCCTCTTCCTCAACCAGCCGACGTGGATCTACCGCGCAGACACGCCGCACTCGCTCTCGAAGGCCCCGACCTACGTGCTGCGGCAGGCCGCGTCGCTGGACCGGCTGCTGGCCCTGCCCCTCCCCCGTGATGTGCGCCGTCGCCTGCGCCGACGCCGCGGCATGGCGCTGCACGCCGCAGCCAGCCTCGAGCTGCGCGCGGGGCAGCCGCGGGCCGCGTGGCGGTGGCATCTCCGGAGCCTGGCCGCCGCTGGCGGCTGGCGGTACACCCTCTACACGCGCCGACTCGTCTACGGGCTCTGGCAGGCGGTCGTCGGCGGGCGGTGACGGTCCGTCCGTGACGGCTCCGGCTCGCGTGCTGCTGATCGGCGTCGATGCGGGCAGCGCCCCGCTCGTTCGCGAGTGGGCGGCCGCCGGGGTGCTGCCGACGTTCCAGCGCCTCCTCGCGCACGGCCTCGTCGGCGACACCCGGAGCCTCGAGGGCTTCTTCGTCGGCTCGACCTGGCCCTCCTTCTACACCGGCGTGACCCCCGCCCGTCACGGGATCAGCAGCCTGGTGCAGCTGCGGGTCGGCAGCTACGAGCTCTTCCGCTGCTACACGGGGGAGTTCGTCAAGCGCGAGCCGTTCTGGAACCACCTGAGCCGGGCCGGGCGCCGGGTCGCGATCTGCGACGTGCCCCTGAGCGGGGTCTCGGAAGGCCTGAACGGCATCCAGCTCGTGGAGTGGGGCTCGCACGACGCCAACTACGGCTTCCGCACGTGGCCGCCCCGCCTGGCCCGGCGCATCCGCTCGCGCTTCGGTGCCCATCCCCTCTCCGCGAGCTGCGACGTGGACCATCGCTCGCCGGAGGCGTTCCGGGCCCTGGGCGCCCGGCTGGTGGAGGGCGTGCGGAGAAAGACCGCCCTCACCCGGTCCCTGCTGGAGGAGGGGGGATGGGATCTCTTCGCTCAGGTCTTCACGGAGGCGCACTGCGTCGGGCACCAGGCCTGGCACCTGCACGACCCGCAGCATCCGGCCCATGAGGCTCGGGTCGCGGCCCTGGCCGGGGACCCGGTCCGCGAGGTCTACACCGCCATCGACGGCGCGATCGACGAGCTCCTCCGGGCGGCCGGAGAGGACTGCCTGGCCGTCGTGCTTCTGTCGCACGGCATGTGCGCCCGCTACGGTGCCCAGTTCCTGCTGCCGGACATCCTGGTCCGACTCGGGCTCGGGGTCGCCCCCCGCCCGGGCGCCGCGTCCGGGCCGGCGGACACCGGCCCGCTGGCGCGGGTGCTCGAGGCAGGCTGGCGGCGCACGCCCGCCGGGCTCAAGGACTGGCTGCGCCCGGGCCTAGAGCACCTCCGCGCCCTCGGGACTCGGGCCGAAGCGCCCCCGCGGTGGCTGCTGGAGCCGGCGCTCGGCCGCTGCTTTCTGGTGGACAACGGCCAGGCCGTCGGGGGCATCCGGCTCAACCTGCGCGGCCGGGAGCCCCGCGGCCTGGTTTCCCCGGGCGCGGAGGAGCAGGCGCTCTGCCGCCAGCTCGCGCAGGATCTCGAGGAGATCCGGGATCTCGGCAGCGGCCGCCCCATGATCCGCCGCGTGAGCCGCACCGCCGACCTCTACCAGGGCGAGTGGCTCGGCCTGTTGCCCGACGTGCTGGTGGCCTGGAGCGAGGAGATGCCGATCGGGAGCGCGACGGTCGGGTCGGGCGCGGGGGCCACCGTGCGCCTCGGCTCCGACCGGATCGGGGAGCTGGCCGGGACCAATCGGTACTGCCGCACCGGCGACCATCGGCCCGAGGGGCTCTTCGTCGCGACGGGGCCGGGGCTCGGCTCGGGCCGGCTCGCGCAGAGCGTCTCGGTGATGGACTTCGCGCCGACCCTCGCCGCCCTGCTCGGCGTGGAGCTCCCGGCTCCGGATGGCGCGCCCATCCGGGAGCTGCTCTCCGCGGGCGCGCCTCGGTGAGAGCCGAGTCGGGCGGCCGCCTCCTGGTCGCGGCCGCCGCGGCGTGCTGGAGCACCGGGGGGCTCCTGGCACGCCTGGTGGACACCGATCCCTGGACCACCGTGCTGTGGCGCGGGCTCTTCTGCGCGGCCTTCCTGGGCGGCGTGACC
Source organism: Candidatus Methylomirabilota bacterium (assembly GCA_035455085.1). GTDB lineage: Bacteria > Methylomirabilota > Methylomirabilia > Rokubacteriales > CSP1-6 > CAMLFJ01. Next base: position 22,396 of record DATIFV010000035.1, on the reverse strand, counting down.
GCGTGGCGCGCGGGGCGCCGCACCTCCCGCGTCTTCCTCGGCATGGGCGCGACCGGGCTCGCCATGGCGGTGTGCTTCGCCACCGCGTCCACCTGCTTCATCATGGCGCTCTCCCGCACCTCGGTGGCGAACGTGCTGATCATCCAGAGCCTGAGCCCGTTCATGGCCGGGCTGCTCGGCTGGGCCTGGATGGGCGAGCGGGTGGCCCCCCGCACCTGGGCCGCGATGGGGGTGGCCCTCCTGGGCAGCGCGATCATGGTCTCGCGGTACGTCTACGCGGAGACGGCACCGGGCTCGCTCGGCGGCGACCTGCTCGCCTTCACGGTCGCCCTGGCATTCGCGGGCGCCACCGTGCTGCTGCGCCGCAACCGCCACGTGCAGATGCTGCCCGCGGCCGCGCTGGCCGCCGCCCTCACTGGCGCGGTGGCCTCCCTCTCGGCGCGCTCGGCCGCGGTCGGCGCGGGTGACCTGCTGCTGCTGGCCCTCTTCGGCGCCGGCCAGCTCGGGCTCGGCATGATCCTCTTCACCGCGGGCGCCCGCCGCATCCCGGTCGCAGAGGCGGCCCTCATCGCGGTGCTGGAGAGCGTGCTGGGCCCGGTCTGGGTGTGGCTGGCGCTCGGCGAGAACCCCGGCCTGCCCTCGCTCGGGGGCGGGGCCATCGTGCTCGCCGCCCTCGCCAGGCACACGCTGGCCGACCTGCGCCTGGAGCGCCGCGCCGCGGCGGCTCAGTCGCCCTCGGGCTCGGGATCGCGGAACCGCTCGTCCACCGGCACCTGATAGGCGTCCGCGAGGGCGTTGGTCTCGCAGGCCATGCCCACCACCGCGAGCAGCTCGCCTCGCATCGCCGGGGTCATGCCGGCCCGGCGCGCCCCCGCGGTGTGCGAGGCGACGCAGTACTCGCAGCCGTTGGCCGCGCTCACCGCGAGGTAGATCATCTCCTTGGTCAGCGGGTCGAGCGCGCCCGGCCCCATGACCTGCTTGATGCTCTCCCAGGTCCGGCGCAGGGTGGGCGGGTGGTTGGCGAGCGCCTTCCAGAAGTTGTTGATCCAGTCCGTCTTGCGCGTGGCCATGATGTCGTCGTACACCGCGCGCACCTCGGGGCTGGCGAACTCGTATTCGATCAGCTCGGTGATGGGCATCTGCGCTCCTCCTCTCGCTCTACTCGCCGCGAAGGGTCGGGTCCAGCACGTCGCGCAACCAGTCGCCGGTGCGGCTGACCACGATCGAGGCGACCATGAGCACCACCCCCGGGAAGGTGGAGATCCACCAGGCCGAGTCGAGGTACTCCCGGCCCTCCTGCACCATGCCGCCCCAGGACGGGGTCGGGGGCTGGATGCCCAGTCCCAGGAAGGACAGGGTGGCCTCGAGCACGATGGCCCGCGCCAGCTCCAGGGTGGCGATGACCACGATCGAGGAGAGCACGTTGGGCAGCACGTGGCGGAGCACGATGCGGGCGAGCGAGCCGCCGAGGGCCTGGATGGCCTCCACGAACTCGCGCGAGCGCACCACCAGGACCTGCGAGCGCAGGATGCGGGCGTAGGAGACCCAGCCGGAGAGCCCGATCACCACCACGAGTGTCGGAAAGCTCGGGCCCAGCACCGCGATGATGCCGATGGCGAGCAGGATGAACGGGAAGGCGAGCTGAGCGTCCGCGATGGTCATGATGATGCCGTCGAGGCGGCCGCGGCTGAACCCGGCGATCAGCCCCGCCGCCGAGCCGAGCACGCCGCCCACCAGCACCGCCGCGAAGCCGACCACCAGCGACACGCGCGAGCCGTAGATCACCCGCGACAGCACGTCGCGGCCGAGGTGGTCGGTGCCGAGCAGGTGGGCGCGCCCGTCCGAGCCGCTCCAGGTGGGCGCGGCCAGGCGGCCGCGCAGGCTCTGGCGCGTGGGGTCCTGCGGCGCGACCAGGGGGGCGGCCAAAGCCACCACCATGAGGGCGCCCACGAAGCCGAGCCCGATCAGCACCGGCCACGGTACCCGGCTGCGCCGTCGGTGGCCCGCCGCGCGAGGCGCCGCCGACTCAGCCGGCACGGACACGGGGATCGAGGAGGCCATAGAGCAGATCGATGAAGAAGTTGATGACGATGAACAGGAGCGCGGAGAGGAAGACCGTGCACTGCACGACCGGGTAGTCCCGGTTGTAGATGGACTGGATGGCGAGCCGCCCGATGCCGGGCCAGGAGAATACGGTCTCGGTGACGACCGCTCCGCCCAGCAGGGTGCCGAACTGCAGCCCGGTGATCGTCACGATCGGGATCGCCGCGTTCTTCAGGGTGTGCTTGGCCACCACCCACGTCTCGGAGACCCCCTTGGCCCGCGCGGTGCGGATGTAGTCGGCGCCCAGCACCTCCAGCACCGCCGAGCGCGTCAGGCGGGCGATCGAGGCCATGGTGAAGGCGCCCAGGGTCAGGGCCGGCAGCACCAGGTGGCGCCAGTCGCCGCGACCCGAGGTCGGGAAGAGATCGGCCTTGAGCGACAGCAGCAGGATGAACAGGATGCCGAGAAAGAACGTCGGCGCGGATTGTCCGATCAGGGCCAGCCCCATGGCCGCGTGGTCCACCGGCGTATTGCGGCGCATCGCGGAGAAGAGCCCGATGGGGACCGCAACGAGTGCAGCCAGGAAGAAGCTGGTCAGGCCCAGCTCGAGGGTGGCGACCAGGTAGCCCCGGACCACCGTGAAGGCGGGCTCACGGAAGTGGATGGAGCGGCCGAAATCCCCGCGGGCGAGGTTCGAGAGAAAGACCGCGTACTGCACGGGCAGCGGCCGGTCGAGCCCGAGCTCCGCCCGCACCCGGAAGATCTCGCTGCGCGGCGCGTCCGGGGGGAGCAGCAGGGGCACCGGGTCGCCCGACATCCGCATGACCACGAAGACCACCGTGGAGACCAGCCACAACGCGATCAGGGCGCGGAAGAGCCGGTAGCCGAGGAACGGAAGGAACCCGCGCATGGCCGGACCTCCCCCACCCTCGCCCGTCGCCCTGCCCCCGCCCCGAGGGCGGGGGCAGGGCGGGGCGAGTGGGAACGACTACGCGCGGCGCATCTTGAGGTTGAAGCGACGGACCTCGAACTGCTGGTTCGGGTTCGGCGACCAGTCGACGTACTTCTGCAGCCCGTAATCCTCGTACGGCTGGATGACCGGCAGCCACGGGAGGTGCTCGAGGAAGACCGCGGTCATGTCCTTGTAGGCCTGGGCTCGGAACTTCTCGTCGATCGAGAAGCGGGCTGCCTCCCCGAGCTCATCGAACTTCGGATGGCGCCAGTAGTCCTGCGGCCCGCCCGGCGCGAGCAGGCGCCACATCATGCCGTCGGGATCCCCGAGGGTGGAGGTCGGGTCGGACCACCAGAGGCCCTTGAAGCTCTTGTCGCGGTTCTTCTGCGCGCGTACCGAGTACTCCACCACCTCGACCTTCGCGTTGACCCCGATGTCCTTCCACATCGCGGCGATCGCCTCGGACATCGGCTTGTCGTTGGCGGTGTAGCCCGAGGTGGTCTCGATGAAGATCTCCTCGTTCTTGTAACCGGACTTCTTCAGACGCTCCCGTGCCTCCTTGGGGTTATAGGCCAGCGGCGGCAGCGAGGCGTCGAAGTGGTTGTCGCCCTTTGCGATCGGCCCGCTGGGCACGATCCCGCGCCCTTTCCATAGCTCCTTGACGATGGCCTCGCGATCGATGCCGAGCGACAGTGCCTGCTTGACGAGCGGGTTGTCGAGCGGCTTCACCTTGCTGTTGACCGCGAGCACGTAGAGTCCCGCGTAGAGCGCCCCTGCGACCCGGGTCGAAGCGTTGGCATTGACGCGCTCGCCCTGATCGGGCGGGAGCTGCGTGATCACGTCCACCTCCCCCTTGAGGAGCGAGGCGATCCGTGGAGCCATCTCGGGGATGGCGCGGAAGATCACGCGATCCACGTCGATCCGGCCGCCCCAGTAGCCCGGATTGGCCTCGAGTACCACCTTGTCGTCCTTGGTCCAGGACACGAACTGCACCGGACCCGTCCCGACCGGCTTGGCGTTGAAGGTGTCGCCGCCCACCGCCTCCAGGTACTTCTTCGGGACGATCTGCCCGCCGTAGAAGGCCAGGCGCGCGGGTAGCAGCGGGTCCGGCTTCTTGGTGTGGATGACGAGGGTCGTCGCGTCGGGGGCATCGATGCGATCGATCGTGGTGAACACGGTGGACACGCGGGTCTTGACGTTCGGATCCCACGTGCGCTCGAGGCTGAACTTGGCGTCGGCCGAGCTGAACGGGTCACCGTTGTGCCACTTCACGCCCTGGCGCAGCTTGAACGCCCACGCGGTCGGGCCCTGGGTCTTCCACTCGGTGGCGAGCCCCGGATACAGCTTGCCGTCCGGATGCCGGCTCACCAGGTTGTCGAAGAGGTTGAAGGAGATGCGGATGTCGTTGGACGAGGTGCTGAAATGCGGATCGAACTTCGAGATGTCGCCGCCCTGCGCGACGACCAGCTCCTTCTTCTGGGTGGTCTGCGCCTGCGCGGCCCCGGCAGCCAGAGGGACGCTGGCGGCGGCGCCGACCGCGGCCGCCCCCTTGAGCAGGTCACGTCGAGTCAGTTCCATGGTGGTCACTCCTCCCTGGGGTTCGAGCCGCGTCGGTCGAGAGCTGTTCGCAGGTGCGCCATTTATAGGGGTTCCCCGCGACCCTGTCAAGCGGGCACGGGGCGGCGAGCCCGCGTCAACCTCGAAGGAATCCGTGATCACCCCAGCCGGTACAGCCGCAGCGGAGTCTCCACGTTCTTCAGCTCGCGCACCCCCAGGTCCTCCACCGGTAGATCGGGGCCCAGGCGCGCCCGGGTGGCCTCGCTGAGCACGATCTCGCCGTCGCCGGCCTGCGCGGCCAGGCGCGCCGCGATGTTGGTGGTCATGCCGGAGGCGGTGTACGTCCAGCGCGTGCCCGCGCTGCCCTCGATCTTGGTCGCGCCGAGCAGCGCGGGCCCGGTGTTGACCCCCACGTGCATGGCCAGCGGCTCGAAGCGGGCGTCCAGCTCGGCCCCGATCTCGCCGGCCCGCCGGTGGATGGCGCGGGCCGCCTCCACCGCGGCGCGGGCGTGCTCACCCTCGTGGAAGATCACCATGAGCCCGTCGCCCGCGGTCTCGTTGACGTCGCCGCCGTGCTCGACGATCTCGTCCAGGAAGGCTCCGAAGTAGCGCTCGACCAGGGCGGCCAGGTCGTCGGGGGCCAGGCGCGAGGACAGGCGGGTGTAGCCGCTGATGTCGGCGAAGAGCACGCTCACGTCCGTCTCGCGCTTGTCGAGCGACGGGGCCTCCGGCGACTCCTCGATGAGCTGCCGCACCCGGCGCGGCACGAACTTGGCGAGGCTGCCCCGGATGAGCAGGCTGCGCTCGAGCTGCTGGGCGTAGTCGAGCACCTGCCGGTGCGCCTCCGCGTTGACCAGCGCCACCGCGGCCTGATCGGCCAGCGCCTCCAGCATCTCGAGGTCCTCGTCGGTGTACGCGCCCTCCCACCGCTTGGCCCCGAGGACCAGCAGCCCGCGCAGACGATCCTGGAACCGCAGCGGCACCACCACCTCGGCGCCGAGGGCGTGATAGGCGCCGAGGGCGGCGCCTCCGTCGTCACGGTAGCGCGGGTCGGCCGCAAGCTGGTACCGCGACAGCGCCCCCGGGGCGAGCTCCAGGGCCGCGAGCACTTCGCGCGGCAGCCCGTCCAGCAGCAGCCGCGCGCCGCGCACGTGCATGGACGCCTCGATGGTGGTGGTGAGGCGCCGGGTGATCTCCTCCAGGTCGAGCAGGCTCGACATCGAGCGCGCGAGCGTACGCATCGCCTGCGCGTAATCGTAGCGCTCCCGGAAGAAGGTGCGGTCGACCGCCCGGCGGACCCGCTCGCGCAGCGGATTGAAGAGCAGCACCACCACGAACATGAAGCCGGCGGAGAACCACGGCGAGCGCGCGAGGTCGGCCTGGGCCAGCAGCGCGTTGGCTCCCGCCAGCAGCAGCGCGTAGGCCCCGGTGATGAGCCCGGCCAGGCCGGTGTAGATCATCGAGCGCCGCATCACGACGGTGGCGTCGAAGAGGCGGTAGCGCACCGTCGCGTACGCGCTGGCCGCCGGGTACAGGAGCACGAGGGCCGCGCCGACCTGGGGGCTCGTGGGTCCCTCGTACAGGAAGGCGAGCGGGCCCAGCATCAGGGTGAGCCAGCAGCCGAGCCCGAGGCCGATGCCGAGCAGGAGCACCGCGGTCTGCTGGTTGACGAGCGGCGAGAGCGCGCGGCGGCGCGTGTCGAGCAGGGCCGCGACCTTGATCGGAAAGGAGACCGCGGCCAGGGACAGCTGCAGCCCGAGCGCGCCGGGGTAGAGCCAGCCGTCCACCAGCCGCTCCGGGGCGAGAAGGTAGACGAGCCCGAAGACCACCGACAGGGCGAGCCCGACCGTCACCGCGGCCCGGTAGAGTGCGGGGAGCACCCGGTGGCGCTCGAGCCAGGCCTCGCGGGCGGGGTTCACCGGGTAGGTCAGGAAGAGCACCCAGCCGTGCACCGACAGCACGGTGGGCACGAAGCCGACGAGAGCGGCGCCGTACTTGTCGGGGCCGAGGGTGGCGTCAGGGACCGCCACGTTCGACACCGCCCACAGGCACATGTAGACGAGGAAGCGCCGGTTGGGCGCCGCCGCGGGATTCTGGAGGTAGACGGCCACGCCCGCGGCCAGCATGAGGGCCGACACCAGGAAGTACCCCGCGAAGTGCCCGGCGAAGGTGGCCCACCCGAACGTCTGCGGCGCCAGCGCCACCGCGAAGCGCCGGCCGGCCCGCTCCACCTCGTAGCCGACCGGCCCGGTCGCCGCCCGCACCCGCGCCATCAGCGCGAGGGGGGACTGCCCGTCCACCGCGACGATGCGGTCGCCCCAGCGGAGGCCGGCGGCCCGGGCGGCCGGCTCGACCGGAGCGACCCGGTAGTCGATGGCGAAGAGGAAGCCGGGGTACGGCCGCCCCACCTCGGCGACCAGGCCGGCCAGCAGGCCCGCGATCACCGCGAGGCTCACCCCGACGAGGAGCGCGAACCGACGGTCCCAGCGCGCCATGCCTGCGCCCGATGATACGCCATGCCGGGGCGCGGCTGGCGCGGCCCGCGCAGGCTCCGCTATGCTGGCCACGCCGTGGGAGCGCCCCTGCTGCCCTCGATCGACGCCATCGCCGCGTCGAGCTGCTGCAGCGCCCGGGCGACGCCGCGTGCGCCCTCGCCGGGTCGATCAGCGAGGTCGACCGGAACCCCGTGGCCGTGCACCGCCGCGGCGAGGGCGTCCTCGACGCCCTCGTCCGCGGGTAGGAGGGCGCTGAAAAAGCCCTCCGGGTGCCGCGGCTAGGCCAATGCCGCGGCGCCGGCGGCGGCGCATTCCTGGTCCTGCTCGCCCGTTCCCCCGCCGCAGCCGATCGCGCCGATCACGCGGCCCTTCACCACGATGGGCACCGCCCCGTGGCTGGCGAGGAGCTGTCCGGGCACCGCGCTGCCCACCTGGATCCAGAACGGCGATCCCTTCTGCACGCGGTCGGCGAGCTCTGCCGTCGACATCCGGAAGTTCGCCGCCGCCATCGCCTTGGCACGCGAGGTTTCGGGCGTGAAGAACCCGGTCCCGTCCCCCCGCGAGCACAACACCAGCCGGCCCGCCTCGTCCACCACCGTGATCGTCATCGGGGTCCCGAGGGCCTTGGCCTTCTCCCGCGCCGCCCGCGTCGCCCGTTCCGCCATCTCCAGTGTGAGCTCGATCATGTCGGCCGCCTCTCTCGCGTCCGCGTGTCGGAATTCTGCGATCGCGCCCGCATTGAAGCCCGGCCGACGCGTGGTGTCAACGGCCGGCAGAGCGCGCCGGCCGGAGCCGGGGCCGGCCGGTGGCGGATCCGGCCGCGGGGACCCGCACGACTATAGGTGGGGCCACACCCGACGGCCATATCGCAGGGAAAGTGCTTGATACAACGACACTCTGTATCCTATGCTCACGGTTGACGCATCTTGGCACCGGCCGCGCTGATCGGGCCGGGCCGTGTCGCGTCGACCTCGACCATCGAGCTCATGAGCGCGACCAGCTACAACTCGGGAGGAACACGGCACGTGCGTCTCGGATCCGGCATGCGAGCGGTAGCCCTGCTGTTGGCGGTCTCGGCCCTGGCCCTCGCCGGCTGCGGCACGCTCTCCGGCGAGCTGCGCAGCGAGTCGCTGCTGGCCGCGACCGCGGCGCCGGTCGATCCGGACCAGCCGGTCGCGGCCGCCCTGGCTCCCCAGCAGCAGCCGACCGGAGCCGTCGTCGAGCCGCACGCGGGTGAGCAGGTCATGGCCGCGACGGTGGGGTTCAGGCCCGCGTCCTTCGAGACGATCGCGCCGGAAGCGCAGCCCTCCTACATGGTCGCCTCGGTGGGCCCGCTGACGGTCGCGCAGGCCCCGGCGGGGATGCTGGCCCAGGCCCGGGCCGCGGAGCCGGTCGGGCCCGCGGACAGCATCCTCGAGGAGTACGACCCGTGGGAGCCGTTCAACGAGAAGATGTTCACGTTCAACTACAACATGGACAAGTACGTGCTCAAGCCGGTCGCGAAGGGCTACAACTTCGTGATGCCCGACCGGATGCAGCAGATGATCGACAGCGGCTTCGACAACCTGCTGGTCGTCCAGCGGGTTGTCAACAACCTGCTGCAGTGGCGGCCGAAGGGCGCCGGCGCCGAGCTGGGGCGCTTCCTGATCAACAGCACCCTCGGCATCGGAGGCCTCTTCGACATCGCCAAGCAGGAGTTCGGTCTGCAGAAGACGCGCGCCGATTTCGGCCAGACCCTCGGCATCTGGGGCATCGGCCCGGGGCCGTTCCTGGTGCTGCCGCTGCTGCCGCCGCTGACGGTGCGGGACGGCATCGGCACCGCGGTGGACGGGGCCATGGATCCCCTCAGCTACGTGCTGCCCTTGATCTGGACCCGGCTCGGGATGAAGGTCGGAAGCACCATCAACGACCGGTCACTCAACCTGGACCTCTACCAGGGCTTCGAGGAGACCACGGTGGATCTGTACAGCGCGGTGCGGAACGGTTATCTGCAGCGCCGCGATAGCATGATCAAGGGGCCGGCTCCCTACTAGCCGGCCCGGCCTCGAAGTCCCGCCCCGCCACTCGCCCTTTCCTCGCTGACGCGCCGCGTGCAAGTCTTGCGGTCTTTTTTTGTTGACAGCCTTCGATGGGCCGCAATATGTTGGGGTCCGTTTCCGAGACATACACTATATATGCACAAGACTTCACACCAGGCGCTTCCGAGCAGCAACGCTCTCGCATCCGGCCAGCCCGCCTTTCCCGTCTGAAGCAGGTCGTGCCCATGGATCGAGCAGGGTCGTGGTTTGGTCAGCGCGCTTAGCGCTTCCTAGGAGGGTTTCATGAAGATAGCCCGACGGTTCACCAGAGAAGGCCAGAGTCCCTACGCGGGGATCCAGTTCGAGCATCGGGTGTCCGAGATCAAGAACCCCGACGGCTCGACGGTCTTCCGCCAGGAGGGCATCTCGGTGCCGGCCGGGTGGTCGGGAGTGGCCACCGACATCCTCGCTCAGAAGTACTTCCGGAAGTCGGGGGTGCCGCAGTACGCGCCGGACGGCAAGCCGCTGCTGGATCGGGAGGGCCGCCCGGTCCTCGGAGGCGAGCGGGATGCCCGGCAGGTCTTCCACCGGCTCGCGGGCTGCTGGACGCACTGGGGCGAGAAGTACGGCTACTTCGACACCCCGTCGGACGCGCGGGCGTTCTACGACGAGCTCTGCTACATGCTGGCGGCGCAGGTCGCAGCCCCCAACTCCCCCCAGTGGTTCAACACCGGGCTGCACTACGCGTACGGGCTCTCCGGCCCGGCCCAGGGCCATCACTACGTGGACCCGGACACCGGGATCCTCACCCGCGCCAGCTCGGCCTACGAGCGGCCGCAGCCGCACGCCTGCCAGCCCTATCACGCCCTCGTCTCGACCCCCGAGGGGCCCGTCCCCATCGGCCTGATCGTGACCAAGCGCCAAGTCGGCCTCGAGGTCTACGACGGCCGCGACGAGGGCGCGGGCACCACGCGGGTAGTGGCGGTCAAGGAGAACGGCGACAAGGCGGTGTTCCGCATGGAGCTCAAGAACGGCGTCACGATCGAGGCCACCGGCGACCACCTGGTGTACGCGATCGTCAACGGCGTCGGCGGGTGGCGTCGGGTGGACGAGGTGGAGCCGGGCGCCGCGCTGCGGCTGTCCACGCGGACCGAGGTTCGCCGGTCCTCGCCGGAGGCCGAGGTGGACGAGGCGGCGCTGGTGGGATGGCTGCAGGCCGACGGCTTCGTGGGTGAGGACGGCCTCGGTGGGGACCACAGCCTCGCCGTCGAGTTCACCACGATCGACAAGGACGAGCTCGACTTCGTCGTCGACCGCGTGCACCGCGTCTTCGACGGGGTGCACTACCACGTCCGCTCCCTCGAGACCCGCACCCCGGGCCTGGACATCCACCGGATCCGCCTCTACGGCGAGCGGCTGCGGCCCTTCGTGGACAAGTACGGCCTGCTCCGCTCGAGCGCGGACCACGCGGTGCCCGCCACGATCTTGCGAAGCGGGCGCCAGGCGCAGACCGCCTACCTGCGCGCCCTCTTCCAGGCCCAGGGCACCGTCCGCCTGCGGTCGTACTGGACCCGCCTGGCCGAGGTCATCCTCAGCACCACCTCGGCCCCCCTCGCTCACGGCGTGCAAGCCCTGCTGCTCAACCTGGGGGTCTACGCGCGGGTGACCCGAGGGGCGGAGAGCCGGGAGAGCCGGCGCACCCCCTACATCGTCTCGGTGGTCCACGCGGCGGCCCGGGCCCGGTTCCGGGAGCTGATCGGCTTCGTCTCGGACGACAAGCGCCAGAAGCTCGACACCGCCTGCTCCGACCAGTTCGCGGGCAAGCCCCTGGCCGCGCTGCGGGACGAGACGGTGGTGCGGGTGGAGTGCGTCGGCGTGCAGCCGGTGTTCGACATCCAGACCGAGAGCGGGCAGTACCTCTCCAACAACGCGATCGTCCACAACTGCTTCATCCAGTCCGTGTCCGACGATCTGGTCAACGACGGCGGCATCATGGACCTCTGGACGCGCGAGGCCCGCATCTTCAAGTACGGCTCGGGCAGCGGGACCAACTTCTCCAACCTCCGCGGGGAGAACGAGCCGCTGTCGGGCGGCGGGAAGTCCTCCGGGCTCATGTCGTTCCTCCGGATCGGCGACCGCGCGGCGGGCGCGATCAAGTCGGGCGGGACGACCCGGCGCGCGGCCAAGATGGTGATCCTCGACCTCGATCACCCGGACATCCTCCAGTTCATCCGCTGGAAGGTGGTGGAGGAGCAGAAGGTGGCGGCGCTGGTCAGCGGCTCGCGCATGACCAAGCGGCGCCTGCAGGCGGTGCTGGCCGCGGCGCGCACCCCGACCGGCGTCGAGTGCGACCCGCGGAAGAACCCGGCCCTCCGCTCGGCGGCGCGGGAGGCGCGCGCCGCCCTCGTCCCCGAGGGCTACCTGCAGCGCGTGCTGCTCCTGGCCGCCCAGGGGGTCCGCGAGATCGAGTTCCCGGAGTACGACACCGACTGGGACAGCGAGGCCTACTACACGGTCTCGGGGCAGAACTCCAACAATAGCGTGCGCGTGCCCAACTCCTTCTTCGACGTGCTCGCGCGCCGCGGCCAGTGGGAGCTCCGCCGGCGGACCGACGGCAAGAGCGCGGGCTCGGTTTCCGCCGAGAAGATCTGGGACGAGATCGCGTACGCGGCCTGGGCCTGCGCCGACCCGGGGGTGCAGTACGACACCACCATCAACGAGTGGCATACCTGCCCCGAGGACGGCCGCATCAACGCGAGCAACCCGTGCGTGACCGGCGAGACCCTGGTGGCCACCGCCGAAGGCTGGCAGCGCATCGACTCGCTGGTCGGCAAGACCGCGCGGGTCATCGGCGCCGACGGCGAGCCCCATCTGGTGACCCGGATCTTCCCGACCGGCCACAAGCCGGTCTTCGACCTGCGCACGCGCCTGGGCTACCAGGTGCGGATCACCGGCGACCACCGCGTGCTCACGGTGGGCCGTGGCGACGTGGCGGTGGCCGACCTGACCGCGGGCAACCGCCTCGTGCTGCGGGGGCCCGGCTTCGGCCGGCGCGCCCTCGCCACCGATCTGGCGCTGGGCGTCGGGGTCGCGGTGGCGGAGGGGTACCTCACCCAGTCGATCGTGAGCGGCCGCGCCCAGGAGTCGCTCGTGCTCACCACCGATCCCGCGGAAGCTCCGCTGCTGGCCGAGGTCGCGGCGGCGGTCAACGCCGGGCGCGCCGCGCTCCAGGCGGCGGGCGGGCTCGGACGGCAGGCCGGGACCGGCGTCATCACGCGGAGCGCGGCGGTCGCCCGCCTCATGATGGGCGACGCGGCCGCGGTGGCGCTCATCCGCGAGCTCGCGGTCCTCGACGAGGGCGCCTCCGCCATCCGGTTCTCGCCCGCGGTCTTCGGGCTGGACCGGCCGGCCCTGTCCGCGGTGCTCCGCGGGCTCTTCACCGCCGACGCCACCGTGGCCAACTACGGCGAGCAGTCTCGCTACATCTCGCTCGACTCGACCTCGCTCGAGCTGCTGCGACAGACCCAGCTCCTGCTGCTCGGCTTCGGCATCAAGGCGCGGCTGTACGAGGACACCCGGCTGGCCGAGGCGACCGCGGACCGCCCGCACCCCCGGCACTCGCTGCGGATCGCGCGGGCCTCCTGCCCGCTCTTCGAGAAGGCGATCGGCTTCCACCCCGCCAGCCCCAAGGCGCGGGCCCTCGCCCAGCTCAACGGGGAGGACGCGGGCGCGGCCGGCGAGGACCTGAGCGACGAGGTGGCGGCGATCGAGCCGGCGGGCGAGGCGGACGTCTTCGACCTGACCGAGGAGGTCACCCACCACTTCGTGGCGGGCGGGCTGGTCGTGCACAACTGCTCGGAGTACCTCTTCCTCGACGACACCGCGTGCAACCTCGCCTCGATCAACCTCGTGAAATTCCTCCGCGAGGACGGCTCCTTCGACGTGGACGGGTTCCGGCACGGCTGCCGCCTGTGGACCGCGGTGCTCGAGATCAGCGTGCTGATGGCGGCCTACCCGAGCCCGGCGATCGCCCAGCGGAGCTGGGACTTCCGCACCCTGGGCCTCGGCTACGCCAACATGGGTACCGTGCTCATGCGGCGGGGCATCCCGTACGACTCCCCGGACGCCATCGCGATCTGCGGCGCGGTCACCGCCATGATGTGCGGTGAGGCCTACGCGACCTCGGCGGAGATGGCGCGGGATCTGGGCCCCTTCCCCGGCTATCAGAAGAACCGGGCCCACATGCTCCGGGTGATGCGCAACCATCGGCGGGCCGCCTACAACGTCTCCGCCGCGGAGTACGAGGGGCTCAGCATCACCCCGCTCGGCATCGACCCGGCCCACTGTCCGGCCCCGCTGCTCCAGGCCGCGCGCGAGACCTGGGACCGGGCGGTCGCGCTCGGCGAGCAGTTCGGCTACCGCAACGCTCAGGTGACGGTGCTGGCCCCGACCGGCACCATCGGCCTCGTCATGGACTGCGACACCACCGGCATCGAGCCCGACTTCGCCCTGGTCAAGTTCAAGAAGCTGGCGGGCGGCGGCTACTTCAAGATCATCAACCAGAGCCTGCCGCTGGCGCTCGAGACCCTCGGCTACGCCCCGGGCCAGATCGAAGACATCGTGGCCCACTGCGTCGGCCGCAAGACCCTGCGGGGCGCGCCGGCCGTCAATCACGACACCCTGCGGGGCAAGGGCTTCGACGACGCCGGTCTCACGCGGGTCGAGGCGGCGCTGGAGACGGCCTTCGACATCACGTTCGCCTTCAATGCCTGGACGCTCGGGGACGGGTACATCGCCTCGCACCTCGGCCTCAACGAGGCGCAGCTCGGCGAGTGGAACGGCAACCTGCTCCGCGCGCTCGGCTTCACTCCCGCCGAGATCGAGGCGGCCAACGACTACTGCTGCGGCACCATGACCGTGGAGGGCGCCCCGCACCTGCGGCCCGAGCACCTGCCCGTCTTCGACTGCGCCAACCGGTGCGGCAAGAAGGGCACCCGGTTCATCGCCACCGAGGCGCACATCCGCATGATGTCGGCGGCGCAGCCCTTCATCTCCGGGGCGATCAGCAAGACCATCAACATGCCGCAGGACGCCACCATCGAGGACGTCAAGTGGGCCTACGACATGGCCTGGCGCGGCATGCTCAAGGCGGTGGCCCTCTACCGCGACGGCTCCAAGCTCTCGCAGCCGCTCAACTCCACCACCGACGAGGAGGAGGAGCAGGCGGCGGCCGCCGACGTCGAGGCGGTGGCCGAGAAGATGACCGAGCGGGTGGTGACCCAGTACCTGCGCGGCCGGCACCGCCTGCCCGACCGCCGGAGCGGCTACACCCAGAAGGCGGTGGTGGGCGGCCACAAGGTCTACCTCCGCACCGGCCAGTACGAGGACGGCTCGCTCGGGGAGATCTTCCTGGACATGCACAAGGAAGGGGCCGCCTTCCGCTCCCTCATGAACTGCTTCGCGATCGCGATCTCGCTCGGCCTGCAGCACGGGGTGCCGCTCGAGGAGTTCGTGGACGCCTTCGTCTTCACCCGCTTCGAGCCGAACGGGATGGTGCTGGGCAACGACCGCATCAAGATGTCCACCTCGGTCATCGACTATGTCTTCCGCGAGCTGGCCATCAACTACCTGGGACGCACCGATCTCTCGCACGTACCCGACGAGGATCTGCGCGCGGACGCCATCGGGAGCCGGCCGGGCGAGGGCCCGGTGGCCGCGCCCGCACCGGCGCCGAGCGTGGTCCCGGCTCCCGCACCGGCCCCGGTCGCCCGCCCGGTCGTCGTCCCGGCCCCGGCGCGGCCCCTCGCGCCCATGAGCGGGGGCAGTGGGCCCGCCGCCGCCCTGAAGACGCTCTCCGCCTCCGAGATGGCCCGCCTGAAGGGCTACGAGGGCGACCCCTGCGGCGACTGCGGCCAGTTTACGATGGTGCGCAACGGCACCTGCCTCAAGTGCATCACCTGCGGCACCACCACCGGCTGCTCGTAGGCCTCCCGCGGGCCACCCCCTTACCCTGCCCTCTCCCCCTCGCGGGGGAGAGGGTTCCGTGTCTCGTCCCCTGCCCGTCGCCATGACGCCCACCCGCTGGCCGGAGGCCCGCGCCCCGCGCGGCATGGTGGCCACCCCGCACCTGCTCGCCACCGAGTCCGGGGTGGCCGTGCTGCGCGCGGGGGGCAACGCGCTCGACGCCGCGGTCGCGGCTGCGGCGACCATCGCGGTGGTCTACCCGCACATGAACGGCCTGGGCGGGGACAACGTGTGGCTCATCTACGACGCGCGCCAGCAGGCCCTGCGTGCCCTCTGCGGGGTGGGTCGCGCCGCCCGCGCAGCCACCCCCGCGTGGTACGCGGCGCGCGGGATCACCTCCGCGATCCCCGCGCGCGGCGGGCCGGCCGCGCTCACCGTCCCCGGAGTGGTGGACGGCTGGTGGCAGGCGCACGAGTACAGCCGGAACGCGCTCGGCTCGCCGATCGGCTGGAGCGCCCTGCTCGCCGACGCGATCGCGTACGCGTGCGAGGGCTTCCAGGCCTCCGACGGCCAGCGCGTGCCGCCACCGCGCGAGCCCGATCTCTTCACCGAGCGCGCGCCCGACGAGATCCGCCGCGCGCTCTGGCCGCTCTACCACCCGGACGTCCTGCGCCGCGGGCCGCTGGTGCAGCACGACCTGGCCCGCACCCTGGAGGCGGTGCGCGACGGCGGCGCCGAGGCCTTCTACCGCGGGGAGGTGGCCCGGCGTCTGGTGGGGGCCGCCGCGGCGGCGGGCAGCCCGCTCGCCGTCGAGGATCTGGCCGAGCATCGCGCGGACTGGATGGAGCCGCTGCGCCTCGCCTACGCCGAGGGGCAGGTGGCGAGCTTTCCGCCGCCCACCCAGGGCATGTCGGCGCTCGCGGTGCTGGGCATGACCGAGGGCTTCGACATGGCGGTCCTCCCCGAGGCCGACTTCATCCACGTGCTGGTGGAGGCGACCAAGCTCGCCTTCGAGGACCGGGACCGGCATCTCACCGATCCGGCCCACATGCGGGTGAGCGCGGCCGAGCTGCTCGCGCCCGAGCGTCTCCGGACGCGCGCCCGGCTGATCTCCCGCGAGCGCGCGCGCCCGTCCCAGCCCGCCGCGCCGGCGGGTGGCGACACGATCGCGCTGGTCACCGCCGACCGGGATGGCAACGCGGTCTCGCTCATCCAGTCCCTCTACTTCACCTTCGGCTCGGCGCTCCTCGCCGGGGACACCGGCGTGGTGCTCCAGAACCGCGGGGCGTTCTTCTCCCTCGACCCGGGCCACGTCAACGTGCTCGCCCCCGGCAAGCGCACCCTGCACACGCTGATCCCGTCCATGTATCTGGAGGGCGGGCGGCCGCGCCTCGTCTACGGAACCATGGGCGGCGAGGGCCAGCCGCAGACCCAGGCGGCGATCCTCACCCGCCGCCTCTTCCGGCGGCTCGGACCGCAGGCCGCGGTGGAGGCCCCGCGCTGGCTCTACGGCCGCACGTGGGGCACGGCGACGCGGGCGCTGAGCCTCGAAGGACGCTACCCGGCCGAGCTGGCGACCGACCTGTGCCGGCGGGGGCACGAGGTGGCGATGGGGGGCGAGTGGGACGATCTCTTCGGACACGCGCACGCCATCTGGGTGGCGCCCGAGGACGGCGGCTTCGTCGGCGGGTCCGATCCCCGAGCGGACGGGGGCGCCCTGGGCTACTGAGAACCTGGGGGAGGGTGAGGGGCCGGAGGGTCGAGGCGCGTCAGGCGTTACCGCCGGCCAGGGCCTTGTAGAGCTCGACCCCGACCTGCGAGAGATCCGACCGGGTCTCGATCGGCAGCCCGGCCACCGTCCACGCCCCGAGTCCGCCCTTCAAGATCCGTACGTCCTTGAATCCGAGCTTCCTCAGATCGCGCGCCACCCGGGCGCTGGTGTCTTCGTCGGGTCAGGTGCAGTAGGCCACCACCGGCCGCGCCACGTCGAGGTCGAGGCCGGCCATGCTCCCCGCCAGGTCCTCGGGCGCCACTCGCAGCGAGCCCGGGATCTTGAGGGGCAGCTGCTCGTAGACGTCGGCCCGGCGTGCGTCGACGATGATCGGCGACTTGCCGGTCTCCATCATCCGGACCACCTCGGAGGGCTGGATCCGGTACCGGTTCTTGTTCCAGCGGTGCAGCCACTGGCCCCCGAATCCGCCCGCGCTGACCAGGGTCACGCCGACCGCGACCCAGAACCACGGGAAGGGCTTGGGCGGCGGATTCTTCACGAGCTCCCGCGCCTCCGCGAGCTTGCGCCGCACGTCGGGAAGGTTCGGGTGGAGCTTGTCGGCCTCCTCGAAGCGCCGCACCGCCCCGGTGTAGTCCTCCCCACGCATGGCGCTGAGGCCCGCGAACCAGGCATCGTTGAACTTGCCGCCCGCGTTGACCTTCGCCGGGGTACCGCGCACGAAGTCGACCACCGCCGCGGATGGGATGACGAAGTTGAAACCCTGCACGATGCTGCCCTCGGCACCCGGGGCCAGCGAGACGAACGTGAGCACCCCGACCACGTTGCCCCGGGAATTCACCGTCGGGCCACCCGAGTTCCCCCAGGCGGCCGAAGCATCGGTCTGGATGAGGGGATTGCCGCTCGCATCCGCCTGGATCGCGGACACCGCGCCGTTGGTCACCACGGAGTCGACCATGGTGGACTTGCTCAGCAGCTCGTGGGAGAGCACCACCCCCGGGAAGCCGATGATGTGCACGGGGTCGCCGATCTGGACGCTCCGGGAATCGGCCACCTCCAGTACCGGGAAGGCCTCGCCGGGGACCTTGAGGAGCGCCAGATCCTTGGCCGACATGTCGCTCACCGGGGGGCTGTACTTCTTGACCTCGGCCTTGAGCCGGCCCTTGGCGGTGACCACGAAGATCTGGGGCTGCAGGTTGACCTTGACGGTCGGGAGCACGGTGTCGAGCAGCTTGCGCTTGGCCGCGTCCTCGGCGTCCGGGCGGTCGCCCGGCTGCAGCCCCATCCGCTTGAGGACCTGGGGCAGGCAGGCGGTGGTCACCGCCCGCTGGGCCTGCTGGTTGGCCAGCCAGCGGGGCGGCTCGTAGGCCGGCTGGACCACATGGCCGTTGGTGATGAGCCAGCCGTCGGCGTCCAGGAACCAGCCGGTCCCGGTCTCGCGGTAGACGGGCGGGGTGACCTTCTGGGGTCCCGACCCGCAGTCGAGCGTGACCTCGGAGGTCACCTCGGCGACCACCAGCACCACCGCCGGCTTGGCGCGCTGGAGGGCCTCCTGGAGCGTCAGGGGCTTCTGGGCGGAGGCGGAGGCGGGGAGCGAGACGCCGGCCACGACGACGGCCGCCCCGAGCAGCATCGAACGCAGTATCATAGGCCCACTGCGGGCCATTCTAACACCGAGACTGGAGCCATGAGCCGCCCGATCGGAGAGGTGCCAACCAAGACCTTCCAGCCCGGCGAGGTGATCTTCCGCGAGGGCGACGACGCCAGGGGCGAGGCGTTCATGGTGCACGTGGGCCGGGTGGAGATCCGCAAGCAGATCGGCGGCGAGGAGCGGCTGCTGCGGACCATGACCAAGGGCGAGCTCATCGGCCACCTCGCGCTGTTCCGCAACGTGCCCCGCTCGGCCACCGCGATCGCGGCCGATGCGGTCACCCTGATGGTGATCCCGGCGAACCGGCTCGATCATCTCGTCCGCGCGAACCCCGCCCTCGCGCTCGCGCTGATCCGGGACCTGGCCGCGATGCTCCTCGCCGCGGAAGACCGTCTGCGCGAGACGGAGGAGAAGCTGAAGAAGGAGTAGCCGCTCAGGCCGCGGCGAGGCCGAAGGTCTCGGCGGCGAGGGCGGCCACGTGGCGCCCGATGGCCAGCGACGCGGTGGCACCCGGCGAGGGCGCGTTCACCACGTGCACCGCGCCCGGGGTCACGCTGATCTTGAAGTCGTCCACCAGCGAGCCGTCCGGGGCCACCGCCTGCGCCCGCACCCCCGCCCCGCCGCGGTCGAGATCGCCCGCCGCGATGTCCGGCACCAGCTTCTGGAGCGAGCGGACGAAGGCGGCCTTGCTCGCCGAGCGGTACATCTCGAACGCGCCCACCCGCCAGTACCTGCGCGCCATGTGCCAGAAGCCCGCGTAGCCGAGCGTGCCGAGCAGCTCGGCGGGGCGCACCGTGCCCAGGGTGTAGCCCTCGCGGGCGAAGGCCAGCACCGCGTTCGGCCCGGCCTCGACGTCGCCGTGGATGGTGCGGGTGAAGTGGACGCCCAGGAAGGGGAACTCGGGATCCGGCACCGGATAGATGAGCCCGCGCACGAGCGAGCGCCGCTCGGGACGCAGCATGTAGTACTCGCCGCGGAACGGGATGATCCGGACCTCGGGGGTCACGCCCATCAGGGCCGCCACCCGGTCGGAGTGCAGCCCGGCGCAGTTGATCAGGTGGCGGGCCTCCATCGGGCCCTGCGTGGTCTCGAGCACGAGCCCTCCGCCCTGCCGCCGGATGGCGCTCACCGCCGCCGAGGTGACGATGCGCGCTCCGCGCTGTGCGAGCAGCTCCGCCATCTTGGCCACGACCTGGACGTAATCCACGATGCCGGTCTCGGGCACGTGGATGGCGCGGACCGCGCGGCAGTTCGGCTCGTGCTCGCGCACCTCCTCGGCCGAGAGCATCTTGAGGCCCGCGAGCCCGTTGGCCTGGCCGCGCTCGTAGATGGTCGAAAGGCGCGGCAGCTCCTTGTCGTCGATCGCGACGATGACCTTGCCGCAGCCCTCCCACTTGATGCCGTGGGCGTCGCAGAACTGCTTCATGCGGCGCGCCCCGTCCACGCACAGGCGCGCCTTCAACGAGCCGGGCTTGTAGTAGATGCCCGAGTGGATCACCCCGCTGTTGTGGCCGGTCTGGTGGCCGGCCAGCCGCGGCTCCTTGTCGAGCACCGCCACCCGCAGGCGCGGGTGGGCCTCGGTGAGGGCCAGGGCGGTACCGAGGCCCACGATGCCGCCGCCCACGATGGCGAGGTCCGCGGTCTGGGTCACGGCGGCCAGGATACCATCACCGGTGATCCTCCGCGCGATCCTCCGGCACGTAGCCCAGCACCGCGCGCGCGTGGCCGATGTCCCGGTAGCTCCATCGGTTGTCCGAGGTGATGAAGAACACGCCGAAGCGCACGGCCTCCGGGGCGTCGAGGCTGCGCTCGACCGCCTGGGCGATGTCGCGGCGGCTGCACCACACCGAGAACTCCCGCGGCTTCACCGGCCGGTCCTCCGCGCTCACGTGCCCGATGCGCAGGCAGAGCATGGACATGGCGGTGGTGTCCGCGAAGTGGCGGGCGAGGGCTTCGCCCCAGATCTTGCTGCAGCCGTAGAGCCCGTTCGGCCGGGGCGGCGACTCGTGGGTGAGCATCGGCCACTCCCCCACCTCGTCGTAGCGGCCCGCGGTCAGGGCCGCGTAGGGCGGCTCGCGCTCGATCCGGCTCACGGTGGCCCCGCTGCTCGCGTACACCACGCGCTTGACCCCGGCGCGACGCGCCGCCTCGAAGACGTGGTAGGTGCCGACCACGTTGTCGCGCAGCACCCCCTCCCACCCGGGGGTGTCCGCCCCGCTGGCGACGTTGGCGGCGAGGTGCACGACCGCGTGCACGTCGCGGAAGGCGGGGGTGATGGCGTCGAGGTCCCAGATGTCCGCCTGACAGGTCTCGACCCCCGCCACCGGCCGGCGATTGAGGGCGCGCAGGGCCCAGCGCCCTTCCAGGCGCCGCCGCACCGCCTCCCCGATCAGCCCGCTCATCCCGGTCACCAGCACGCGCCGCACGGCGAGGACGATACC
Source organism: Candidatus Methylomirabilota bacterium (assembly GCA_035455085.1). Taxonomy (GTDB): domain Bacteria; phylum Methylomirabilota; class Methylomirabilia; order Rokubacteriales; family CSP1-6; genus CAMLFJ01. The sequence goes on along the minus strand of DATIFV010000035.1, from coordinate 1,546 downwards.
ACGGGCGGGGCCGCCCTTGACCGGGCCGCGGGCCGCGGCTAGAGTCGCGGCCGGGAGGACACGCCATGCTCGATCTCGGGCTCACCGGCCAGGTCGCCATCGTCACCGGAGGCAGCGAAGGGCTCGGGCGCGCGACCGCGATGCGTCTCGCCGCCGAGGGCTGCCGCGTCGCCATCTGCGCGCGCCGCAAGGACGTGCTGGAGCGCGCGGCGCAGGACATCCGCCGCCAGACCGGCGGGGAGGTCCTGGCCCTGCCCGCCGACGTCGGCCGGGCCGTCGACGTAGACGCGGTGGTCGGCGCCGCCCTGGCCACCTACGGGGGCGTGGACATCCTGGTCAACAACGCGGGCACCTCCTCCGCGGCCAGCTTCGAGCTCGTGGACGATGCGGCCTGGGAGACCGACATCCAGCTCAAGGTGATGGCGGCGGTGCGGTTCTGCCGCGCCGTGATCCCCCAGATGAAACAGCGCGGCGGCGGCCGCATCGTCAACGTGACCACGGTAGGAGGCAAGGCCCCCGCCGCCCGCGCGCTGCCCACGTCGGTCACGCGCGCGGCCGGCATCAACCTGACCAAGTCGCTCGCCAACGAGTACGCGCCCGACCGGATCCTGGTGAACACGATCTGCCTGGGCCTCGTGAAGAGCGCTCAGTGGGAGCGTCGGGCCAAGGGCGATCTGGAGGGGTACTACCGAGAGGTCGCCAAGCGCGTGCCGGTCGGCCGCATCGGCGAGGCGGAGGAGTTCGCCGATCTGGTCGCGTTCCTCGTCTCCGCCCGCGCAGCCTACATCACCGGTACCGCCATCAACTTCGACGGGGGTATGTCGGCGGCTCTCTGAACCCACCCGCAGTTCGACCCCGGGCCAGCCTGCCCCGCCCAGAGGCCAGCAGTCTTACCTTGGCCCAAGGGGGTCCATCGCTCTAGTCTTGATAGGGACGCGCCATGGACGTCGGAGACAAGGTCATCACCGCGCTTCGCTGGTCGGCCGCCGCCCGCCTCACCGGATCCCTCCTGTCCTGGGCCATGACTATTTTCGTCATCCGCCTTCTCTCGCCGTCCGACTACGGCGTGCTGGCGATGGCGATCATCCTGCCATCGGTGCTGTATCTGCTGAACGATCTAGGGCTGGACGTCGTCCTCGTCCAGCGGCAGGTGTCGGATCAGATCCTTGGCCGTCAAGTGTTCGGAGTGGTGATCGTGCTCAATCTGCTGTGCGCGGGAATCCTTGTCGCGGGAGCGCCGCTGGTCGCCGGCTTCTTCGATGAGGCCACAGTGGTCCCGGTCATGCACCTCCTGTCCCTGCAGTTCATCATGTTCATCTTTGACACCCTACCCCGCGCCAAGCTCGAGCAGCGGCTCGACTTCCGGGGTCAGTCGATTGTCAGCGTGATCGCAACATGGCTGGGGGGACTGGCCACACTGATCCTGGCCTGGACCGGTTTCGGGGTCTGGTCGCTCGTATGGGGGCGCCTCGTGTTGACCGCGGCTACGACAATCGGCTTCAACGCGCTTGCACCCTCATTTATTTGGCCGATATTCTCCCTGGAG
>DATIFV010000034.1:0-11503 GCA_035455085.1 Candidatus Methylomirabilota bacterium | reverse complement strand
ACCGCCACCGTGCCGTCGATGATGACGAAGAACGAATCGCCGGGCTCGCCCATTTTGGTGATGACGGCCCCGGCCGGCGCCTCGACGATCCGGGACAGGTCGGCGACCTGACCGAGCTCGTCGTCGGTGAACCCGCTGAAGAGCGAGACCCGCCGCAGATGCTGGATCCGCGTGTCCTGGCTGAGCGACGCCGCGTCGGCGAGCGCCGGCTCGGCCTCGTCGGGATCGTGGAAGGGCAACCGATCGGTAGAGTGGCGATCGAACTCCATACCCGCCTCCTGGGTTCGCCGGTCGCTCGTCGGACCGCGCCCGCGCTGAAGTCGAGGGCCTGCCAATCATAGCCGCTGGCGAGCGGGTAGGACAGAGGGCCCGCGGCCCGTATCCGGCCCGCTCCGACTGCGCTACCCTGGCCGTGTCCCACACTCGTACCCGAAAGGGGACCGCCGATGCAAGGGCTCAAGCAGATCCAAACCGTCGTCCAGGGCGATGCCTGGCATCTGGTGGGGCTCGACGAGCAGGGCCGGCTCTGGTTCGGGACGGTTCGCCGGACGGCCAAGGGCCGAGCCGTGACCTGGGCGCCCATCGATGAGAGCGCGGAGGACTTGGCCCCGCCCCCACCGCCGGCGGCCGACCCGCCCCCGGAAGGCGCAGGGCGGCGCCGCTGGCCGTCCCGGCCGGGCGCCTGACCCCGTCTCCGCGGCGCATGGAGCCGGTGTAGAATCCCGCCCGAGCCGTCGCCACGACGGCATCCTCGCCAAGGAGCGCGTCCATGCCTGCGTCGACCCCGCTGCCCCCGCAGATCGAGCAGTTCCTCCACGACAACCCACAGGGCGTGCTGACCTCGTTCCGGCGCAATGGCATGCCGCAGCTCAGCATCGTCACCGTGTACCCGCGCGACGGGGGCGTGGGCATCTCCATCACCGAGACCCGGGCGAAGTTCAAGAACCTCCTGCGGGACCCGCGCTGCTCGGTGCTGGTCTCGCACGTCGACTGGTGGTCGGGGTTCCTGGTGTTCGAGGGCCGGGCCGAGCTCACCCACTCGGGCAACACCGAGCCGGAGGCCCTGCGGCTGGCCCGCCGGCACATCTTCAGCGCCACCACCCGGCGGCGCAGCGCGGACTGGGAGCAGTACGACCGGATCGCGGCCGCCGACCGGCGGGTCGCGATGGTCCTGCGGCCCGATCACATCTACGGCTCGGCGCTGGCCCGGATGCGCGAGGCCCTGGCGAAGTAGCGCGGGGTCAAGGGCCGCCGCCGGCCTGGCCGGCGAGGCGGCGGCACCAGTCTTCCATGGCCCGGCGCATCGCCTCGGGCTGCTCCGTCGGGATCCAGTGCCGAGCGTCCAGCGTCACGATCGAGCAGGTGGCGATCGCAGCCAGCAGCCGCCGCGTGAGGGCCGGGTCGCTGAAGGTGCTGCCGGCCGAGAGCAGCGCGAGGGTCGGAGTCCGGATGGTGACGAGGTCGGGAAGCGGGCGCGTCACCGCGATCAGGGCCTGCAGGTACGCGCCGCTGGCGGTCGTGCGCACGTCGAGCCACGGCGAGGCGTACTCCTTCAACAGCCCCTCGGCCGCCCCGCCGGTCGCGATCGCGGCCCGGGTCCGGCGGTCCAGCTCCTCGAGGTCGAGCGGGGCGAGCCGGCGGCGGTGGATCCCGAGCGCATTCAGCGCGCGGACGAGCCACACCGCCGGAGCGAGGAGCGCCCGCATTCGCGCCAGCCGCCGCATGCTGCCGGTCAGGGCCTGCGGCAGCATCGGCTCGATGAGGATCAGGCCCGAGGCGCGCCCGGGCCGGCGCGCGGTGAACTCCAGCGCGATGTTGGCGCCCAGGCAATGCCCGGCCACGACGGCCCGCGGATAGCCCTCCGCATCGAGCACGCCCGCGAGATCGGCGCACCATTCGGCCATGCCGATCCGGCCGCGGTGGAGGGAAGCCCCCTGGCCCCGGAGGTCGAGGCGGAGGAGATCCCAGGAATCCTTGAGGGCGGTGCGGGCCACCAGCTCCGACCACCGGCTCATGTTGCTGGCCACCCCGTGGAGCAGCACGAGCACCTGCCGCGGGGCGCCCGGCTGCCAGAGCCGGTAGGCGATGGTGGCGCCGTCCGGCGTGGTCAGGGTGCGCAGGGTGGGGGGCGTCTGCGGGAGCTCCGGGAAGCCTTCCGCTACCAGAGCTCGCGCGAGGCCAGCCGGGCGCCCTCGGCGAGGCTGGCCAGCTTGGCCCAGACGATGTCGGGGTCCACCGCGGCCTGGCCGACCCAGGTGCCGAAGCCGCAGTCGGTCCCGGCGATGACATTCTCGCGGCCCACCAGCCGGGCGTAGCGGCCGATCCGCTCGGCCACGAGCTCGGGGTGCTCGATGAAGTTCGTCGTGGAGTCGAGCACGCCGGGGATGATGACCTTGTCGCGGGGCAGCTTCACGCGCTCGAAGACCTTCCACTCGTGGGCGTGCCGGGGGTTGGCGGCCTCGAAGGAGATCCCCTGGGGCCGCGCGGCTAGCACGAGGTCGAGGATGTCCGCGAGCGGCACGTCGTAGTGATGCGGGCCCTCGTAGTTGCCCCAGCAGAGGTGCAGGCGCAGCTGCTCCGGCGGGATGTTGGCCACCGCGTGGTCGAGCGCGGCCAGGTGCAGGCGGGCCATCTTCCGGAACTCCTCGAGGCCGAGGCCCGCGAACTGGATGTGCCGGCCCATCGCGAGGTCCGGGCAGTCCAGCTGCAGGACGAAGCCGGCCCGCGCCACCGTCTCGTACTCGTGTCGCATGGAGTCCGCGATCGCGAAGAGGTAGGCCTCGTGGCTGCCGTAATGGTCGTCCCGGAAGAAGAGGGAGATGACGCCGGGAGAGGCCGCGCTCAAGAACACGTCCTCGACCTTGACCGGGCCGACCGCGGCCTTGAGGTTGTCCACGTCGGCCTGGGCCGCCCCCGGATCGCGCACGCTGATCGGACCGGTGCAGGCCGGCGTCCGGCGCCGGGAGCGGCCGGGATCGCCGAACACCCGCTTGGCCATCTCGGGGAAGTCCACCAGGTCGCGGTACTGCAGGGCCTGGCTGGTGCCGCCGAAGCCGTCGAGGCGGTCCTTGATATAGGTGGCGTAGCTCGGCTTGCTCATCTCCCCGTCGTTGACCACGGTGATGCCGGCCTCGGCCTGCCTGCGGACGACCTCGGCCACCGCGGTGCGAATGCGGGCGGCGAGCGCGGGGCCGTCGACCGGCACGCCTTCCTCCCGCGCGAACATCGAGCGGATCAGGTCGGCCGGGCGCGGCAGGCTCCCGGTGTGGGTGGTGAGGAAGCGGTCGACGCTGCGCTTCATCGCTCGGGCCCTCCGGGCGGCATCTTACCTCAACCGGCCCGGGATGGCTTATCATGAGCCCCGCCGAAAGGGGGAGGCCATGGACTACACGCGCATCTCGGCCGACTGCCACATCGACATGCCCTGGATGCCGCCCGACCTCTTCACCGCCAATGCTTCCGCGGCCATGCGCCCCCGCATGCCGTACGTCACCGACGGGCCCGACGGCCCGCGCTGGGTCGCGAGGAACGGGGCGTCGTTCGGCCTGGTGGGCGGGGTCGGGCCCTCGGGGCAGAAGTACGTCCCCGGCCTCCACTACCGTGCGGACGTGATGGCGTCTACCGGTCTCTACGACGATGGCCGGAAGGGGATTCGCCGACCGACGGATCCGGCGCTCCGGGTCAAGGACATGGACCGCGACGGCGTGCAGGCTGAGGTCATCTTCGGCATCCTGGGCGCGGCCACGCGGCTCGGCGATCACGAGGCGGCGGCCGAGATGTTCCGCATCTACAACGACTGGCTGGTGGAGTTCTGCCGGCACTATCCGGAGCGCCACATCGGGCTCGCCTGCCTGCCCTACGGCGACATCGGGGCCGCGGTGCGGGAGATTCACCGGGTGGCGAAGCTGGGGCTGCCGGGCCTCGAGCTGTCCTGCTCGTGGGACATGGAGCCGATGTGGCACCCCTCGTGGGAGCCCCTGTGGCGGGCGGTCGACGAGGTCGGCCTGCCCCTGCACTTCCACACCTTCCCGACCATCCCGCCGACGGTGCGGGAGAAGACCACCGGCCTGACCCGCCGGGTGGCCACGTTCACGAGCGTCGCGGGCTTCCAGATGAACCTCATCAGCATCCTGGCTGCGGTCATCGGCGGCGCGGTGCTCGAGCGCTATCCGCGGATCCGGATCTCGTTCGGCGAGAGCGGCATCGGCTGGCTGCCCTACGCCCTCGACCGCATGGACTTCGAGTGGGAGGACCGCTTCCGCGACCTCGGCCTCACCATGAAGCCCAGCGACTACTGGCGGCGGCAGTGCAAGGCCACCTTCCAGTTCGACCGGATCGGCACCCAGCTGATCCACGAGATCGGCGAGGACACCCTGATGTGGGGCTCCGACTACCCCCACGGCGACGGGGTGTGGCCGGAGTCGTCCAAGTACATCGAGGAGCAGTTCGGGCATCTGCCGGCGGCGACGGTGCGGAAGATCGTCTGCGAGAACGCCGGGAAGTTTTACGGCCTGATCAAGTAGGACGTTGCCGCCGCCCGCCTGGTCCAACGAGGCCGGCCGGGCCCGGAGGAACCCATGAACTTCGGCCTGCTCGTCTCCAAGCAGCACCCACCCGGCGTGTCCATGGTCGACCGCTTCCGCGAGCACATCGACCAGGTGCGGGCGGCCCGCGACGCCGGCTTCGGCCTCATCGTGATGGGCCAGCACTTCCTCTCGATGCCGTTCCAGGAGGTGCAGAGCCTGCCCGCGCTCGCCCGGCTCGCCGCCGAGGCGGGGACCATGCGCGTGGGCGCCACCGTGATCCTGCTGCCGCTGCTCAACCCGGTGGACGTGGCCGAGCAGGTGGCCACGCTGGACGTCATCACCGAGGGGCGGTTCATCTTCGGGGTGGGCCTCGGCTATCGCGACGAGGAGAACGAGGCGTTCGGGGTGGCGCCCAAGGAGCGGGTGGGGCGCCTGGTCGAGGGGCTGGAGGTCATCCGGCGGCTGTGGTCCGGCGACGAGGTGACGCACCACGGCCGGTTCTTCCAGCTCACCGGCGCGCGCATGATGCTGCGCCCCGTGCAGCGGCCGCACCCGCCGGTGTGGTTCGCGGCCAACAACGACGCGGCGGTGGTCCGGGCCGCGCGGCTGGGAGACGCCTGGGTCATCAACCCGCACGCCAAGCTCGCGGTGCTCGAGCGGCAGATGGGCGTGTACCGCGAGGCCCTCCGGGATGCGGGCCGGCCGTTCCCGGCGGAGCTGCCGATCATCAAGGAGCTGTACGTGGCTCCCGACCGGCGCACCGCCCTGAAGGAATGCCGGCCGTTCCTCGAGGCCAAGTACAAGGCCTACGCGTCGTGGGGCCAGGACAAGGCGCTGCCGGAAGGAGACAGCTTCTCGCACGAGTTCGAGGAGCTGGTGGCGGACCGCTTCATCGTGGGCGACCCCGAGGACGCCGTCCGCGAGATCCGGCGCTACGCCGACCGGCTGGGCACCAACTGCTTCATCTTCCGTGTCCAGTGGCCGGGCATGGAGCAGGCCAAGGTGCTCCGGACGATCGAGCTGCTGGCCGAGCGCGTGTTCCCCGCGCTGCGGGCGGCTGGCACCTAGAAGGGGGGCGCGATGGACGTCCCGTACAAGGGGTACACGATCATCGCGAATTCCGAGCGGCAGCCGGACGGGCGCTGGCTGCCGGTGGCCGAGCTCGAGGTCACCGAGCGCGGGGTGGTGACGGCCAAGCCGCCGCTGCGGGCCACCGCGCTGGAGACCCGGGCGACCCGCGGCGATGCCGACGTCGCGGCGGTGAAGATGGCCAAGGCCTGGATCGACGCCAACGAGCGCGAGGTCGTCGTGACGCGCCCGGGCCCGCCGCCGGCCCTCGAGCCGGCGCATCCCGCTCCGGTCGCGGCGGTCCCGCCGCCGGCCGCGCCGGCGCCGCCGTCCGCGCGCACCCGCCCGAGCCCGCCCCCCATGCTGTCGGTACCGGAGGATCCCGACTGGACCGGCCTGTGCCGGGCGGTCGGCCTCGACTCCGACGACAAGGTGCAGCGGCTGAGCCGCCTCCTGCTGGTCCAGCTCCTGCTCGACCGCCTGGTCGCGGTGATGCTGGCCGGCAAGCTCGCGTCCCCCGGCGCGGGCCCGGAGATCGGAGCCCTCCTCGCCGATGTCGCACCGCTGCCGCTGCCCGCGCGGATCGAGCTGGCCGCGCGGCTGGGCCTGATCGCCCCGGCCATCGCCGAGAGCCTTGCAGAGGCCGGCCGGGTGCGGGACCGGCTGCTGCACGGCAAGCCTCCGCGCGGCAAGCCCGGGTGGGACGTGAGCGGCGCCGAGGAGCTCGCCTCCGCGGCCGCCGGCGACCGGTGTCTGCGCCGGGGCATCGAGGCCGCGCAGGGCCTGCTGGCGGCGCTGCGGGCCAGGCCGACCGGGACCTGACCGGCACGCCGGCGGCTCAGGGCGCCGTCGGGTCCAGCACCACCGCGCTGCCCACGACGACGAGGTCGGCGCGAGTGTCCGGGATCGCGTCCTCGGGCACGGTCAGCAGATCGCGGTCCAGCACCGCGATGTCGGCGAGCTTGCCCACCTCGAGGGTGCCCTTGTCGCCCTCCTCGAAGGTGAGGTAGGCGCCCTCGCGGGAGGCGCACGCGAGCGCCTCCTCGCGCGTCAGGCACTGGTCGGCGCCGACGGGCGCGGTCGCGCCGCGGGGCTTGCGGGTGACCGCGTGGTGGATCGGATCGAACAGGGACGGGGGCACGTTGTCGGTGGCCAGCGCGACGTGGACGCCGGCCTCGCGCAGCGCGCGCAGCGGGGCGATGCGCGAGGCGCCGGCGGGCCCGAGCTCGCGGGCCAGCGCCGCGCCGTCCTGCCAGATGTAGCGGCCGGTATAGCTGGTGAGGACCAGGCCGAGGGCCCGGATCCGCCGGATCTCCTCGGGCCCGTAGACGCCGATGTGCTCGATGATCCACCGCCGATCGGCGATCGGGACCGCGCGGTCCACGCGCTCGTAGAGCTCGAGGATGTTCGGGGTGAAGCTGCCGACGCGGATGTCGTTGCGCGCGGCCTCGACCATCATCTCGACCATGACGTCCTCGGGCAGCGCCGCCTTGTAGGAGAAGCCGGCCCAGCCGGTGTAGGGCGAGGTGCTCCCGCGTAGCCGGTTCTCCTCCGTGTAGTCGGACTCGGTGTAGAGGCCGCCCACCCGCAGGTACTCGTCGCCGAGCCCGCGGCGGCCCAGCCAGGCGCCCCAGCCGCGCAGCAACTCCGCTACCGCGACCCCGTCGGCCGACGGCCAGGGGGGGCTGAAGAGGAGATGGGCCCGCACGCGGGGCCGGCCGCGCTCGCGCAGCGCCTGGTACGCCGCGAGCACCTCGGCGGAGACGCCGTGGCCCTCGAAGACGCTGGTGGTGCCGCGGCGGTTGTAGATGCGCATGGACTCGGCGAGGCCCGCGATCCGGTCCGCCAGGGTGAAGCGCGGCGCCGCCGCCATCAGGGTGTGCTCGACCAGCGGCTTGTACGTCTGCTCGATCAGGACCCCGGTGGGCTCCCCGGCGGCATCGCGCTGGATCTCGATGGAGGGCGCGGGCGGCCGCGTGTCGCGACCGATGCCGGCGCGGGCGAGCGCCCGGCTGTTGGCGATCGAGACGAGGGGCAGGGTGTTGCGCCAGTGCCCCCAGATGGCGCGGATGTAGACCGGATGCTCGGGCGCGACCCGATCGAGATCGTGCCGGGTGGGCCAGCGCTTCTCGGCCAGGTTGTCGGGCACGCCCTCGTAGAACGGCGGCTCCCCGATCGGCATGGTCACGATCCACTCGCCGGGGGCGGCGCGGCGCACCAGGCCCTCGACGATCTGCAGGATGTCGTCGATCGAGCGGGCGCCCGCCAGCGACGGCCACCTGAGCTTGAGGCCCTCTCGGTCCATGTGGGCGTGGCCGTCGCAGAGCCCGGGGACGGCCAGGCGCCCGCGCAGGTCGATGCGGCGCGTGGCGGGGCCGACGAGGCGGTCGATCTCGTCGTCGGTGCCGAGGGCCGCGATGCGCTCTCCGCGGACTGCCAGCGCCTGGACGCTGCGGCCCTGTGGGTCGAGGGTCAGGATCTTGCCGCCGGTGAGGACGAGATCGGCGTGGGGCACGGCGGGTATTCAACCACCGGGTCCGGGACCGGGTCAATTCGCCGGCGGCAGTTCGGGCATACTGGGACCCGTCATGGGAGCGATCGGCCGATGGACGCTCGTGGCGGCGGTCGGCCTCACCGCGGCCGGCGCGGGGGCGCTCCATCTCATGGGACGGCGCCTCTGGTGCGCGTGCGGCTCCATGAGCCCCTGGTCCTGGGACATCTGGAGCCCGCACAACTCGCAGCACGTCCTGGATCCTTACACGTTCACCCACGTGCTGCACGGGGCGCTCTACTACGCGCTGCTGTGGCTCCTCCTCCGCTCGCGCTGGCCCGGGCTCCGGTTTCTCCTGGCGGTCGCGGTCGAGGTGGGCTGGGAGGTCGGCGAGAACACGGACCGGGTCATCGAGGCCTACCGCGAGTCGACGATCTCGCTCAACTACTACGGCGACAGCATCGTCAACTCGGTGGCCGACGTGATCGCCTTCGCTCTCGGCTACGCGGGCGCGATGCGCCTGCCGGTGTGGCTGTCGGCGCTAGCCTTCGTGGTGGTCGAGGCCGCGCTCCTGCTCACGATCCGCGACAGCCTCGTGCTCAACATCGTGATGCTGCTGCACCCCTTCGCGGCGATCAAGGCGTGGCAGATGGGGGGGTAGCATCCGTTGTAGCGTCCGGGGCAGCGCCGAAGAGATGGCGGCGCTTCTGGAAGTAGCGCATGTTCAGGACCGACCAGAGGCCGAGGAAGAGGGCCATCCCGCTGCGCCAGGCCAGGAGCAGCGGGAACCGCTGGACCTGCCACAGCCCCAGGACGGCGGCCAGGGTGATGGGCTGGACGAGCAGGAGGCCCCACTGGTTCACGCGCCAGGCCCACCGCCTCCGCTCGGCCAGGCCGATGGCGACCCCCACGTAGAGGGTGCCGAGCGCGAGCCCGAGGAGGCCCTCGAGCGGCGCTCCGAGCGCCGGCCCCAGGACGATCGCGGCGCCGACCACGATCGACATGACGCCGATCGCGGCCAGGCAGATCGGGTAGTAGGTGAGCCACCGGTCGGGGCTCGGGGAGGGTTCCAGCTTCTGTGCCATCCCGCCTCGCTGTGGGCCCGGTTATCCCCCCCGGTGCTCGCCGAAGACGTCCTTCAGGGCACGGACGATCTCGCCGATGGTGGCGTCGGCCTTCACCGCCTCCTTGATGGGCACCATCAGGTTGTTCTCGTTGCCCTCCGGCCGCCCCGCCGTCTCGCGCACGGCCGCGAGGGCGCCGGCCACGCGGGCCGGGTTTCTCCGGCGCTTGAACTCCCCCAGCTGCCGGATCTGCTCCGCCTGCAGGGCCGGGTCGAGCTGGTAGCAGGCGTGGTGATCGTCTGCCTCCACCGGGTCGGCGTGGAGGTTCATGCCCACGGTGATCTTCCGGCGCTCCTCCAGGTCCCGCTCGTAGGCGAAGGCGCTCTGGGCGATCTCGCCCTGGACGTAGCCGGCCTTGATGGCGCTCACCATGCCCCCGAGGGCGTCGATCCTGGTCAGGTAGTCGCGAATCCGCCGCTCGACCTCGTCGGTCAGCCACTCGACCAGATAGGAGCCGGCCAGGGGATCCACCGTGCTGGTCACCCCGGTCTCCTCGCCGATGATCTGCAGGGTGCGCAGGGCGATCAGGCTGGCCTTGGCGCTGGGGATGCCGTAGGCCTCGTCCATGGTCCGGAGACCCACGCTCTGCGCTCCCGACAGCACGCCGGCCAGGCCGGCGAGCGTGCAGCGGACGATGTTCGCCTCGGGCAGCGATCGCGTGAGGTTGAGGCCCACCGCGCCCTGGCTCGCGTGGAAGCGGAGGGCGCAGGCCTCGTCGCGCTTGGCGCCGAGCTTGTCCCGCATGAGTCGGGCCCAGATCCGCCGCATCGCCCGGATCTTGGCGACCTCCTCGAAGAAGTCGCGGTGGTTGACGATGATCGTGAAGAAGAGGGGGCCCAGCTCGTCGGCGGAGATCCCCCGCCGCGTCGCGTTCTCCACGTAGGTCGCGGCGTCGGCCAGGGTGAAGGCCGCCTCCTGCACCGCGGTCGCGCCCGCCTCCCGGATCTGGTACGAGATCGGGTTGAACGGGTGGAAGCCGGGTAGCTCCTGCCGGGAGAAGACGACGGTGTCCGAGTGCAGGCGCAGGGAGGGGTCGATCGGGAAGATGTAGGTGTTGCGGGCGAAGAACTCCTTGAGGATGTCGTTCTGGATGAAGCCGGTGATCTTCGCCTTGTCCACATCCCGCCGCTCCGCCACCACGTCGAGCATGGCCAGGATCACCGGGGCGTTGGCGTTGGCCACGATGGTGATCCGCGTCCGGGCGAGGTCGATGCCGGCGAGGATGGTCTCCATGTCCCGGATGGAGTTGATGGCCACCCCGCACTTGCCCACCTCGCCGGCGACCCGCGGGTCGTCGGAGTCGTAGCCGAGCTGGCACGGCAGGTCGCACGCCATGTAGAGGCTGCCCATGCCCTGGGCCAGCAGGCGGCGGTACAGCTGGTTGGTCTCGACCGGCGTGGCGAAGCCGGTGAACTGGGCGGTGCCGTACATCCGGCTCCGGTACATGTTGGGATCGGCGCCGCGCGTGAAGGGGAACTCCCCGGGGAAGCCGAGCGAGTCCAGGTAGTCCCGCTCGGCCGCGTCGAGCGGGGTGTACAGGCTCTTCACCGGGATGCCCGAGTCCGTCTCGAAGCGCTCCCTGCGCTCGCCCAGCGCCTCGAGCTGCGGCCGGAGCGTTTCGGCCCGCCACTGCTCCGCGCGGGACCCGATCTCGCGATCGCCCGGAAGCGACATGGCCAATCCTGTGCGCGGCCGCCGCGGCCCGTCAAGGCGCAGAAGCGGGACGCCGATGATACAGATGCACTACCGCGACCGGCCGGCCCACTCGCGCGTGGTCCGGACCGGCGTCTCGTGCATAATGGCGGGCGCGCGAGACGTGGGGGCCAATCCGTCGGGGGGGCGTCATGAGCGAAGTGCCGGGCACCGCGGATGTCGTCGTGATCGGAGGGGGCGTGCACGGGGCCAGCGTGGCCTGTCACCTGGCGCGCCGGAAGGCGGGGCGGGTGGTCCTGGTCGAGCGGAAGTTCCCGGCCTCGGGTCCCACCGGCCGGTCCTCCGCGCTCGTGCGCCGCTTCTACGCGATGGATTTCCTCACCCGGACCGGCAACGCCTCGGCGAGCACCTTCCAGCACTGGGCGGATGCGATCGGCGGCGGCGATCCGGGCTTTCGGCAGGTCGGGGTGCTGTGGCTGGCCGGTGCGGACACCGCGCCCTACCTGCGCGAGAACGTCGGGCGGGCCCGGGAGCTGGGGGTGCGGGTGGACCTGGTCGGGCCGGACGACGTGCGCCGCCTGGTCCCCGAGCTGTCGGTGCACGACGTGGTGGCGGGGGCCCACGAGCCCGAGTCCGGGTAC
>DATIFV010000033.1:0-11966 GCA_035455085.1 Candidatus Methylomirabilota bacterium | reverse complement strand
CTGCCCCAGCGCGCTCCGGCACGCGCGGGCCGCCGCCGCGAGATCCTCGTCGCGGTGGGCCAGCGAGACGAAGGCCGCCTCGAACTGGGAAGGAGCCAGAAACACCCCGGCTTCCCGCATCGCGTGGAAGTACCGGGCGTACCGCGCGGTGTCGGCGCGCTTGGCGGAGGCGTAGTCGGTCACCGGGCCCTCGGTGAAGAACACGGTGAGCATCGAGCCGACGCGGTTGATGGTGACCGGCACGCCCGCCGCGCGGGCCGCGTCGGCGATGTCGCGCTCCACCCGGGCCCCCAGCGCCTCGAGCCGCTCGTACACGCCGGGGCGCTCCAGCGCCCGGAGGGTGGCCAGGCCCGCCGCCACCGCGAGCGGATTGCCGGAAAGCGTGCCCGCCTGATAGATCCCCCCGAGCGGCGACACGCGCTCCATCACCGTGCGCGATCCTCCGTACGCCCCGACCGGCAGGCCGCCTCCGATGATCTTGCCGAGGCAGGTGAGATCCGGGCGGACCTCGTAGCGCGCCTGCGCCCCGCCCCACGCGACCCGGAAGCCGGTGATGACCTCGTCGAAGATCAGGAGGCTCCCGTGCCGGGCGGTCAGCTCTCGCAGCCCGGCGAGGAAGCCGGGCGCCGGCGGCACCACTCCCATGTTCCCCGCCACCGGCTCCACGATCACCGCGGCGACCTGGCCCGGGTGGGCATCGAGCTGCCGTCGCACCGCCTCCAGGTCGTTGAACGGCACCGTCAGGGTCAGCGCCGCGAGGGCCGGCGGCACCCCCAGGCTGTCCGGGACGCCGAAGGTGGCGCCGCCCGAGCCCGCCTTGACGAGCAGGCTGTCGGCGTGGCCGTGATAGCAGCCATCGAACTTGACGATGAAGTCGCGGCCGGTGGCGCCCCGGGCCACCCGCAGCGCGCTCATCGCCGCCTCCGTCCCCGAGGACACGAGGCGCACCATCTCCATCGAGGGCACCGCGCGCGTGATCAGCTCGGCCATCTCCACCTCGCCCGCGGTCGGCGCGCCGTAGCTGGTGCCGCGACGGACCGCCTCGGTCACCGCTTCCACCACCGCCGGCGCCGCGTGCCCCAGGATCAGCGGCCCCCAGGAGCCCAGGAAGTCGACGTAGGACCGGCCCTCCACGTCCACGAGCCGTGCGCCCTCGGCGCGCGCCACGAAGAACGGCGAGCCGCCCACGCCGCGGAAGGCGCGTACCGGGCTGTTGACCCCGCCGGGCATGAGACGCTGCGCCGCCGCGAAGAGCTCGTCGGATGAGGTCATAGGGTCAGGTCTTCGGGAACTCGGTGGGCACGAAGTCGCGGGCCGCGGCATCCCATACGAAGGCGGCCGCGTCGGCCACGCGGCCGCCGAGCACCGACAGCACGACGTAGACCGCGTCCGGGTAGGCGGGCTCGCCGTCGATGAGGGCGTTCTGCCGATCGGTGGCCGAGAAGTAGGCGCCGGTGTCCACGTGCGAGTGGTAGATGGTGGCGACCCGGTAGCCCTGCCCCTCCCGGCGCCCGATGGTCAGCAGGTCCTTGGGGTCGATGAAGTAGGCGGTCCGGGAGTCGCGCGGGTGACGGACGGGGTCCTTGGCGTGGAGCTCGTCCTGGACGTTGCGGCACGCCATCAGGACGCGGTCGGGCGAGGCGGCGTCGCGGGTGAGCAGCACCCCGCAGCACTCGGCGGGGTACTCGGCCTCGGCCTGCGCGCGCACCCGGATGAGCTCGTCGGGGGTCAGGATCATTCGCCGGGGATCAGCTTCGGCCTAGGCCCGGCCCGCCGCCCGCGAGGGCTGGAATGATCGAGACCTCGTCCCCGTCCCGGAGCGCGGTGTCGAGGCCCTGCAAGGCCTCGATGGCCTCGTCGTTCACGTAGATGTTGACGTGGTGGTGCACCTCGCCCTGGTCGTTGCGCACGAGGCCCTTGAGCGCGCCGAACTGCTCCTCCAGCTCGTCGAGAAGAGCCTTCACGTCGGGCGCCTCGACCGCGACCCGATCCGCGTTCCCGGTCGCGCGGCGGAACGGGGTCGGGATATAGACCTGAACACTCATGGCCGCTCTCCTAGAACGTCACGCTCAGATAGCGCTCGCCAGTATCGCACAGCACCGTGACCACCACCTGCCCGGCCGGCAGGACCTCCGCGACCTGACAGGCCGCAAAGACGTTGGCCCCGGAGGAGATGCCCACCAGGAGCCCCTCCTCGCGGGCGAGCCGTCGCGCGGTGGCGGTCGCGTCCTCGTCCCGCACCTGTATGATGTCGTCGAGCACGGAACGATTCAGGACCCCGGGCACGAACGAAGCGCCGATGCCCTGGATCCCGTGCGGGCGGAAGCGGCCGCCGGAGAGGACCGGCGAGCGCGCCGGCTCGACCCCCACCACCCGCACCGCGGGCAGCCGCTCCTTCAGCACCTCGCCCACCCCGGTCACGGTGCCACCGGTCCCGACCGCCGCCACGAAGACGTCCAGCCGCTCCTCCGTCGCGTCCAAGATCTCGAGCGCGGTGGTGCGGCGGTGCGCCTCCGGATTGGCGGGGTTCTCGAACTGCAGCGGCATGAAGTAGTCCGGGTGCTCGCGGCAGATCTCCTGGGCCGCGAAGACGGCCCCGGTCATCCCCTCGATCGCCGGGGTCAAGTGGATCTCCGCCCCGTAGCGCGCGAGCAGGCGCTGCCGCTCCACGCTCATGTCGTCGGGCATGGTGAGGATCAGGCGATAGCCGCGCACCGCGCACACCATCGCGAGCCCGATCCCGGTGTTGCCGCTGGTCGGCTCGACCAGGGTCGCGCCCGGCTTGAGCAGCCCGCGCCGCTCCGCGTCCTCCACCATGGCCAGCGCGATGCGGTCCTTCACGCTGCCGCCCGGGTTGAGCGACTCGAGCTTGGCCAGCACCACGGCCCCTCCCGGCTTCGGGATGCGGTTGAGGCGCACGAGCGGGGTGCCCCCCACCAGCTCCAGCACCGAGCCGGCCGTCTTCGGGCGCGCCGGCGCCGTCCGCCTGGTCGTCATGGTCGGGTCCCTTCGAGAGGCCTCAGATGTGGTACATCGGCTGAGCCGCGCGCCGCCGCTCCAGCGCCCGCTGCCGCAGGTCCTCGAGCGTGGTCCGGTCCACCACCGAGGCCATCGCTTCCGCGATCTCCTGCCACAGCTCGTGGAGCCCGGCCGCATCTTCTCCGCGGCCAGCCGGCCGGGCCGCGGGCCCCGCGGGCGGGCCCTCCACCGCCCGGAGCACCGCGCCCACCGTGATCTGGTCCGCGGGCCGGCTCAGCCGGTAGCCGCCCGCCGATCCGCGCCGCGCGTAGAGGAAGCCGGCCCGCTTGAGCTGGAGCAGAACCTGCTCCAGATACCGCTGCGGGATCGCCTGGCGAGCCGCGACCTCCTGGATCGGCGAGAGATCCCGGCCGTCGTGCAGGGCGAGATCCACCATCGCCTTGATGGCATACTCCCCCTTCGCCGAGATCCTCACGTGCGGCCCTGCTCGATGAGGCGGGCCGCGTCCTTGGCGAAGTAGCTGATGATGATGTCGGCCCCCGCCCGCCGGATGCCGGTCAGCGCCTCCAGCACCGCGCGGTCCTCGTCGAGCCAGCCGAGCTGGCCGGCCGCCTTGAGCATCGCGTACTCGCCGGAGACCGAGTAGGCGGCCACCGGCAGGCCGAACTCGCCCTTCACCCGGGCGATCACGTCGAGGTAGGGCAGCGCCGGCTTCACCATCACGATGTCGGCGCCCTCGTCGACGTCGAGCGCGACCTCCCGCATCGCCTCCATCGCGTTGGCGGGATCCATCTGGTAGGAGCGCCGATCGCCGAACTGCGGGGTCGAGTCCGCCGCCTCCCGGAACGGGCCGTAGAAGGCGGAGGCGTACTTGGCCGAGTAGGCCATGATCGGAGTCTCCGGGTATCCGGCCTCGTCGAGCCCCTCCCGGATCGCCGAGACCCGCCCGTCCATCATGTCCGACGGCGCGACGAGGTCCGCGCCCGCCTCCGCGTGGGACACCGCGGTGCGCGCGATCAGCTCCAGGGTGGGGTCGTTCTTGATCCGGCCGTCCTCCACCACCCCGCAGTGCCCGTGGCTCGTGTACTCGCACAGGCACACGTCGGTGATGACGAGCAGGTCGGGAATCGTGTCCTTCACCGCGCGCACCGCCTGCTGGATGATGCCGTCCTCCGCGTAGGCCTCGCTCCCCCGGGGGTCCTTGTCGCGGGGCAGGCCGAAGAGCAGCACCGCCGGGATGCCCATCGACGCGGCGTCCTTGCACTCCTTGAGCAGCTCGTCGATGGAGAGGCGGTATTGCCCGGGCATCGAGCCGATGGGCTCGCGGACACCGCGGCCGTGGACCGCGAAGAGCGGGTACACGAAGTCGTCGATGCGCAGCGAGGTCTCGCGGACCATGGACCGGAGCAGCGGCGACTCCCGGAGGCGGCGGGGACGGTAGACGGGGAACGGCATGCGCTAGCTCCTTGCTGGCTCGAAGTGGGTCGCGATCGCCCGGGCCAGCCCCGGGATCGTGTACTCGGCGGGCACCACGTGGGCGGTGAGCCCGCACTCCTCCGCGGTGGCGCGGGTGACCGGACCGATGCAGGCGACGGTGACGCCGCGCAGGAGCCTCGGCAGCTCGTCCGGGCTGAACAGGGCGCAGAAGCTCCGCACGGTGGAGGAGCTGGTGAACGTCACCACGTCCACCCCGCCCTCCGCGAGCGCCGCGCGCAACCCCGCCGCGTGCTCGGTGGCCGCGCGGGTGCGATAGGCCGCCACCTCGGTGACCCGCGCCCCGAGCGCGACCAGCTCACGCACGAGCACGTCGCGGGTCTGGGCCGCGCGGGGGAGGAGCACGCGGTCACCCGCCGCGACCAGCGGGCGCAGGCGCTCCACCAGGCCCTCCGCGACGTACTCGTCCGGCACCACCGCCGCGCTCAGCCCCCAGTCGCGCAGGGCCCCGGCGGTGGCCGGCCCGATGGCGGCAAGCCGGCTCCGCTCGAGCAGCGCACGGCTCCGCCCGGTGGCCTCCAGGCGGCGGCGAACCATGGCCACGCCGTTCACGCTCGTGAAGATCACCCAGTCGTGGGGCGCCGCGAGCGCCGCGTCCAGCGGGGCCCAGGACTCGGGCTCCTCGATCGCGATGGTCGGCACCAGCATCACCCGAGCCCCCATCGCCTCAAGCAGCTCGGCGAACACCCCGGCCTGCTCCCGGGGTCGGGTGACGAGGATCACCCGTCCGATCAATGGCCTAGATATCACCAGCTCGCCCATCACTTGATTATGCGCAGGCCGCATCGTCGAGCGCCCTTCTGTCCTCGGTCCGGAGCACCATCGCTCACCGCCACTGCCCGAGTGTCGTCCAGGGCGGGGCGAAGTTCAAGCACTTCCCGGTCGGCTTGCCGGCCTTCGGGCCTCATTCGCCGGGGCCCGGCCGGTCGGGGTGGCGCAGCCCGAACAGCTCGGAGATCACCTCGGTCCACCGGCGGCCATGCCCGGCGCGGGAGGAGTCTTTCAGCTTGACCATGGGCGCGTGCAGGACCTTGTTCACGATCGCCTGGCTGAGCGCCTCCATCACCCGCCGCGTCTCCTCGCCGGCGCCGGGGAGCCGGCCGAGCGCCCGCTCCAGCTCGGCGCGCCGGATGGCCTCGAGCTTCTCGCGGAGGGACACGATCGTGGGCACCACGTCCAGCTGCTGCAGGCGGGCGGAGAACTTGGCGACCTCGCCCTCCAGCAGGGCCTGGGCGCGCAGCGCCTCGCGCTGTCGTTCCTTGAGGTTGGCCTCCACCACCGACCGCAGGTCGTCGATGTCGTAGCAGAAGGCGTTGTCGATGTCGTTGACCGCGGGCTCCACGTTGCGCGGCACCGCGATGTCGATGAAGAACAGGGGCCGGCTGCGGCGCCCGTGGAGCGCCGCCCGCACCTGCGCCGCGGTGACGATCGGCTCCGGCGCCGCGGTGGAGGCGACCACGATGTCCACCAGGGCCAGGGTCGCGGCGAGGTGGTCGAACGGGACCGCGGTGCCGCCGAGGGCGCGGGCGAGATCCTGGGCACGGCTCCACGTCCGGTTGGCCACGTAGAGCGGGAGCGCCCCCTGGTCCACCAGGTGACGGGCGGCCAGCTCGCTCATCTCGCCCGCGCCCAGCAGCAGCACCGCCCGGCCCTCGAGCCCGTCGAAGATCTTCCGCGCCAGCTCGACGGCGGCGTAGGAGACGGAGACCGCGAGCCGGCCCACCTCGGTCTCGCTGCGGACGCGCTTGGCCGCCGCGAAGGCCCGGTGCATCAGGGCGTGGAGGACCGTGCCCGCGGTGCCCGCGGACTGAGCGAGCGCGAACGCGTCCTTGACCTGGCCCAGGATCTGGGGCTCCCCGAGGATCATGGAGTCGAGGCTCGCCGCCACGCGGAAGGCGTGCAGCACGGCCTCGTCGCCGGTGAGGGTGGTCACGTGCGGCTCGAGGTCGCGCCAGGTCAGGCCGCGCTGGCTGCCCAGCCGGCCGAAGGCCGCGGTCCGCGCCTCCCCGGGCACCGCGGCCACCCCGTAGACCTCCACCCGGTTGCAGGTGGAGATGATCATGGCCTCGTCGAGCAGCCCGCGGCCGACCAGGTCCGCGAGGATCTCGCGGATCTTGTCCTCCTCGAGGGCGAGCTGCTCGCGCAGCGCCACCGGCGCGGAGCGGTGATTCATGCTCGCCACGAAGAGGGTGCCCGGAGCCATGGCGGGGTCAGGACCCGTGCCGGCCGTGGAGGAAGACGCCGGCGCCGAGGGTGGCCAGCAGCACGCAGAAGCCCGCGATCGCCAGGTAGGCGGCGCGCCGGCCGCCCCACTGCCCGATGACCCGGCCGAGCAGGGTGACCGTGTAGATCGTCCACATGGCCAGCGAGAAGACCGCGAGCGGGTCGAAGGTCAGCACGCTCCCCCACGCGGCCGGGGCCGAGAGGAGCCCGAGCGCCAGTCCCACCGTCAGGAAGGGGAAGCCGATGGTCAGGGTCGCGACGGTCAGGCGGTCGAGCGCCTCGAGCGGCGGCAGGCGGCGCAGGACCGTCCCGGTCCGCTTGGCCTTCAGCTGCCGCTCCTGCAGGAGGTACATCAGGGCGATGCCGAAGTTCAGCACGAGGGCCGCGAGCCCCACCAGCACCAGGGCCACGTGCACGACGATCCAGCCGCTCCGTACCGGCGTCTCCAGCGCGATGGCGCGGAGCCCGGTGGGCAGCCCGAGCCCCAAAGCGAGGATCACCGGCAGGACGAAGGCCCCGAGCGGCCGCATGCGCTGGCGACGCTCGAGCCAGAGATCGAGCAGCACCGCGGCCCAGATCACGACCGAGATGACCTCGGCCATGGTCAGGAACGGCAGCCGGCCGAGCTCGATTCCCCGCACCACGACCGCCACCGTGTGACACACCCAGCCGGCCTGCGTCAGCAGGAGGGCGGCCCGGGCGAGCTGATCGCGGCGGCCCAGGAGGGAGCCCAGCGCCGCCGCCGCGGCCAGGATGTACGCGGTCAGCGCCACGTCGTAGAGCACCGCGTTCACGCCGATGCCTCCGGGTGGTCGGGCGGCAACAGGTGGGCGAGCGACGGGGTGGCGCGCCAGAACCCTTCCCGGGCCGCGTAGACGTCGAGGTGGGGGGAGCCCCAGTCCTCGACCAGCGGCGGGCCCGCGTTCCAGCGCTGACGACGGTCCACCCCCTTCAGGTACCCCCGGCATGCATGACAGGCCTCGATGAAGTAGCCCTCCTCGAGCCCCTCGGCCACGAGGCGGACGAGGTCCTGCGAGTTCCAGCTCTCGCAGAACGGGCAGCGCAGGCGGGCCGCGATCCACGCCCCGCCGCACACGTGGCACGAGAGGCGGCGGCGGCCGTCCTCCCCGAGGGCCCCGTAGGACGGCGCGCCGCCGCACCACGGGCAGCCCCCGCGCTCCCATACCCCGTCCGGCAGCTCGCGTACCCCCTCGAAGTAGATCTCGAGCGCGGGCCGCACCGCGGCCGGGATCAGGAACGCGCCCAGGTGGGCCGCGAGGCCGAAGCGCTCCTGAAGCCGTGCGGCCGGATCGCGATCGAGGCCCGGCAGGAGCGCCTCCGGGCCCAGCCGCTCCTCGTCCCAGGCCTCGGCGAAGCGACGCAGCGCGGCCGCGCTCTCCGGGCCGTCGGCGGCGAGCCGCTCCATCACGGGCCCGATCAGGTCCTCGACGGAGGCCGCGGGGATCGCGGGGGTGGCGTCGTCCAGCAGGGCCCGGCCCGCTTCCCATCGGCGCCGGCACTCGGCCAGGGGCCGGGCGAGCGGCACCAGCGTGGCCGGCGGCTTCCACGCGGCCCAGCCCTCCAGGATGGCGGTCCAGAAGCGGAGCGGCCCGGCGAGGGCGGCGCGCCGCGCCAGCAGCGCCTGCCAGTCGGCCATCAGCGCGGCGTAGTCGGCCATGGGATCAGGCCGCGCCGTCCGCGACGAGGGCGTCGCCCGCATAGAGGTTGCAGCTGTCGGGCCGCAGGTAGCCGACCACCGTGATCCCGAGCTGCTCGGCCAGGCCCACCGCCATCTCGGTCGGCGACGTGCGCGAGGCGACCACCGGGACCGCCATGCGGGCGGCCTTGAGCAGCATCTCCGACGACACCCGGCCCGTCGACAGCAGGATGCGGTCCACGGTCGGGATGCCTTGGAGCAGGGCTTCCCCCTTCAGCTTGTCCACCGCGTTGTGGCGCCCCACGTCCTCGGCCATCAGCAGGAGGCGATCGCGGTCGGCTAGGGCCGCACCGTGGATGCCGCGGGATGCCTGGTAGTGGGCGGCGCGGGCGATGAGGTCCTTGAGCCGCGCCGCCAGCTCGTGCTGGGTCACCCGCAGCGTGGAGTGCAGCCGGGGGAAGAGCCTGGGATCGATGCGAAAGGTCATGCCGCCGCCGCAACCCGAGGTGAGGATGCGCTCGGTGGGCAAGGTCACCGGGTGGGAGAGCGTCACGTCGGCCCGGCCGTCCACCTCGGAGATGTCGAGCTCGGTGATCTCACCGGGATCCTCCACCACCTTCTCCATCCAGAGGTAGCCGACGACCAGCGCCTCGAGCTGGAAGGGCGAGCAGAGGAGCGTGAGAAAGCGCTCGCCGTTGACGTAGACCGTCAACGGCTGCTCCCGGACGACCTCCCCCTTCACCTCGTCGAGACGGCCGCCCTTGACCCGGAAGTAGGTCCTCATGTCCGCGGGGTGCCGGCTCCAAGTATAAAGGAAGGGGCCCCCGAGGGGGCCCCTTGTCCAGCCGGGCCGCGGAGACCTCTCAGGCGTGGGTCATCACGACGACGTAGCGCAGGATGAAGCCGCCGACCAGCACCAGCACCGCCGGGACCACCGCCGGCACTCCCCGGGCCCCCAGCAGGTCGAGCCCCAGCGGCACCACGAGCCCGAGCACCACCAGGCCGCCCCAGAAGAGGGGCGCCATCTGCCCGGAGACGAGCGGCGCGGCGGCCGAGCCCAGCAGCACCAGGAACAGCGCCAGCACCACGATCTCGAAGAGGATGGCGAAGCGGTCCGCCCGCTTGACCTTCTTGAAGCCCTCCCCGGCCGAGTCCCCGGTCAGGTAGAGCAGGAGCGAGATCGCGGCGATGCCGGTGGACGCCCCCGAGGCCAGGAAGAGGGCCCCCATCAGGCGGGCGTCGCTCCAGAACGGCAGCGCGGTGGCGCTCAGCAGCACCCCGGTATAGCCGGCGAGGAAGAATCCGAAGATCGTCCCGACCAGGCTG
Source organism: Candidatus Methylomirabilota bacterium (assembly GCA_035455085.1). Lineage (GTDB taxonomy): Bacteria > Methylomirabilota > Methylomirabilia > Rokubacteriales > CSP1-6 > CAMLFJ01. The sequence goes on along the minus strand of DATIFV010000033.1, from coordinate 2,287 downwards.
ATCTTGCGCCGCAGGGCCGCCCGGGCCTCGTCGGGCGACAGCGAGAGCGCCGAGGAGACGAGCGCGAAGAGGCCGAACACGCCCAGCATCCAGGCGCCGATGGACATCGGGTCCCAGAACTTGAACGTCCCCAGCATGTTCAGGAAGCGGCTCGGCGTCCCGAGATCGAGGATCAGCAGCAGGCCGCAGACGCCGATCATCAGCAGCGAGAGGACGTAGCCGGTCCGCACGACGTTGCGGTCGCGCGAGCCGCCGAAGTTGTCCGCGATGGCCGCGGTGAAGTACGCGCCCCCCGCGATGCCGCCCAGGAAGAAGTACCAGACGATCAGCAGGTGCCAGTCCGGGCTCCTAAGCATCGCCGCCCTCCTTCCCGCCCCGCTCGCGGAAGGCCACCACCGTGCTGACCCCGACCAGGAGCGCGGCCCCCACCGCCAGCACTGAGTCCACGAGAACGTTGCGCTGCGGCAGCAGCGGCTTCTCGGGCAGATTGTAGGTGGACGGCTTGTCCAGCAGCAGGAAGAACGCGTTCAGCCCGCCGAGGGGGCCGTTGGTGTCGGCGCCGTAGAGCTGCGCGCCGCGGTAGCCCATCTCCTTCAGCTTGGCCACGCGCTTCTCGGCCTTGGCCGCGAGCTCGTCGCGGAACCCGAACTGGATCGAGTCGGTCGGGCACGTCTTGGCGCACGCCGGCCCGAGCCCGTTGTGGATGCGATCGTTGCAGAAGGTGCACTTGTTGGCGCGGCCGGTGTCGTGGTTGAACGCGACCACCCCGAACGGGCAGGAGCTCACGCAGTACCGGCAGCCGTTGCACACGTCCTGGTTGATGTTGACGGTGCCGTACTCGGTCCGGTGGATGGCCCCGGTCGGGCAGGCGTCGAGGCAGCCCGCCTGGGCGCAGTGCTTGCACACGTCCGACATGAGGAGCCACTGCAGCTCCCCGTTCGGCTGGGGCTTCTCGATGAAGCGGACCAGCCGGTAGGTCTTGTCGGTGAAGTGGCTCTGGTTCTGGTACGACCCGGTCCACTCCGGCTGCTCCATCGGCAGCTCGTTCCACTGCTTGCACGCCACCTGGCAGGCGCGGCAGCCGATGCACAGGGACGTGTCCGTGAACATCGCGAGGGTCCGGGCCATGGCTACACCTCCCCCTTCTTCACGTTACAGAGGAAGGCCGTGGTCTCCTGGATGTAGACCGTGGGGTCTCCCACCGTGGCGGAGAGATCGTTGGTGATGTCGCCCTTGGAGATGCCGTTGTACCCCCAGTGCCAGGGCACCCCGATCTGATGCGTCTTCTTGCCGTCGATCATGAACGGCTTCAGCCGGTTCGTGACCATCGCGGTCACGTGGACCTTGCCGCGCGGGGTCAGCACGGTGACCCGCTCGCCGTTCTTGATCCCGAGCTCCGCCGCGAGCTCCTGGCTGATCTCGGCGAAGTGGGAGTGGAACAGCTCGGCGAGCATGGGTAGGTAGCGCGACATGACGCCGGAGAGATGGTGCTCCGTCAACCGATAGGTGGTGATCACGTAGGGATAGTCCGGCGAGCCGACCGGAGCCAGATCGTTCTTGTGGTCGGGCACGCTCCAGATCTTGACCACCGGGTTGTTCTGCTGCTTGGAGAGCAGGTTCACGGTCGGCGATTCGATCGGCTCGTAGTGCTCCGGGAAGGGCCCGTCGACGAGGGGTCCGAAGAACGCGCCCACGAGATCCGCCCGCATGATGTACGGCTTGTCGCCGTTCTTGGCGTCGGGCGCGAGGAACGGGTTGAAGTCCGGCACGTCGAGGCCCACCCACTTGCCCTTCTTGTCCGGCGCGTTGCCGGGAGCCTCGGGGTCCCACCAGATGAGCTTCTTCTTCTCGCTCCACGGCTTGCCGTGGAGATCGGCGGAGGCGCGGTTGTAGATGATGCGGCGGTTGGCTGGCCAGGCGAACCCCCATCCGTGCGCCAGGTAGTCCTTGTCGTCGGCGGGCTTGCGCTGGTTGGCCTTGTTGATGAGCTTGCCGTCCGGGCCCTCGACGCAGACACCGGTGTAGATCCAGCAGCCGCCGGCGGTCTTGCCGTCGTCGGTCATGTGCGCAAAGGTGCTCAGGGCCTGGCCCTTCTTGTAAACGACCTTGCCGTCCTTGTCCTTGATGTCCTCGGTGGCGTACCCGTTCATCTCCTTGAGCACCAACTCCATGTCGGGCTCCTTCGGGTTGTCGCCGTAGTTCCAGCGGGTGGCGAGGAAGCCCAGGTCCCGCTGCTTCTTGGAGCCCGCGTACAGCTTCTGCAGCCGCCTGGCCAGGCTGATGAAAA
>DATIFV010000032.1:0-9657 GCA_035455085.1 Candidatus Methylomirabilota bacterium | reverse complement strand
CGCGCGAGCACGAGCAGGCGGTCGTAGTCCTGGGCGGGGTATCCCGGGGGTACCGGGTACGCCCCGGTTGGGTTCAGGAGGTTGAAGGCGACCTGCGCGGTGTCGATCGCCCCGCTCGCCAGCGCGCGATGCAGCGCGCCGGTCTCGCCGGAGGCGGTGATGCCGAAGAAGCGCACCTTGCCCTGCTCCTGCAGGCGGCGGACCGCGGGCACCACCGCCTCCAGCACCCGCGCCACCCCGAGCGGGCGCTCGTCGCCCACGCGTCCGATCAGGTTGTGCAGGTGCAGCAGGTCCACGCGGGGGAGCCCGAGCCGCCCGAGGCTCGTCTCGACGGAGCGCGCCACCGCGCCGGGCACGTCGGCCAGATCGGCGGCGACGAGCCGCCACTTGGTGCCGACGATCGCGGCGGGCTTGAGCGCGCGCAGCACCTGGCCCAGATTCTTCTCGGACTCGCCCGAGCCGTAGGCCGGCGCGGTGTCGAGGTAGTTGATCCCGAGCTCGATCGCGCGCGCGACCCCGCGCTCGCGCTCGGCGGGGGTGCCGCGCACCATGAGCCCGCCCACGTCCCCGCAGCCGAACGCGAGCGCGGAGACCCGTAGCCCGGTCCGTCCCAGTGTCCGGTATTCCATGGCCGTCTCTTATACCACGTCCGGCGCGGGGCCGGCTTGCCCGCGCCGGCCCGCTCGTTTACTCTCTGACCTCGATGCAGCACGCGCGCCTCGGCCGCACCGGCCTGTCCGTCTCCCGTCTCTGCCTCGGCACCATGACCTTCGGGCTGCAGTGCGACGAGGCCGCGTCCCGCGCAATCCTCGACCGCGCCGCTGCGGGCGGCGTCAGCTTCCTCGACACTGCCGACGTCTACCCGCTGGGCGGCGGCCTCGACACGGCGGGCCGCACCGAGGAGATCCTCGGGCGCTGGCTCGAGGGCCGTCGGCACGAGTTCGTGGTGGCCACCAAGTGCGTGGGCGCGATGAGCGCGCGGCCCTGGGACCGCGGCGCGTCGCGCAAGCACATCCTGGACGCGATCGACGGCTCGCTCCGCCGCCTGCGCACCGACTACGTGGACCTCTACCAGCTCCACCACTGGGACCCCACGACCCCGATCGACGAGAGCCTGCGCGCGCTCGACGACGTGGTGCGGGCCGGCAAGGCCCGCTACGTCGGCTGCTCGAACTTCCACGCCTATCAGGTGGCCCGCGCCCTCGGGCGGAGCGAGGTGCTCGGGGTCGCGCGCTTCGACTCGGTCCAGCCGCGCTACAATCTGCTCTTCCGCCAGCCCGAGCGCGAGCTGCTGCCGCTGTGCCGCGAGGAGGGGATCGGGGTGATCCCGTACAACCCGCTGGCCGGCGGCTTCCTCTCCGGCAAGCACCGGCGGGAGGCCGGCCCCACCGCGGGCACCCGCTTCACCCTCGGCACCGCGGCCGGCCGTTACCAGGACCGGTACTGGCACGAGCGCGAGTTCCAGACGGTGGAGCGGCTCCGCCCACTGGCCGCGGCCGCCGGCATGTCGCTCGCCCGCCTCGCGGTGGCGTGGACACTGGCCGAGCCCGCGGTCACCGCGCCGATCGTGGGGGCGAGCCGCTCCGAGCAGCTCGACGACGTCCTGCCCGCGACCGAGAAGCCCCTCGACACCGCGCTCAGGGCGCGCCTCGACGAGATCACCCGCGAGTACCGCCGGGGCGACGACCCCCGCTGACCCGCGGCCCCATTCGGGAGGAGGAAGCCATGCCCGCACCGGTTCGCCGCCAGATCGTGCTCCGCCGCCGTCCGGTGGGGATGCCCAAGCCCGAGGACTTCGACCTCGTGGAGTCGCCGCTGCCCGCGCCGGCCGACGGCGAGATCGTGTGCCGGACGATCTACCTCTCGCTCGATCCGTACATGCGCGGCCGCATCAGCGGCGGCAAGTCGTACGCGGCCTCGGTGGACCTGGGCCAGGTGATCGTGGGCGCCACCGTGAGCGAGATCCTGGAGTCCAAGCACCCCGGCCTCGCCCCGGGCGACGTCGTGCTGGGTTACGACGGCTGGCAGTCGCACGCGGTGGCCAGGGGCGCCGGCGTGCGCAAGCTCGACCCCAAGCAGGCGCCGGTCTCGACCGCGCTGGGGGTGCTCGGCATGCCCGGCATGACCGCCTACGTCGGCCTGCTCGACATCGGCCGGCCGAAGTCGGGCGAGACGGTGGTGGTCTCCGCGGCCGCGGGCGCGGTGGGCTCCGCGGTGGGCCAGATCGCCAAGATCAAGGGGTGCCGGGCGGTGGGCATCGCGGGCTCGGCGGACAAGTGCGACTACGTGGTGCGCGAGCTGGGCTTCGACGCCTGCGTGAGCTACCGGACCGGTGACCTGCTCGCCTCGCTCCGGGCCGCCTGCCCCGGCGGCATCGACGTCTACTTCGAGAACGTGGGCGGCGACGTGCTGCGGGCCGTGATGCAGCTGCTCAACCTGAACGCGCGCATCCCGCTCTGCGGGCTGATCTCGGAGTACAACGCCACCGAGCCGGTTCCGGGGCCGAACCTGCGCCCCCTGCTCTTCAATCGCGTGCTGGTCCAGGGCTTCATCGTCTCGGACCACATGGCGCGCCTGGGCGACTTCCTGACCGACTGCGGCGGCTGGGTGCGCCAGGGGCGGCTCAAGTATCGGGAGGACGTGGTGACCGGCCTCGAGAAGGCCCCGCAGGCGTTCATCGGCCTGCTGCAGGGGAAGAACTTCGGCAAGCTGCTGGTCCGGGTGGGGGAGGACCCGACGAGGTGACGCGACGAGGTCCGGTTGCCGCGGTCGCGATCATCCTCCTGGCGCTCGGCCTGGCCCCCGCGGCCGCCCGCGCCCAGGTCTTCATCGCTTCCAAGCCGAACCCGGAGTTCTGGATCGCACCCCTCTCGATCACCGTGAACATCCAGCGCCGGGACGTGGACGGGGACCCGGGCCCGCTGCGGATCAACGTGGCGTTCAGCGTGGCCCCGCCACCCGCGCGCGACCCCTCCGAGTTCGCCCAGGATCTCTACCTTCTCTGGCCGGGACAGCTGGTGGGCACCGACGGGTCCGACGGCGCCGACCCCGTGCTCGTGCAGAAGGTGGAGAGCCTGGGCTTCAAGGTGCTGGTGCACGGGCGGGTGCCGCTCTCGGCCCAGAATCGGGCCCTGATGGGCGCGGGCGCGGGCGCGGCGGGCCGGCGCCAGCTCGGCGGGGCTTCCTTCGTCACCTTCGCGCGCCCGGAAGGGCTGGCCCGCGGGGCGAGCCCGGCGTCCTACGTGCGGGTCCCGTGGGCGCCCGAGCTGGCGAGCCTCGACTGGCTCCCGCGTCTCGAGCTGTCGGTGAAGGGGGCCATCAAGCCGCGGCGGGTCAGCTGGCTCGAGGAGACGTTCTGGGGCCGGCGCCACATCATCACGCTGAGCTTCGGCGACGTCGGGTACTCCTCGCTCTACCCGCTCTACTACGGCAACCGCGATCGGGTGATCCCGCTCGCCCCGGACTTCTCACGGCTGACGGTCAACTTCGCGGAATCGAACCACCTCAAGATCGACGAGGTGGTGCCGGCCACCGCGAGCCGCCGCATGAGCGAGACCCGGGAGAATACCGAGGTCTTCTCGATCCCGCTCCTGGCCGCCGACGGCATCGTGCCGCAGACCCTGAAGGTGCAGTTCGTCTACTTCCGCGGGCGGCTGCCGTGGCGGCCCATCCTGCTCTCCGCGCTCCTCCTGGGCCTGGGCAACCTCACCGGGCCGATCGTCGGCAACCTGCTGCGCAAGCTCGCCCGCACGCTCCGCGACCGCGTCCACGTCGGGCGGGGCGAGGCCCCCGAGCGGGCCCGGGGCCAGGTCCCGTCGGCGGAGACGCTGGCGCGCATCCGCCCCGGAGAGAGCTCGCGGCAGCACGTGATCGAGCTCGTCGGCAGCGAGCCGGAGGAGGAGCAGCGCCTGCCGTCCGGGGAGACCCGCGCGCTGATCTATCGGGGCCAGCGTCTGGTCCCGCACCGGGGCCGGCGGTTCGGGTGGTTCGCGACCGTGACACACTGGGAGATGGAGCAGCAGGAGGTGCAGATCGACTTCGAGCAGGAGCGGGTACGCGACATCCAGGTCCGCATCCGCCGCACGCGCCAGAGCCAGCCCGTCGCAGTCTGAGCCCGGCGCCAGGAAGCCCTCGCGGACCCCCCGCGTCCGGGTCCGCACGAGGAAGTTGCCCTGGAGCTGAGGGGTCCCCTCCGGGGTGAGCGCGAGGTCGCCGTCGCCGCCCGCGAAGAGGAGCACGGCACTGGCAAGGCGGTGGTGCCGCGTTGTAGAGTCCCGGCCAGGAGGCCGCGAGCATGGCGACGATCTACGACGAGTGCTACCGCAGAGCGCTGAGTGACCCCGAAGGGTTCTGGGCCGCGCGGGCCGAGGACATCCACTGGGAGCGCCGATGGGACCGGGTGCGGGATGATTCGCGTCCGCCCTATTACCGGTGGTTCGCGGGGGGCGTGCTGAACACCTGCCACAATGCTCTGGATCTGCACGTCGAGCGCGGCCGGGGCAAGCAGCCCGCCCTGATCTACGACTCGCCGGTCACCCGGACCATCCGCGCGTTCACCTACGCGGAGCTGCGGGACGAGGTGGCCCGCTTCGCGGGCGCGCTCCGGCGCCAGGGGGTGGAGCGCGGCGACCGCGTCATCATCTACATGCCGATGGTGCCGGAGGCGGTCATCGCGATGCTGGCCTGCGCGCGCATCGGCGCGATCCACTCGGTGGTCTTCGGCGGCTTCGCGCCCAAGGAGCTGGCCACCCGCATCGACGACGCGAGGCCCAAGGCCGTGCTCTCGGCGTCCTGCGGCATCGAGGTCAACCGGGTGATCCCCTACAAGCCGCTGCTGGACCAGGCGATCGCGATGGCCTCGCACAAGCCGGCCCGCTGCCTGATCCTGCAGCGGCCGATGGAGACCGCTCCGCTCGTGCCGGGACGCGACGTGGACTGGGAGGAGGCGGTCGCGGCGGCCTCTCCGGTCGAGTGCGTGCCGGTTGCGGCGACCGACCCGCTCTACATCCTCTACACCTCGGGCACCACCGGGATCCCCAAGGGGGTGGTGCGCGACAATGGCGGCCACGCGGTCGCGCTCAAGTGGAGCATGGATGCGGTCTACGGCATGGGCGCGGGCGAGACGTTCTGGGCCGCCTCCGACATCGGCTGGGTGGTCGGCCACTCCTACATCGTCTACGCACCCCTGCTGAAGGGCTGCACCACCGTCCTGTACGAGGGCAAGCCGGTGGGCACGCCCGATCCGGGGGCCTTCTGGCGGGTATGCGCCCAGCACCGCGTGAACGCGCTGTTCACCGCGCCCACCGCGTTCCGCGCGATCAAGAAGGAGGATCCGCAGGGCACCTACATGACCACCCACGACCTCTCGCGCTTCCGCACGCTCTTCCTGGCCGGTGAGCGCTGCGATCCTGACACCCTGCTCTGGGCGCGGGAGCGGCTGCGGGTCCCGGTGGTGGACCACTGGTGGCAGACCGAGACCGGCTGGCCGATGGCCGCCAACTGCGTGGGGCTCGGCATGCTGCCGGTGAAGCCGGGCTCGCCGACCAAGGTCGTCCCCGGCTACGACATCCGGGTGCTGGGCGAGGACAACCTGGAGGTGCCGGCGGGGCAAATCGGCTCCATCGCGGTCAAGCTGCCGATGCCGCCCGGCTGCCTGCCCACGCTGTGGAACAACGACGCGGGCTTCGAGCGCTCGTACCTCACGCGCCACCCCGGGCACTATCTCACCGGGGACGCGGGCTACAAGGACGAGGACGACTACATCTACATCATGAGCCGGGTGGACGACATCATCAACGTGGCCGGGCACCGCCTCTCCACCGGGGCGATGGAGGAGGTGCTGGCCTCGCACCCGGACGTGGCCGAGTGCGCGGTGATGGGGGTCGCCGACGACATCAAGGGTGAGGTCCCGGTGGGGCTCGTGGTGACCAAGGCGGGGGTGGCGCGCGCGGAGACCGAGCTCTGCCGCGAGCTGGTGGAGCTGGTGCGTGAGCGGATCGGGCCGGTTGCCTCGTTCAAGACGGTCGGGGTGGTGAAGCGCCTGCCCAAGACGCGCTCGGGCAAGATCCTGCGCGGGACCATGAAGAAGATCGCCGACGGCACCGAGCACACCGTGCCCGCCACCATCGACGATCCTGTGATCCTCGACGAGATCAGCGAGTCCCTCAAATCCCTCGGCTACCCCAAGTAGGGGTCAGGTCTTGAATTACGACATTTCCGCCGCGCGGTGGTTCGTCTCCGAGCGCCCCGAAATGTCGTAATTCAAGACCTGACCCCGTCACGTCAGAGGTCTTTGCGGAAGAAGTGGTGGGAGTGGCCAACCGGCCAGTCCTCGGCCCGGGCGTAGCTCCGGTAGCTGAGCTTCTCGTAGAAGCCGGGAGCCTGGAAGCTGAAGGTGTCGACGAAGACGTGCCGGCAGCCGCGCTCCCCCGCGCGCCGCTCGGCCGCCTCCATCAGGCGCCGGCCGAAGCCCCGACCGCGCAGGCCCTCGCTGACCCAGAGGATGCGCACGTAGAGGATGCCGCCCCAGATCTGGGCCAGGAGCCCTCCCATCACCTCGTCGGCGCCGTCCCGGAGGAAGAGATTCACCGGGGAGTAGTCGTGGAACCCGGTGACGCCGATGTTATAGCTGTCGAGGTGGTCCACCACGGCTCGCTTGAGCTCCTCGGAGGCGTGAGGATCGGACACGATCCGGATGTCGCTCATCGGCGGTCCTCCTTTCGGGCGACGTCCGGCGAAGGCTAGCACGCGCGGCGGGGGGTGGTAAACCCGGCGCCCCGGGGGAGTCGCCGGGTGCCCGCCGGATCGAGTAAGATGCCGGGCGTGCCCAGGTTCGTCTCGATCGGTAGCCCGCCCTGAGCCCCGCCCGGTCGCGCCCCGGCCCGGCCTTCACGCCGGGTGAGCTCCGGGCGCTGCGCGCGCTGCGGAGCCCCATCGGCATCCAGCGGGCGCTCGACGCCATGCCGTACCATCTGGCCGGAACGGCCTGGTCGCCGCGGCGGGTGCTGCGCGAGCGCACCGCGCACTGCCTCGAGGGCGCGGTGTTCGCGGCGGCGGCGCTCCGGGCGCTCGGCTTCCCGCCGTTGCTGATGGACCTGGAGGCGGTGCAGGACACCGATCACGTCGTCGCGGTGTTCCGGGTCCGTGGGCACTGGGGGGCCATCGCGAAGTCGAACTTCTCCGGACTGCGCTACCGTGAGCCGGTGTACCGCAGCCTGCGCGAGCTGGCCATGAGCTACTTCGACGGCTACATCAACCTGCGCGGCGAGCGCACCCTGCGCGCCTACGCGGGGCCGGTGAGCCTGGCCCGGTTCGACCGGCGCCGGCCCGGCTGGATGACGAGCGAGGAGGATCTCTGGTGGATCGCCGAGCACCTGCTGGAGATCCCCCACACGCCGCTGCTGCGCCCCGCCATGATCCGTGCGCTCACGCGCGTGGACCGGCGGGCGCTGGCCGCCGGGCTGGTGGGCTACCGTGAGCGCTGAGTGCCCGCCGGGCGGGTCGGCGCCCGTCGCCCACCTCGACGGCACCTCCACCGAATACTATGACCTCGAGTGCTCCGAAGCGCGCCTGCTCGCCCTGCTGCGCGAGGTGTTCGAGGACCACTGGGGGGAGGTGATCTTCGGCCCCTGTATCGAAGGCGCGGTCTTCGAGGGGCGCTTCGGCCACCGGCCCCGGCTCTCCCTGCTCGACGGCTACCTCACGGTACAGGTGGAGGGGAGCGAGTCGTGGCACTTCCACCTGTGCATCGGCCCGCATCGCGGCTCGCCGGGCCTGCCCACGCCGCCCGCGCTGGCCGAGTGGCGCCGCTGCGCGCGGGCGGCCTTCTTCCAGAACCGGGACCGGAGCGGCCACCCCAGCGCCTGGGGCCTGCGCCTGTGGAACGGGCGGGGTGAGCAGATGCTCACCGTCTTCTTCCCGAACCCGTGGATCGATCCGGTCGCCGGCCGCTACGTGGACACTCCCGACTGGTCCCGCCTGGACCCGTGGATGGCGCTGCGCGCCCGCCACGCCGGCGTGCCCGCCGAGCCACCCCCGTGCGGCGCGGCGCCCCCGCGCACCCACTGACGGGGTCAGGTCTTACATTGCGACATTTGTCGGATTGTAAGACCTGACCCCAGTCGTTAGAATCGCGGGCATGGACGGCGTGCACGATCTGGGGGGGATGCAGGGCTTCGGCCCGGTCGAGCGGGAGGACAACGAGCCGGTGTTCCACGCCGAGTGGGAGGCGGCGGTGCTCGTCATGATGCGCGCGGCGGGCTCGCGCGGCATCTTCAACATCGACGAGTTCCGGCACGGCATCGAGCGCATGCCCCCCGCCGAGTACCTGCGCGCCAGCTACTACGAGAAGTGGCTTGACGGGATCACGCGACTCCTCCTCGAGAAAGGCGTGGTGGGCGCGGACGAGTTGGCCGCGCGGCGAGCCTTCTTCGCGAGCCGACCGGACGCGCCCGCGTCCGCAGCGCTGCGGGAGCCGCCACCACCGCGCGTGCCGTCGAATCCGAACTGGGTGCAGGACTGCATCCGCGAGACCGGCGCCACCCCCCGCTTCGCGCCCGGCGACCCGGTGCGCACCCGCGAGATGCATCCCCACGGGCACACGCGGCTGCCCCGCTACGCGCGCGGCAAGCGCGGGGTGGTCCACCGCTGCCACGGGGTCCATGTCTTCCCCGACACCAACGCCCACGGGCGGGGCGAGCAGCCGCAGCCGCTCTACAGCGTGCGGTTCGACGCCCGCGAGCTCTGGGGCGAGTCGGCCGAGCCCAATCAGGTCGTCCACATCGATCTCTGGGAGAGCTATCTCCTGCCCGGGAGGTGACCGGATGGGCAAGAACCATCCCAACGTCGACCCCTACGTCGTCTCCCGCGTCCGCGCGCTCGAGTCGCTGCTGCTCGAGAAGGGCGTCCTGGCGCCCGACGCAGTGGACCGGGTGATCCAGCGTTACGAGGCCGACACCGGGCCGATGCTCGGGGCCCGGGTGGTGGCGCGGGCCTGGACGGATCCGGACTTCCGGCGCCTCCTGCTCGAGGACCCCACCGCCGCCCTGCGGCGCTTCGATCTCGACTACGCGATGCTGAGGGTGGTGGAGAACACCGAGACGGTGCACAACATGGTCGTGTGCACCCTGTGCTCCTGCTATCCGTGGCCCGTCCTCGGGCTGCCGCCCACCTGGTACAAGATGCCCGCGTACCGCTCCCGCGCGGTGAGCGAGCCGCGCGCGCTCCTGAAGGAGATGGGGCTCGACCTGCCCGCCACGCGGGAGGTCCGCGTGTGGGATTCGAGCGCCGAGATGCGCTACATGGTGCTGCCCCGGCGGCCCGCGGGCACCGAGCGGCTCGGCGAGGCCGAGCTGGTGCCCCTGATCACCCGCGACGCCCTGATCGGCGTGGCCGAGGTCCGGCCCGCCGCGGCCGCCGTCCCCTGAGCACGGAGTCCCGGTACGAGCGGCGGCGCAACCTGGTGACCCGCCGCGACGGCCGGCGGGTGAACGTGGCGCGCTTCCGCGGGCAGCTCTTCGTCTGCGCCACCGGCTGCTGCTGCGGGCGCACCGAGGACGGCTTCGCGGCGGTGCCCACCGAGACGTTCCACCGCGAGTGGGAGCGCCGCCGGCTGCGCAACGTCGTCCACCTGACGATCGGCGGCTGCCTCGGCCCCTG
>DATIFV010000031.1:0-2738 GCA_035455085.1 Candidatus Methylomirabilota bacterium | reverse complement strand
CGCCTCCGCTCCCGCGCGCAGCGCCGCCTGCTCGGCGCGCACCCGCTCGATGAGGGCCTCCCGGGTGGTGGCGCTGAAGAGGCGGTTGGCGAGGTCGAGCCCGTCCATCGCGTCCTTCGCGTAGAGGGTGAGCCCGCCGTACTCGGCGGCGATGCGGGTGGCGGTGAACTTCCGGGTGAGGGCCGCGCCGCCCACGAAGAGCGGGGCCTCGATCCCGGCCGCCCGGAGGTCCTGGGCGGTGATCACCATCTGCTGGGCCGATTTCACCAGGAGCCCGGAGAGGCCGATCGCGTCGGGCTTGTGGCGGTGGTAGGCCGCGATCAGGTCCTCGGGGGGCACCTTGATGCCCAGGTTGACGATGCGGTAGCCGTTGTTCTTGAGGATGATCTCGACCAGGTTCTTGCCGATGTCGTGGACGTCGCCCTTCACGGTGGCGAGCACGATGGTGCCACGCGCGGCCGTCTCGTCCCGCTCCATGAACCGCTCGAGGTAGGCCACCGCGGCCTTCATGGCCTCGGCCGACTGGAGCACCTCGGCCACGATGAGCTGGTTGTCGTTGAAGAGGCGCCCGACCTCCTCCATGCCGCGCATCAGCGGCCCGTTGACGATGTCGAGCGCGCCCGCCTCCTCGAGCTTCCGGGCCAGGTCCTCGAGCAGGCCCTCCTTGCTGCCCTCCACGATGTAGCGGGCCAGCCGGGCATCCAGGGGCAGGCGGGCGCCGGCGTCCTTGGCGGCGCGGGTGCGGCCGCGGAAGTGCGCCGCGAAGGCGGCCACCGGATCCGGGCCCCGCCAGTAGATCAGGTCCTCGGCGAGGCGGCGCTCCTCCTCGGGGATCGAGGCGTAGCGCTCGAGGCGCTCGCTGTTGACGATCGCGTAGTCGAGGCCGGCCTTGGTGCACTCGTAGAGGAAGACCGCGTTGAGCACCTCGCGGCCCGCGGTGGGCAGGCCGAAGGAGACGTTGGAGATGCCCAGGATGGTCCGGCAGGCGGGAAAGCGGGTCTTGATCGCCCGCACCCCCTCGATGGTCTCGACCGCCGAGCCCACGTAGTTGACGTCGCCGGTGCCCACCGGGAAGACGAGCGGGTCGAAGATGAGGTCGCGCTCGGGCACGCCGTACTTGCCGGTCAGCAGCTCGTGGGCCCGCTCGGCGATGGCGAGCTTGCGCCGGCGGGTGACCGCCATGCCCTGCTGCTTGTCCTCGTCGATGCAGCCGACCACCACCGCGGCGCCGTAGGTGCGCAGCAGCGGCACCACCCGCTCGAAGCGCTCCTCCCCGTCCTCGAGGTTGATCGAGTTGACCAGGGCCTTGCCCTGGCACTTGCGGAGCGCCAGCTCGAGCACCCGCGCGTCGGTGGAGTCGATCATGAGCGGCGCCTTGACCTTGCGGGTCAGGAAATCCAGCAGGCGCGCCATGTCGGCGGCCTCGTCGCGGTCGGGGTTGGCCAGGCACACGTCGAGCACCTGCGCGCCGCCCCGGACCTGGGCCCGCCCGATCTCGGAGGCCTCCTCGAACTTCTCCTCGGCGATCAGCTCCTTGAAGCGCCGGGAGCCGATCACGTTGGTCCGCTCGCCCACGATCACCGGGCGCAGGTCCTCGCTCGGGTACACCGCCTCGATCCCGCTCACCGCGGGGGCCCGGTCCGTCGCAGGCACCCGCGGGGCCCGCCCGGCCGCGAGCTGGGCCAGGGCGCGCGTGTGGTCCGGGGTCGTCCCGCAGCAGCCGCCCACCACGTTGACCCAGCCCTCGTCCATGAACCGGCGCATCTTGGCGGCCAGGCTCTCCGCGGTCTCCTCGTAGTGGCCGTGCTCGTCGGGCAGCCCCGCGTTCGGGTACACCGTGACGAAGCAGGTGGCCAGCTCCGACAAGGTGCGGAGGTGGTCGGTCATGAACTCGGGGCCGGTGGCGCAGTTGAGGCCGATCGAGAACAGGCCCAGGTGCTCGAGCGAGGTGTAGAGGGCGTCCACTCCCTGCCCGGCCAGCATCGTGCCCATGGGCTCGACGGTGCCGCTCACCATCAGGGGCAGCGTGATCCCGGCCCCGGCCATGGCCTGCTTCACCCCGATCGCGGCCGCCTTGACGTTGAGCGTGTCCTGACAGGTCTCGAGCAGCAGTGCGTCGACCCCGCCCTCGATGAGGGCGCGCGCCTGCCGCTGGTATCCGTCGCGCACCTCCTCGAAGGTCACGTTGGCGGTGACCGTGATGGTGCGGGTCCCCGGGCCCATGGCCCCGATCGCGAAGCGGGGCCGCTCGGGGGTGGACGCGCGGTCCGCGGCCGCGCGGCAGAGCCGGGCGGCGGCGAGGACGATCTCCTCGCAACGGCTCGACAAACCATACTCGGCGAGGACATATGGGGCACAGCCGAAGGTGTTGGTCGAGATCAGATCCGCGCCCGCCGCCAGGTACGCGGCGTGGATGTCCGTGACGACGTCGGGCCGCGTGAGGTTGAGGTGCTCGTTGCACCCCTCGTACTGGGCGCCGCCCCAGTCCTCCGCGGTGAGCGCCCGGCGCTGGATCATGGTGCCCATCGCGCCGTCGAGGACCAGGATGCGGCGGCGGAGCAGGTCGCCCAGCAGGACCGAGTGCTCCGGCATTTTCATGCCGTCATTCTAGCGTGGAATTTGCCCCTCACCCTGCCCTCTCCCCGGGCGACGCTTCTTGCGGTCGCGGAGGTCGACGGCGCCCGGGCGCCGCCGGGGATCCTCGCCGCGCGGGAAGAGCTGGGCCTTCTGGACCTTCT
>DATIFV010000030.1:0-15804 GCA_035455085.1 Candidatus Methylomirabilota bacterium | reverse complement strand
GCCCGGGCGGCCAGCCCGGCGAGCCGGCCGCGGCCCTCCCGCGGCCGGCGCTCCACCCACGGCCAGTAGGTCAGGCCGAGCCGCTTCGCGGCTTCGGAGTTGGCCTGCATGCCCTCGAGGATGAAGCGGTGCAGCCGCCGGCTCGCCCACGGGTAGTCGAGCCGCAGGCCCTCGTAGACCACGAGCGGCCGCTGGAGGCGGCGGGCCTGGGCCAGCGCGTAGTCGAGGGCGTGGTTGTGATCGAGGCGGCGGGCGCTCTGCATCCAGTAGAGCACGTAGTCGCCGCGCGTGGACTCCGGGCACTCGTTCACCCGTCGCAGCCGCGCGTCGTCGAAAGGCATGGGAGCGTCAGCATACCAGGGCCGTGTGAGAGAATGATCGGGTGAGACCTCGCGCCCCGCGCCTGCACGGCGATCCGCCGCGGTTCGTGACCTCTCCGCTGCTCGAGGACCGCGGGCTCCCCCACCTGTTCACGACGCGACACTTCCCCGGCGTGGTGCGCCCCACCGAGTCGCGGCCGCCCTTCACCGCCGAGGCCGCGCCGCTCCTGACCGCGCGCGGGCTCGCCGGGCCCGTCGCCTTCGCGAGGCAGGTCCACGGCGCCGCGGTGCTGCCGGTCGAGCGCGGGGGCCTGGCCGGACACGGCGATGCTCTCGCGACCGCCGAGCCCGGGCTGCCCCTGGCCATCTCGACCGCCGACTGCCTGCCCATCGTGCTGTACGACGCGCGGCGGGGCCGGCTGGCCGCCGTGCACGCGGGCTGGCGGGGCACGGCGCAGTCGGTGGCCAGCGCCGCGGTGGCGGCGCTGGTGGCGGCCGGCAGCGCGGCCGCCGACCTGGTGGCGGCCGTCGGGCCGTCCATCGGCCCCTGCTGCTACGAGGTGGACCGCCCCGTGATCGAGCGGCTCGAGGCCGCCTTCTCCCGGCGCTGGCAGCCGTGGGCGATGCCCAAGGGGCCGGGCAAGTGGATGCTCGACCTCTGGCGCGCGAACCTGGACCAGCTCGCGGCGGCCGGGGTCCGGCCGGAACGGATCGATCTGCTGCGGCTTTGCACGGGCTGCCGCCCGGACCTGCTCTTCTCCTACCGCCGCGAGAAGGGTGCTGGTCGCCTGGTCACGGTGGCAGCGCTGCCGGAGCGGGCATGCTAGAATCCTCCCCACTCATGCTGGACATACGCGCCAACCTCGGGCGGGTCCAGGAGGCCATCACGAGGGCGTGCGGGCGCGCCGGCCGCTCCCCCGACCACGTGCTGCTGATCGCGGTCTCCAAGACGATGGACGTCGAGCGGGTCGGTCTGGCCATCGAGGCCGGCGTCGCCGCCCTCGGGGAGAACCGCGTGCAGGAGGCCAAGGAGAAGATCGCGGCGCTCGGGCATCCGGTCCCCTGGCACCTGATCGGGTCGCTGCAGACCAACAAGGCGCGGGACGCGGTGCGCCTCTTCGACTGGATCCACTCGGTGGACCGGGTCGAGCTGGCCCAGGAGCTGAGCCGTCGCGCGCACTCCACGGAGCGTGAGGTGAACGTCCTGCTGCAGGTCAACCTGGGGGACGAGCCGCAGAAGGGCGGGGTGGCAACCGCTGAGCTGAAGCCCCTCTGCGAGGCGGTGAGTGGCTTGCCCGGCTTGCGCGTGCGTGGCCTGATGGCGATCCCGCCCGCCGCGGCGGACCCCGAGCTCACCCGGCCGCACTTCCGGCGGCTGCGCGAGCTGCGCGACGAGCTGGGCCTCGAGCACTGCTCGATGGGCATGAGCGCCGACTACGAGGTCGCCATCGAGGACGGCGCGACCATGGTGCGGGTCGGCACCGCGATCTTCGGCCCCCGCGGGGAGCGCGCCCGGTGAGCATCAAGGACAAGAAGGTCGGCTTCCTGGGCGCCGGCAACATGGGAGAGGCGATCATCAAGGGTCTGCTCCAGGCCGGCCTCGTGCCCGCCGCGTCCATCGCGGCGACCGATGCGCGCCCCGACCGCCTCCAGCAGGTGGCCCGGCAGTACGGCATTCGCCCCGCCTCCTCGAACCGGGAGCTGGTGGCGGAGGCCGACGTGGTGATCCTTGCCGTGAAGCCGCAGATCATGAGCGCCGTGCTCAAGGAGATCGCGGGCGCGGTGGACCGCGGCAAGCTCCTGATCTCGGTGGCGGCGGGAGTGCCGGTGGCCGCGCTGCGCGAGGCGCTCGGCCGGCCCGCGCGCCTCATCCGGGTGATGCCGAACACCCCCGCGCTGGTGCTGGAAGGTGTCACCGCGATCGCCCGGGCCGAGGGGCTCGAGGCCGGCGATCTCGAGCTGGCCCAGGAGCTCTTCGGCGCGGTGGGCCGGGTGGTGGTGCTCGACGAGGAGCACCTCGACGCAGTGACCGGGCTCTCGGGATCCGGCCCGGCCTACGTGGCGATCGTGATCGAATCGCTGGCGGACGGCGGCGTGCGGATGGGGCTCGATCGGGCCACCGCGATGATCCTGGCCGCCCAGACCGTGCTGGGCTCGGCCCGGCTCCTCATGGAGACCGGGCTGCATCCCGGGCAGCTCAAGGACATGGTGTCCTCCCCGGGCGGCACCACCATCGCCGGCATCGCGGCGCTGGAAGAAGGCGGCGTGCGACGGACGTTCATCGGGGCCGTGGAGCGCGCGACGCAGCGCTCGCGCGAGCTTGGGAAGAGAGCGTAGCGTGCTCGAGGTGATCTTCACGCTGCTCGACATCTACAAGTGGGTGATCATCGCGGCCGCGCTGATCACCTGGGTGAGCCCGGACCCCCGCAATCCGATCGTGTCGGTGCTCCGGCAGATCACCGAGCCGGTCCTGGCGCCGGCCCGCCGGCTGCTGCCCCCGTGGAAGACCGGGGGGCTCGACTTCTCACCGCTGATCGTCATCTTCGCCATCCAGCTGTTGGAGTGGGTGCTCCCCCGCCTGCTCCAGGCGCAGTACTGAGGAGGGTCGCCGTGCGCATCACCCCCATGGATATCCGACAGCAGCAGTTCACCGTCCGGATGTTCCGCGGCTTCGACGTCCAGGAGGTCGACACCTTCCTCGAGGACCTCGCCAACGACTACGAGGCCATGCTGAAGGAGAACACCCTCCTCAAGGAGCACCTGCACGCCGCCGAGGAGCGCAACCGCGGCCTCGAGCAGCGGGAGCGCATGCTCCAGGAGACGCTCGTGACCACCCAGCGGATGGTCGAGGAGATGAAGGACAACGCCCGGCGCGAGGCCCAGCTGCTGATCAAGGAGGCCGAGATGCAGGGCGAGAAGACGATCGAGGCGGCCCGCACCGCGGAGGCCGCGATCCAGGCCCAGATCGGCCAGCTCAAGCGCACGCGCCGCCAGCTCGCCGAGTCCCTGCGGGCCACCGTGGACATGTACCAGCGCCTGCTCGATCAGGATCTGGAGGCCGATGCCGGCCAGAACGAATAGACTCGGAGGGGGGCTTCGCCCCCCTTCCGACGGTCGTCGCGCGCCTCGCGGCGCGCTCCTTCCTGCCTCCCCCCAGGTGGGGTTGCGCGGGCGGAGCCCGCGCTCGAACGGGGACGGTAGCGGGCCTGAGCTTATCTCGGTGCGGGTGCAGGCGCGGGCGCGGCGCAACGAGGTGGTGACGGAGCCGGAGCGAGGCTTCCGGGTGCGGGTGACCGCGGCGCCGGAGGGCGGTGCGGCGAACCGGGCGGTGATCGCCCTGCTGGCCGACGCGCTCGGGGTGGCGGCGTCGAGGATCGAGCTGGTGCGGGGGGTCGCGTCGCGGGACAAGCTCTTCCGGGTCCGCCGGTGATCACGCCCGTTCGCTGGGAGGGCGACCGGCTGGTGCTGCTCGACCAGACGAAGCTCCCGGTCGAGGAGGTGGAGCGCGCCTACACCGCATGGCCCGAGGTGGCGGACGCCATCCGGACGCTGGTGGTGCGGGGCGCCCCCGCCATCGGGGTAGCCGCCGCCTTCGGGGTGGTGCTGGCCGCTCGAGCGAGCCGTGCCACCACCCACGCCGCCCTGCTCGCCGATCTCGAGGAGGCCATCAAGGGCCTGGCCGCCACGCGTCCCACTGCGGTCAACCTGTTCTGGGCGCTCGACCGCATGCGCCGGCTCGTGGTGGCGGGTGCGCCCCTGCCGGTCGGCACGCTGCGGGACCGGCTGCTGGAGGAGGCCCAGGCCATCCTGGCCGAGGACCTGGCCGCGAACCGCGCGATGGGCGCGCACGGGGCCGCGCTGGTCCCGGACGGGGCCCGGCTGCTGACCCACTGCAATGCGGGCGCCCTGGCCACCGCCGGGTACGGCACCGCCCTCGGCGTGATCCGCGCCGCCCACGAGCGCGGCAAGCTCGCGCTGGTCTGGGTGGACGAGACGCGTCCGGTCATGCAGGGCTCGCGGCTCACCGCCTGGGAGCTCGCGCGGGAGGGCATCCCCCACCGCCTGATCCCCGACGTGGCGGCCGCCTTCGTGATGAAGCGCGGCGAGGTCGACCTGGTGGTGACCGGAGCCGATCGCATCGCGGCCAACGGCGACACCGCAAACAAGATCGGCACCTACGGCGTCGCGGTGCTGGCCCGCCATCACCGCATCCCGTTCTACGTGGCCGCGCCCTCCTCCACCATCGACGCCTCGATCCCGAGCGGGGAGGCCATCGTCATCGAGGAGCGCGACCCCTCGGAGGTGCGCGGAGTGGCCGGGCTGCAGACGGCGCCGTCGGCCTCGCCGGTGTTCAACCCGGCCTTCGACGTGACGCCCGCGGAGCTCATCACCGCCATCATCACCGAGCGCGGCGTCTTCCGTCCCCCCTACCACTTCTCCTAGCCCGCTTCGCGAGGGGCTCGCATCTCCGCCAACCGCGACACCATCAGCGCCCGCCGCTATCACGAGCGCACCGCGCACTCGCCCGACTCCGTGCGCCGGAGCGGGCACCGGCTCGAGTGGGAGATCAAGCCGCTGCCCTTCAAGATCTACGCCGGGATCGAGCCGATCCGCCTGCCCACCGAGCTGCCGGCGCCCGCCGCCGACACCTTCGCCGCCCTCGCGCCGGGCGAGGCGCCCGCGCCCGGAGCTCCGCTCGATCTCGCGCGCCTGGCCGCGCTGCTCTACTTCTCGGCCGGGGTCACGCGGGTCAAGACCTACCCGGGGGGTGCGCGGGTGCACTTGCGCGCGGCCCCGTCCACCGGTGCGCTCTACCAGACGGAGGTGTACGTGGTGGCCGGGGCGGTCGAGGGCCTCGGGCCCGGCGTCTATCACTTCGGGCCGGGCGACTGGAGCCTGCGGCGCCTGCGTGCCGGCGACTTCCGGGGCGCGGTCGCCGGGGCCGCGGCCGACGACGCGGTGGCCGCCCGGCCGGCCTCGCTGATCCTCTCGGGCCTGTACTGGCGCAACGCCTGGAAGTATCAGGCGCGCGCCTACCGGCACCTGTTCTGGGACTCGGGCACGCTGCTCGCCCAGCTCCTGGCCGCGGCGCGGGCGCTCGATCTGCCGGCGCGGCTGGTCAGCGGGTTCGTGGATGCCCAGCTCAACGGCCTGCTCGGCCTCGATCCCCAGAAGGAGGGAGCGCTCGTGGTAGTGACGCTGGGCGCTCCGGGCGCGGTCGCGGCCGCGCCCCCGGTCGTCACGCCGCTCGCCCTCGAGGTGGTGCCCCCGTCGGCCCGAGAGGTCGACTACCCGCTCCTCCGCGACGCCTACGCCGCCTCGAGCCTCGACTCCGAAGCCGAGGTCCTCGCCTGGCGCGAAGCCCAAGGTGAAGGCATGACCCCATCCGTGGCCCTGCCGGCGACGCCCCTGCCGGCGCCGGAGGTGGCGGCCGGGCGGTCGCTGGCGGAGACCATCGCGGCCCGCGGCTCCGCGCGCGAGTTCTCGGGCGAGGCGATCGGCGCCGGGGCGCTGTCGAGCGCGCTCCATCACGCCACGCAGGGCTTCGCCGCCGACGTCCCCGCCGGGCTGGTCGACCTGTACGTCAACGTCCACGCGGTGACGGATCTGGCACCGGGCGCCTATGCCTACGATCCCGCCGCCCATGCCCTCGTGCTCCTGCGGGCCGGAGACGTGCGCGAGGCCTCCGCGTTTCTCTGCCTCGAGCAGGCCCTGGGCGGGGCCGCGAGCGCGACCGTGTTCTTTCTCGGCGACCTCGCCCGCCTGCTCGAGCGATGGGGCAACCGCGGCTACCGGCTCGCGAACCTCGAGGCGGGGCTGATCGGCGGGCGACTCTACCTGGGCGCCTACGGGCAGCGGCTCGGGGCGACCGGTCTCACCTTCTACGATCGTGCGGTGGCGGACTTCTTCTCCCCGCACGCCGCGGGCAAGGACGCCCTCTTCGTCACCGCGCTGGGCCGGGCGCGGAGGGCTCTCACCCCGCCGCTCCTCACCCCCCGGCCCCTCACCCTACCCTCTCGCCGGAGGGGAGAGGGGAATGAGGAGGAGGAGAGGTCTCAGAGGTAGGCCAGGAGGCGGCCACAGGCGATCGCGCCGATCCAGCAGGCGAGGGAGATCACCGCCGCGATCCCGGCCCACGCCGGCGCCCGGGCCCCGGCGTCCCAGCGCGCCACCGACCGGAACGGCCACCGGTGGAACGCGGCGGCGTTGAGCAGAGCGACCGCGATCAGGATCAGCTTGAGCCGGAAGGCGGGGTTGACCGCGAACTCGGTGGCGTGGGCCGCGAACATCATGAGGCCGGTCGGCGCGACGAGCCCGAAGCCCGCGCGGGCCCACGCCAGCAGATGCGCGGCCAGGCCGCTCACCGGGAGCGAGCGGGCGCGGCCGAGCAGGCGCAGGTCGAAGTAGAAGGCCCCGCCGACCACCAGCACGAAGCCCAGGATGTGCAGGATCTCGACGATCGGGTAGAGCCACTGCCACTGGCGCATCGCGACCGCCAGCGCGGAGGTCTCGAGCCAGACGAGCCACGCGGCCCCCTCGGGCGGATGCACGGGGTCAGCGCAGCTCGGTGGTCTTCCCGGCGACCGTGATCCGCTCCGCCCGCATCTCGCCCGGATCCGTGCGGCTGGGATAGCCGACCACGGTGGCGGGTGCCCCCGGCGTGAGCGCGGTCCGCGGTAGCCCGCGGTTCTCCATGCGCGTGGGCGGCGCCAGCACCACGAGCCAGACCTTGCCGCCGGCCTCGAGCCGGACGTAGCCGTGCGGGTGCTCGTAGCCCACCTCCCGGATGGTGCCGGTGAGGGTCAGCTCCTTGCTGCTGTCGTAGCCGCTCCAGCCGTGGTGGGCGTGCGCGGGGGTGGCCAGCGCGAGGATCGCAAGTGCACACGGGATCCATACGTGTAGTTTCATCGTGACCCCTCTCTTGTATCCGCTCGGCTCGCCTTCGGCTTCACCTCGCCCAGCCCGGATCAGCTAACTTTCAGTTCTCAGGGGACGGGGAGCCGTCCGGCGACCGTGAAGCTCCCGTCGTCCCGGGGCGCGACGATCACCATCTCGGCCGGGGCCGGGTGGATGCCGACGAAGGCCAGGATGTTGGCGCCGTGGGTCACCAGGATCGTGTTGCCCCCGGCCGGCCTGGCGCCCGCGAGCGTCCGGAAGGCCCGGGTCTGCTCGACCTCCCCGCTCCGGTCCGCGAAGAGCGATCGCAGCGGCTCCCAGACCTCGGCGTTGCCGAACGCCAGCCGCGCGGTCTCGAGGCACCGGCACCAGGGGCTGGAGAGCACGCGCCCGACCGGGACCGCGCGGGCCCGGAAGGCGGCCCCGAGGCGACGGGCCTCCGCCCGCCCGGCCTCGCTCAGGTTGCGCTGGGTCGCGCAGTCGTCCAGGCGAGCGCCGGCGGGGTCGCCCACCCCGGGTGTCGTCGCGGCGTGCCGGATGAGCACCACCTGGCCACCCCCCTCGAGCCGGGTCCAGAGCGCCGGATCGGCGGCGGCCCCGGCGGGCAGCGCCAGCGCCGCGGCCAGGAGCAGCGCGGTGAGCGGAGCGGCCGGGGCGGGCAGGCGACCCACGCCGCCATGGTACACGCCGGCACAAGCGGCGCCCGCATTGCAAGGTATCGCGCGGTTCTGATACCGTGGTCGGGTCAGCCTGACCTCCAAGGAGCCTTCAATGAAGAAGTATTACCTGATGGCACCCGGGCCCACCCCCGTGCCCGCGAACGTGCTGCTGGCGATGGCGCAGCCCATGATCCACCACCGGACGCCGGAGTACGAGGCGCTCTTCATCGAGATCCGCGCCGGGCTCAAGCGCCTCTTCCAGACCAGCCAGGACGTGATCCCGCTGACCTCGTCCGGGACCGGGGCCCTGGAGGCCGCGGTGTGCAACACCCTGTCGCCGGGCGACACCGCGCTGGTCCTGCGCGCCGGCAAGTTCGGGGAGCGCTGGGAGGAGATCTGCCGCGCGTACGGCGTCTTGGTGGTGCCGATGGACGCGCCCTTCGGCCGGACAGTGCCGGCCGAGGTGGTGGCGGACACGCTCGGTCGGCACCCGCACGCCAAGGCGGTGCTGATGCAGCACAGCGAGTCCTCCACCGGGGTGCTCCACGACGTCAAGGGCGTCGCGGCGGTCACGCGCGGCACCGGCACGATCCTGGTCGTCGACGCGGTGTCGAGCCTCGGAATCGCCGACCTGCGCATGGACGAGTGGGGGCTGGACGTGGTGGTGGCGGGCTCGCAGAAGGGGTTGATGCTGCCGCCCGGCGTGGCCTTCTGCGCCCTCTCCGACAAGGCGTGGGGCCACGTCAAGGCCTCGCGCCTGCCCAAGTACTACTTCGATCTCACCGCGGAGCGGAAGTTCGTGGCCAAGAACGAATGCCGCTTCACGCCGGCCGTCTCGATCTTCGTGGGGCTGCGCGAGGTGCTGAAGATGCTCGAGGCCGAGGGGCTGCCGAACGTGTTCCGGCGCCACGAGCGGCTGGCCCGCGCGACCCGGTCCGGGGTCGAGGCGCTCGGCCTCACGCTGTTCGCCAAGGCGCACCCGAGCCCGGCCCTCACCGCGGTGGTGGCGCCGCGCGGGATCGACAGCGAGGCGGTGCTCTCGACCTACTCCACCTCGCACAACATCACGATCGCGGGTGGGCAGGGGGAGATGAAGGGGCAGGTGTTCCGCCTCGGCCACATGGGCTACGTCGGGGACTTCGACGTGGTGACGGCGCTGGCCGCGCTCGAGCAGGTGCTGGCCGAGCTCGGTCACCCGGTCGATCTCGGCGCCGCGGTCCGCGCGGCCCAGAAGGTGCTGGCCGAGCGCTGAGCGCGATGCGCATCCTGCTGCTCCGTCACGCGGAGACCGAGTGGAACCGGGAGCGCCGCTTCCAGGGCTGGCGCGACAGCCCGCTGTCCCCGGCCGGCCGCGAGCAGGCCGAGGCGGCGGCGCGCCTCCTGGCCGCCTCGCCCCTGGCCGCAGTGTGGACGAGCCCCCTCGGGCGCGCCCGCGAGACCGCCGCGATCATCGCGGCGCCGCACGGGCTGCCGCCGCGCGAGGCGGAGGCCTTCAAGGAGATGGGCTTCGGGGGCTGGGAGGGGCTCACCCGGGACGAGGTGCAGGCGCGCTTCCCGGAGTCGCTCGAGGCCTGGGCCGACGCCCCGCACGAGGCGGCCTGGCCGGGGGCCGAGCCGCTGGCCGCGGTGCGCGCCCGCGCGCTCGCGGGCCTGGCCGCGCTCCAGCAGGCCCACGCGGGGCAGACCGTCTGCCTGGTCTCCCACGGGATCACCTGCCGGGTCCTCATCCTGGAGGCGCTCGGCCTCGGGCTCGACCGGCTCTGGTCCCTGCAGCTGTCCGCCACCGGCATCTCGGAGCTCGAGTTCCGCGACGACTGGACCACGCTGCACCGGATGAACTCCCTCGTCCACCTCGCGGACGCCGCGATCGCCTGAGGCCGCCGTGAGCATGCCGCGCCGGAGCCAGCCGGCCCCTCCCGCTCAGCTGCCCAAGGGCGCCAAGATCTACCTGCCCGACGAGGCGGCCCGCAAGCGGGCGGTGGAGGAGCGTCTCTTCGAGGTCTTCCGGCGCTGGGGATACCGGGAGGTGGTGACCAGCGCCTACGAGTACTTCGACGTGCTCTCCCACGGCACCGACCAGGACCTGCAGGAGCGCATGTTCAAGATGGTGGACCGCGAGAGCGGGCGGCTGCTCGCACTCCGCGCCGACGTCACCCCGCAGATCGCGCGCATCGTGGCGACCCGGATGCGGGACGAGGCGAAGCCGCTGCGCCTGGCCTACGTCACCGACGTCTTCCGCTACGACGAGCCGCACGTCGGCCGCTACCGCGAGTTCTACCAGGCCGGCGTGGAGCTGATCGGCCTGCCCAATCCCGAGGGCGACGCCGAGATGATCGCGATGACCGTCGAGGGGCTCCGCGCCCTCGGGCTCGAGCGCTTCCAGATCGACGTGGGGCAGGCCGAGTTCTTCCGCGGCATCCTGGAGGACGTGGCCGCCGACCCGGCCGCCGGGCGCGAGCTGCGCTCGGCCCTCGGCCACAAGGATCTCTCGGCCCTCGAGCGTCTGGTGGGCGAGCTGGCCGCCCCCGCCGCGGTGAGCGAGCTGCTGCTGGCCCTGCCCACCCTCTACGGGCGCGGCGACGTGCTCGAGCGCGCCGAGCGCCTGGTCAAGAGCCCGCGCTCGGAGGCCGCGCTCGCCAACCTGGCCGAGGTCTACCGGCTGCTGCGCGCCTACGGGCTCGCCGACTCGGTGCTTCTCGACCTGGGCGAGGTGCGTGGCTTCGACTACTACTCGGGCGTACACTTCGAGGCGTACGTCTCCGGCCTGGGAGCCCCGCTGGTGGGGGGCGGGCGCTACGACCAGATGCTGGCCCGGTTCGGCTACGACTGCCCGGCCACCGGCTTCGCCTTCGAGACCGGCCGGGCCCTGCTGGCGATGGCCTCCCAGGGCGCGGAGGCGCCGCTGGCCGGGCCCGACTTCTTCGTGATCGACTTCACCCCGGACAAGACCCGGGCGCTCGCGCTCTCGCGGCGGCTGCGCGACGCGGGAGCCGCGGTGGCCCGCGACATCATCAGCCGGCCGCTGGCCGAGTCGCTGGGGTACGCGCGGGGCCAGCGGGCCGCCTGGGCGCTGGTGATCGGCGCCGACGGGGCGGATCCGGACCAGGTGCGGATCCTCGACCTGCGGGCGGGAGGCGAGCGCATGGTCGGCTGTCGCGAGCTGCTCGCGGACCCCCGGGCGTACTTTCCGGGGGCCGTTCGGGATGCCGGGGGCGGAGATGCCTAACATCGTGGTGGTGGGCGCCCAGTGGGGCGACGAGGGCAAGGGCAAGATCGTGGACGTGCTCGCCCCGCACGTGGGCGTGGTAGTCCGCTATCAGGGCGGCAACAACGCCGGGCACACCGTGGTGGTCGGCCGCGAGAAGTTCGTGCTGCAGTCCATCCCCTCCGGCATCCTGCATCCGGGGGTGCGCTGCGTGATCGGCTGCGGGGTGGTGATCGACCCCTCCTCGCTGATCGAGGAGATGGAGTCGCTGGTGCGGCGGGGGGTGTCGCTGGACGGCAACCTCTATATCTCCAAGAACGCGCACCTGATCATGCCGTACCATCCGGCGCTCGACCGGGCCTCCGAGTCGCAGGCGGGCAAGCGCCGGATCGGGACCACCGGCAAGGGGGTGGGGCCGGCCTATGCGGACAAGGCGGCCCGGATCGGCATCCGCATGGCCGACCTGCTGGACGAGCGGCTGTTCCGGGAAAAGCTCGAGTTCAACATCCAGCAGAAGAACCGCCTGCTGCGGGAGATCTACGACGAGCAAACGTTCACGGTGGAGAGCATCCTCGGCACCTACCTGCGCTACGCGGGGTGGCTGGCGCCGTACGTGACCGACACCGCGCTCCTGCTGCACCGCTGGATCGAGGCGGGGCGCTCCATCCTCTTCGAGGGCGCCCAGGGCACCATGCTGGACATCGACCACGGGACGTACCCGTTCATCACCTCCTCCAGCACCACCTCGGGCGGAGCCTCCACCGGCACCGGGGTGCCGCCGACCAAGATCAACGGGGTCCTCGGCATCTCCAAGGCCTACTGCACCCGCGTGGGCAGCGGGCCGTTCCCGACCGAGGTCTCCGGGGAGATGGCCGAGCTGCTGCGGGCGCGCGGCAACGAGTACGGCGCGGTGACCGGCCGGCCGCGCCGCTGCGGCTGGGCGGACGCGGTGGCCCTGCGCTATGCGGCGCGCATCAACGGGCTCGACACCATCGCGCTCACCAAGCTCGACGTGCTCGACACCTGCGAGACGGTGCGCATCTGCGTCGGCTACCGGTTCCGGGGCGAGGTGCTCACGGACTTCCCGGAGGAGGAACGCATCTGGAGCGAGGCCGAGCCGGTCTACGAGGAGCTGTCCGGCTGGCAGAGCCCCACCAACGGCCTGCGCGACTACGCGGAGCTGCCGTCCAAGGCGCGCGAGTACCTCGAGCGCCTGGCCGATCTCATCGGGGTCCCGTTCTCGCTGGTCTCCACCGGCCCGGTGCGCGACGAGACCATCCTGGTGAGCGACTCCGCGCTCACCCGCTGGTTCCCCGCCCTCCGGAGCGCGCTGCCCGCGCACTGAGGTCACCCCACCCATGGCCCTCAAGATCCTGATCGTAGACGACGAGGAGCCGGCCCGGCAGGGCCTCACCGCGCTCCTGGCCCGCTGGGGCTACGACGTCGAGGAGGCCGCCGACGGCCAGGAGGCTCTCGCCAAGGCCGCGGCCGGGCTACCCGCGGTGGTGATCTCGGACCTGGTCATGCCCAGGATGGACGGGCTCGAGCTCCTGCGGGCGCTCAAGACCGACGTGCCCTTTGCGTCGGTGATCCTCCTGACCGGGCAGGGGTCGATCGACACCGCGGTGACCGCGATGCGGGAAGGGGCCTACGACTACCTGACCAAGCCGGTGGACGTGGCCCGCCTGCGCCTGCTCATTCCCAAGGCGGCCGAGCGGGGCGAGGCTCTTCGCGAGGTCGCCCTGCTGCGCCGCAAGCTCAGCCAGGTCTGGGGGATGGGGCGCCTGGTCGGCACCAGCGCGGGGATGCAGGAGATCTATCGCCTCATCGAGGTGGCCGCCCCCACGCCGGCCCCGGTGCTGATCAGCGGCGAGAGCGGCACCGGCAAGGAGCTGGTGGCGCGCACCCTCCACGACCTCTCTCCGCGGGCCAAGGGGCCGTTCGTGGCGGTCAACTGCGCGGCGATTCCCGAGACCCTGCTGGAGAGCGAGATCTTCGGCCACGAGAAGGGAGCCTTCACCGGGGCGCTCGAGCGGCGCCCGGGCTGCTTCGAGCTGGCCCACGAGGGCACCATCTTCCTCGACGAGATCGCCGAGATGAACCCGGGTACCCAGGCCAAGTTCCTGCGCATCCTGCAGGACGGCACGGTGCGACGCCTCGGAGGGCGGACCGAGATCAAGGTCGACGTGCGCGTGCTCGCCGCCACCAACAAGGATCCGGTCAAGGCGATCCAGGAGGGGACGTTCCGGGAGGACCTGTACTACCGGCTGAACGTGGTGAGCCTTACCATGCCGCCCCTGCGCGAGCGGCGGGACGACATCCCGGCCCTGGTGCAGGCCTTCATCGAGGAGTTCAACGCCCGCTACGACAAGAAGATCCGCTCGCTGGACGAGAGCGTGCTGTCCGGACTCATCGCCCAGCCCTGGCCCGGCAACGTGCGCGAGCTGCGCAACACGATCGAGCGCGCGGTGATCGTGTGCGACGGCGACACCATCCTTCCCAAGCACATCCCCCCGTCGCCCGCGCTGCGCTCCGTCGAGTCCGCGGACGGGCCCGACGCGGTGACGTTCCGGCTGGGCACGAGCCTGGAGGAGGCCGAGAAGGTCCTGATCCTGAAGACGCTCGCGGCCAACGGCAACAACAAGACGCGCGCGGCCGACGTGCTCGGCATCAGCCTCAAGACCCTGCACAACAAGCTCAAGGCCTACGGCAGCTAGCATGCGACTGGGGGTCCGCGGGCGCGAGGCCCTGGTGGTGAGCCTCCTCACCCTGCTCGTGGTCGCCACCGCCACCGCCATCCACCTCTCGCAGCTCAGCCGGGTGGTGGTGCAGGAGGCGGTGAAGCAGGCCGACCTCATCGCCAAGCAGATCTACGCCCAGGCGGGGCGGGCGCTCCAGCGCGCGCCCGGGGCGGACCCGCTCGCCGCGCTGCGCGACGACCCCGACCTGCGCAGCTTCCTCGACGCCAGCGTGGGCTACTCGCCGCACCTGCTCTACGCTCTGGTCGCCGACCACACCGGCGTGGTGGTGATGCACACTGAGCGCCTGCGAGAGGGCAAGCCCGAGCCGGAGCGCCCGAACCTGGACGGGCTCCTGCAGGTGGACACCCTGAGCCGGTTCTCCGCCCTCTACACCACGGGGCGCACCTACGAGACGGTGCTGCCCCTGACGCTGAACGACCGCCTGTTCGGGTCCATCCGGCTCGGCCTCTCCACCACGCTCCTGCGCCGCGAGGTGACCGGATCCCTGCAGCAGAGCCTGGCGGTGGCCGCGGTCGCGCTGCCGCTGGCCTGGCTGGCCGCGATGGTGCTGGCCCAGCTCACGGTGCGGCCGATCCGCGCGATCGTGGGCCAGGTGGACCGCATCCGCCGCGGCGAGCCGGTCGAGGCCGCCCCGCTGGGGCTGGCCGGCGACGAGTTCCAGGAGCTGTCCGCGCAGCTGACGCGCCTGGGACGGGAGCTGCAGGCGGACCGGCTGTCCACACTCAGCGAGAAGGCCCACCTGCAGGGCGTGGTCGACCAGCTCGAGGACGGGATCATCTTCCTGAATCCGGAGCGGCACGTCCTGTTCTTCAACCGGGCCGCGGAGGCGGCGCTCGGGCTCTCGCTCGAGCAGACTGTCGGCCTCCCGATCCACGAGGTGCTCGATCCCGCGCACCCCCTGCTGCCTTTCGTGGACCAGGTGCTGTTCGGGACGGTGGGCATTCGCAACGCCACGGTGGCGCTGCCGCAGGGCGGCCGCGACAAGGAGTTCCTGGTCTCGGCCTTCCACATGGAGGACGCCCATCGCGTCATGGGGGTCGCGATCCTGCTGAAGGACCTGGAGTCGATCAAGACCGTGCAGTCGCTCGTGAGCTACTCGGCCAAGCTGGCCGCGCTCGGCCGGCTCACCTCGGGGGTGGCCCACGAGGTGAAGAACCCCCTGAACGCGATGATGATCCACGTGGAGCTGCTCAAGGAGCAGCTGGAGGGCGCCGACCCCGACGTCCGGCAGAGCCTGGAGGTCATCGGGAGCGAGATCCGGCGTCTGGACCGCGTGGTGCAGGGCTTCCTCAAGTTCATGCGCCCGCAGGAGTTGACCCTGAAGCCGGTGGACCTCAACGCCATGCTCCAGAGCGTGGGCGCGCTGCTGGAGGCGGAGAGCCAGAGCCACGGGGTGCGGTTCGTGCTCGAGCTCGACGCGGGCCTGCCGCTGGTGAGCGCCGACGAGGAGCTCCTGCGGCAGGCCTTCATCAACATCGTGCAGAACGCGGTCCAGGCGATGCCCAAGGGCGGGGCGGTGCGCATCCGCACCCGCACCGACGACCCGGACTGGGTGCGGGTGGTGGTCACCGACCAGGGGGTGGGCATCGCGCCGGAGGACCTGGAGAAGATCTTCAAGCTCTACTACACGAGCAAGCCCGGGGGCAGCGGCATCGGGCTCTCGGTCGTGTACCGCATCGTGCAGCTGCACGACGGCACCGTGGAGGCGAAGTCGCAGCCAGGGCGGGGGACGGCCTTGATCGTCCGCCTGCCGGTGCGATGAAGCGCGCACGCGGGCCGGTCGGGCTGCTGCTCGCCGCCGCGGCCTTGGGCGGGTGCGCGAGCCTCGGCGACCTGCTGGCACCGCCGCCCGCCATGGCCCCACCGCGGACCTCGGCCTCCGCCGAGGAGGGCGCGGGCGCGCCGCCGCCGATCGTCAGGGAGCCGGTGCCCGCGCCGCCCGCGGCCAAGCCCGCGCCGGC
>DATIFV010000029.1:0-2328 GCA_035455085.1 Candidatus Methylomirabilota bacterium | reverse complement strand
TCTCCCCAGGGGGGAGAGGGTTGGTTAGATGACGCCGTCGCGCTTGAGCTGGTCGATCTGCTCGGGCTTGTAGCCGAGCAGGCGGCTGTAGACCTCCGTGTTGTGCTCGCCCAGCAGCGGCGAGCGCGTCACGTCGGTGGGCGAGTCGGAGAGGCGCACCGGGTTGCCGGGCATCGGGTAGGGCCCGCGGCGCGGGTGCTCCAGATCCACGATGAAGCGGCGCTTGCGGAGATGCGGGTCGGCCAGCACCTCGGTGGAGTCGAGGACCGCCCCGCAGGGCACACCGGCGCCGGCCATGATCTCCATGACCTCGTGCTTGTTCCGCTTCGCGGTCCACGCCTCGATCATGCCGTCGACCTCGTCGACGATCGCCACCCGGTCGCGCCGGTCGTGATAGCGCGCATCCTCGCCCATCTCGGGGCGCCCCACGATCTTTGTCAGCGCCTTCCACATCTCTACGGTGGCGCAGTGGATGAACACGTAGTCGTTGGGCCCGCCCGGGCTGCAGCGGTAGATGTTCGACGGCGCGGCGGCCGCGGAGCGGTTGCCCTGCCGCGGGGCCGGCTTGCCGGTGGCGTAGCTCTCGCGGAGGTGGATGCGGAGCAGGTTCACCACCGCCTCCTGCTGGGCGACCTCGACCTGCTGGCCCTGGCCGGTGGTCTGGCGCTGGATGATGGCGGCGAGGATCCCGATCGCGGTGTGCAGCCCCGCGCCGGTGTCGGCGAGCCCGCCGATGGCCTTGGTCGGCGGGCCGTCGGGCGAGCCGGTCATGCTCATCGCCCCGGCCATGGCCTGGGCGATCCACTCGAAGCTCTTGTACTCCGCGTAGGGCCCGCCGCCGCCGAAGCCCTTCACGGAGGCCGCGATCAAGCGCGGGTTCAATCGGTGGAGCGCCTCCCAGCCGAGCCCCAGGCGCTCCATCGCGCCGGGGCCCATGTTCTCCACCAAGACGTCCGCGGTCTTAATCATAGTCATGAACATGGCCCGGCCGCGCTCCGACTTCAGGTTGAGCGTGACGCCCTTCTTGCCCGAGTTGAGCAGCAGGAAGAACCACGCGTCCTCGCCCCGCTTGTCGGAGAGCGCGGTGCGCCCGGGCTCCCCGGTGGGGGGCTCGATCTTGATGACGTCCGCGCCGAGCCACGCCAGCATCTGGGTGGCGGACGGGCCGGCTTCGTACTGGGTGAGGTCGAGGACGCGGATCCCGGCGAGGGCCTGGGCCATGGTCTGGGCCTTCCCGCTACGTGGTGTAGGCGGAGAAGCGGACGGTCTGCGCCCGCGCCTTCGAATCGGTGATGACGTTGACCACCGCCGGCTTGCCCGAGGCGAACGCGCGCTCGAGCGCGGGGCGGATGTCGTGCGGCTTCTCCACGAACTCGCCGTGGGCGCCCAGCTCCTGCGCGACCCGGTCGTAGCGGGTGTGGCCGAGGTTGCGCCCGGGCTTGGGCAGGGGCCGCGTCCACGGGGCGTCGGCGGTCCAGCCGCCGTTGTTGCTGATCACCACCACCACCGGGATCTTGTGGCGCACCGCGGTGTCGATCTCCATCGCGTTGATGCCGTAGGAGCCGTCGCCGTGCAGGACCAGCACCTGCGCGTCGGGCCTGGCCACCTTCGCGCCCACCCCGAAGGGCAGCCCCACACCCATGGTCCCGAACGCCCCCGAGTTGAGCCGGTGACCGGCCACGTAGGTGGGGATGGCCTGGCGGCCGAAGTTCAGGATCTCCTGGCCGTCCACGACCAGGATGCCGTCGCGCCGCATGAAGTCGCGCACCTCCTTGCAGAGGCGCAGCGGATGGATCGGGGTCTGCTCCACCGACATCGCCTTGTCCTGCTCGGCGCCCTTCTCGGCGTCCAGCGTGCGGAGCTTGCCGGTCCACGCGGCATAGCGCTTCGGGCCGATCTTGCCCTCCGCCTCCGCGCGGAGCTGCTCCAGCACCGCGCGCGCGTCGCCCGCGATGGGGACGTCCACCGAGCGGTTGTGGCCGAGCTGGGTGGGATTGATGTCGACGTGGATCACCTTGAGATCGGCGGCGAAGCGCGGCGGGCGGCCGAACTGGATCACCCAGTTGAACCGCGTGCCGACCGCCAGCACCACGTCGGCCTCGGTGAAGGCCTTGCTCCGCGCGTTGAGGAAGGCCAGCTCGTGATCCTCGGGGATCAGGCCGCGCGAGATCGGGGTGGTGTAGAACGGGATGCCGGTGGCCTCCACGAAGGCCTGCAGCGCGGCGGCGCCGTCGGACCACCAGACCCCGCTGCCCGCGATGACGACCGGCCGCTCGGCCTTCGCGAGCAGCGCGATGGCCTCCCGGACCGCGCCCGGGTCGCCGAGGG
>DATIFV010000028.1:0-8462 GCA_035455085.1 Candidatus Methylomirabilota bacterium | reverse complement strand
CAGGAAGAGCGCGCCGGAGAGGAAGATCCAGTAGGAGAGCGCGTTCAGCCGCGGGAAGGCCACGTCGCGCGCGCCGATCATGAGCGGGATCATGTAATTGAAGAAGGCCGCGCTCATCGGCATGATCGCCAGGAACACCATGGTGGTCCCGTGCATCGTGAACAGCTCGTTGAAGGTCTGCGCGCCCACGATGGTGTTGTCGGGCCGGGCGAGCTGCAGGCGCATGATCAGCGCCTCGATGCCCCCGATCAGGAAGAAGATGAAGGCGCTCGAGCCGTAGAGGATGCCGATCCGCTTGTGATCGACGGTGGTGAGCCAGGAGGCGACGGCTCCCCAGAACGTCGGGGTCTCCGCCTGCGCGCCCGGCATGAATGCGGCGTGGGTCGCCATTGGCGTCTCCCTATTTCAGGCTGAGGAGGTAGGCGGCCAGGGCCTTCGACTGCTCCCCCTTCATCCCCAGGTTCGGCATCCGCGAGCCCGGCTTCATGTGCTCCGGGTTCTCGATCCACTTGATCAGGTTCTCCGGCGTCGTGGCCATGAGCGCACCCGCGAAGGTCTTGCGGCTGGCGAAGTGGGTGAGATCGGGCCCGATGTGTCCCGACGAGACCCCGTTGATGGTGTGGCAGCCCACGCACGCCTGCTGGGTGAACAGGGTCTTGCCCTGCTGGGCGAGCGCCTCGGTGGGCTCCACCGGCGGCGCCTGCTGGGCTTTCACCCACTTCTCGAACTCGGCCGGCTCGTGCACGATGACCCGGAAGCGCATGTTGGCGTGCGACATGCCGCAGTACTCCGCGCACTGACCGGGGTACTCGCCCGGCGCCTCCGGGGTGAGCGTGAGATGGTTCACTCGGCTCGGCACCACGTCGCGCTTGCCGCCGAGCTGCGGGATCCAGAACGAGTGGATGAGATCGGGAGCGTGCAGGGCGAAGGACACCGTCTGCCCCGCGGGCAGGTGCAGCTCGTTGGCGGTGATGATCTTCTGCTGCGGGTACCGGAACTCCCACCACCACTGCTTGCCGGACACGTCCACCCGCAGCGCGGTGGCGGCGGGCGCCTCCTGCGACTTGAAGATCACCCGGATGGTCGGGATCGCGAAGATCAGGAGGATCACCGCGAAGGCGACGGTCCAGGAGATCTCGAGCACGGTGTGACCGTGCACCTGCTTGGGAATGGGCGCGCCCGGTCGGTCACGGAAGCGCCAGCAGCAGTACAGGAGGATGCCCTCCACCGCGATGAAGATGCCGAGCGTCCACCACGAGATCAGCATGAAGATGCCGTGGGTGGTCTTCCCGAAGTCGGACTTCGGGATCACCGTGCTCATCGGGGTGTCCCAGTTCCAGCCCACCGCGCTGCAGGCGCTCCCGAGCAGGAGCACCGCCCCCAGCAGGCACAGGCGCGTCCAGTCCAGGCGCTTCGGGATGCGGGCGACCGTCGAGAGGCGCGGAATCATGGCGTGGTGTGGGTTCCCCTAGTGCGGGACCGCCGCCGACTGCGCGGGCGTGCCGGTCGCGGCTACCGCGGGCCGTTGGACATCGACGACGACCACCCAGCTGCGGGCGGCCAGGAAGAGCAGGAGAAGCACCGGGATGGAGGTCCACAGCAGGTCGGTGCGCCGGCGGGCCGCCCGCGGGGACGCGACCCGGCGGGACCGCAGCACCAACGCGAGGGCGCTGGCCTGGGCGGCCAGGAAAACGGTCAAGGTCAGGGCCAGCAGCAGGTGCACTGTCGTGGACACAGCATCCTCACGGAAAAGATGGCGCTGGAGTCAATGCGCGAGTGTACTTGATCCCGCTCACCATTGCCAAGTGGAAACTTTCACATGCAGCGCTTCGGGGCGTCCTAGCCGGCCAGGCGCAGCAGCGTGTGGAGCAGCGCGTTGGCGCCCCGCTCGATCGCCCGCCAGTCGCTCATCTCGTCGGGCCGGTGGCTGCGGCCGCCCCGCGAGGGAATGAAGAGCATGCCCGCGTCGGTGACCGCGGCCAGGTTCTGCGCGTCGTGCCCGGCGCCCGACGACATCCGCTTGTAGCGTAGCTTGAGCGCCTCGCAGGCTGCCTGCACCGCCTCCATGACACGCGGGCCGCAGCGCGCGGGCTCGGTGCGGGACATCGCCTCCACGACCACCCGCAGCCCGCGGCGGCGCGCGATCGTGCGCGCCAGCGCCGCGCAGTCCCGGTCCAGGCGGGCCAGGATGCGGGCGTCGAGCTCGCGCATCTCCTGCAGCAGCACCGCCCGCGCGGGCACGATGTTGGAGACGCCGGGGGCGAGCTCGATGCGCCCGAAGTTGGTCACGCTGCGCCCGCTGCCCCGGCGCACGATGTGCTCGCGCGCCTTGAGCGCATACTCGCAGGCGGCCAGGAATGCGTCCTTGCGCCTGGCCATCGGGGTCGTGCCCGCGTGATCCGGCTCGCCCATGAACGTGAGGCGGTTGCGTCGGATGCCCACGATGCCCTCGACGAGCCCGATGGGCACGCGCGCTGCCTCCAGATGCGGCCCCTGCTCGATGTGCAGCTCGACGTAGGCGTGGAGCGTCCGGGGGTCGCAGCGCGCCTCCGCCACCCGGCCCGCGTCGTAGCCGGCTCGGGCCATCGCGTCGACCAGCCGCACGCCGTCGACCGCGGCCAGGGTGGGCACCTGCGCGAGGTCGAGCCGACCCGTGAAGGCGCGCGAGCCGAACAGGCTGCCGTAGCGCCCCTCCTCGTCGCTCCAGGCCGCCACCTCCAGGGGGCGGTGCGGCCGGAGCCCGGCCTCCCGGACGGTCTGCAGGCACTCGAGCCCGGCCAGCACCCCCAGCGCCCCGTCGAGCGGGCCGCCCTCGGGCACGGTGTCGATGTGGGAGCCGGTCAGCACCGCCGCCCCCGCGCCGGGCAGGCGTCCAAAGGTGTTGCCCGCCGCGTCCACCCGGGTCACGAGCCCCGCCTCGCTCATCCGCTCGAGCACCCAGGCACGCGCCTCCTCGTGGGCCGGGCTCCAGCAGGAGCGGGTGATGCCCCGGCCGTCCGGATTGCGACCGTAGGTGGCCAGCTTCTCGATGTGGCCCTTCAGGCGGGGCAGCGAGATGCGCGGCTTCGCCATCGCGCCGCGAGTATACCCCACCCCTTGACACTTTCTCGGGCGGGCTCGTATCATCGTACTGAACCTTCGTTCAGCCTCACCCCGGTTAACCTTAGCTGGCAACCCAGGAGCGCGGGAGGGTGTATGGATTTCACGCTGACCCCTGAGCAGATCTCCTTCCGCGACGAAGTGCGCGCGTGGCTGTCCAGGCACATGCAGCAGGACTGGGTGGCGCGCCTGCGGCAAGGCTCCGACATCCCGCGCCCCGAGGCCTACGAGATGCTCCGGAAGTGGCAGCGGCAGATGTACGAGGCCGGCTTCGTCGGCCTGACCTGGCCCAAGGAGGCGGGCGGGCGCGGCCTCACCTTCATGGAGGAGATGATCCTCCAGCAGGAGATGGCCCTCGCCAAGGCCCCGCCCGTGCTCAACATCCTGGCGATCGGCATGGCCGGGCCCACCATCATCGCCTACGGCACCGACGAGCAGAAGAAGCGCTACCCGCCCAAGATGCTCTCGTGCGAGGAGATCTGGTGCCAGGGCTACTCCGAGCCCAACGCGGGCTCCGACCTGGCGTCCCTCCAGACGCGCGCCGAGAAGGACGGCGAGCACTACGTCGTCAACGGCCAGAAGGTGTGGACGTCGCTCGCCCACGTGGCGGACTGGATGATGCTGCTCGCCCGCACCGATCCGAGTGCGCCCAAGCACAAGGGCATCACCTACTTCCTTCTCGACATGAAGAGCCCCGGTGTCACCGTGAAGCCGCTCAAGCAGCTGACGGGCGACGCCGAGTTCAACGAGGTCTACTTCGACAACGTCCGGGTTCACGAGTCGCAGATCCTGGGCGGGCTCAACAACGGGTGGGCGGTCGGCCTCACCACCCTGATGTACGAGCGGCTCGCGCTCGGCTTCGGCCTGCAGGTGCGCCTGCGCATCGCCCTCGACGGCCTGGTCGACCTCGCCCGCTCCACCAAGAAGAACGGCGTGCCGGTGACCCAGGACCCGCTGATGCGGCAAAAGCTGGCCCAGCTGTGGATCGACACCGAGGTCTTCAAGTACACCGGCGCGCGGGCGATCACCAAGCTGCTCCGGGGCGAGCTGCCGGGCCCCGAGGCCTCCGCGGGCAAGATGATGTGGGTCGAGGGCCACCAGCGGCTGCAGGAGCTGGCCATGGAGATCCAGGGCCCGTTCAGCCAGCTCTCCCACGGCAGCCGCTGGGCGGTCGCGGACGGGCTCTGGCAGCACACCTTCCTGCGCTCCCGGGCCAACTCCATCGAGGGCGGCACCACCGAGATCCAGCGCAACATCATCGGCGAGCGCGTGCTCGGCCTCCCGAAAGGGTAGACCATGAACTTCGGCTTCAACGACGAGCAGGAGCTGCTGCGGGCCACCGCGCGGAAGTTCTTCGAGAACGAGTGCGGCTCGGACACGGTGCGCCGTCTCATGGAGACGCCGGAGGGCATGAGCCCGGAGCTCTGGAAGAAGCTGGCCGAGCAGGGCTGGCTCGGGCTGATCTATCCCGACCAGTACGACGGCATGGGACTGGGCCTCGTGGATCTGGTTGTCCTCATGGAGGAGATGGGCCGGGCGGTGGTTCCCGGTCCCTACTTCTCCACCGTGCTCCTGGGCGGGCTGGCCATCCTCGAGGCGGGCAGCGAGGCCCAGAAGAAGGAGTGGCTGCCCCGGATCGGGGCCGGCGACCGGCGGGTCGCGCTGGCCTGGATGGAGCCGAGCGCCCAGCTGGGCCCGGCTGGGGTGACCTTGACCGCGATGGACAAGGGCGGCCGGTACACGCTGTCCGGGACCAAGCTCTTCGTCCACGACGCCCACACTGCCGACGCGCTGGTGATGGCGGGGCGCACGCGGCCGGGGGCGGGCGCGGACGGCGTCTCGCTCTTCCTCCTGCCGCGGACCACCCAGGGCCTCAAGGTGACGTTGCTGCCCACGATGGATCAGACGCGCAAGCTCTGCGAGGTCACCTGCTCTGACGTCACCGTGGGCCCCGAAGCGCTGCTCGGCGCGGCGGGGGCGGGCTGGGCGCCGCTCTCCCGGGTGCTCGACCGGGCCACGGTGGCCCTGTGCGCCGAGATGTGCGGCGGGGCCCAGAAGGTGCTCGACATGACGGTGGAGTACGCGAAGATCCGCCAGGCCTTCGGCCGGCCCATCGGCTCCTACCAGGGGGTCAAGCACCGGGCCGCCGACATGCTCGTGGACGTGGAGAACAGCAAGTCGATCACCTACTACGCGGCGTGGGCACTCGACGAGGGCTCGCCCGAGGCGCCGCTGGCAGTGAGCATGGCCAAGGCCTACGTCTCCGACGCCTTCCGCCGCGTGGCCGCGGCGGGGATCCAGCTGCACGGCGGCATCGGCTTCACGTGGGAGCACGATCTACACCTGTACTTCAAGCGCGCGAAGGGCTCGGAGTTCACGTTCGGTGACGCTACCCATCACCGCGAGCGGGTCGCCCAGCTGGTCAGCCTCTGATCCTCGCCCGACCATGATCAAGCGGGTCCGGCAGCGCGTGGGCCGGTGGATGCGGGGTGATCGGAACGCGGCCGCGCCCGACGCGCTGCTCTTCGCGGACCACGAGGAGATCCAGGACATCGCCCGCCAGATCCGCCGGACCAAGGTGGAGATGGACCGCTCGGTGCTGTCCATGCGGAGCTGGGCCCGCGACCTCGCGCGCCGCCTCGCCGAGCACCCGCGCGGGCTCTCGCGCAACGAGGATCTGCGCGCGCTCGGGGAGACGGTGGGAGGGCTCGCCCACAACTTCAATAACTCGCTGGCCGCCATCCTGGCCTACACCGAGCTGATGCTCCGCGAGAGCGAGTCGGACGCCGCGCGTCGGCGGCTGACGGTGATCCGTGACGTGGCGCTCGAGGCCTCCGCGACTGTCCGCAAGCTCCAGGAGTTCGTGTCGCGCCAGCCCCAGACTGCGTTCGGCCCGGTCGGCCTGCCCGCGGTGATCGCGGAGGCCCTGGAGCTGACCGCGCCGCGCTGGCGCGACGAGGCCGAGCGCCGGGGAAGCGTGATCACGGTGACCCAGGACATGGAGGCGCTGCCCCCGGTCGAGGGCAACGCCTTCGAGCTGCGCGACGCCCTCGTGCGGCTGATCCACAACGCGGTCGACGCCATGCCCCGGGGCGGCTCGCTGGCCATCCGGGCCGCCGCGGAGGCCTCCGGCTGGGTCGTGGTCGAGGTGAAGGACACCGGGGTGGGCATGTCGGAGGAGCTGCGGCGCCGGCTCGCCGAGCACGCCCGGAGCCTGCAGCCCGGTCGGGGTCTCGGCCAGGGCCTGGCCGACGTGTACGACATCGTCGAGCGCCACGGCGGCACGGTGGCCATCGATAGCGAGATCGGCAAGGGCACCACGGTGCGGCTCCGGCTGCACGCCAGCCGCTTCCAGATCATCCCCGCCTCCGACGGCCCAACCGAGCGCCAGGTGGTGCCGGAGCACGCGGCGCGGGTGCTGCTGGTGGACGACGACCCGCGCCTGCTCGCCGTCCTCTCCGACATGCTCCGCAGCGAGGGCCACCCGATCACCACCGCCACCAACGGGGAGGAGGCCCTCGCCGTCTTCGACCCCGGCGCCCACGACGTGGTCATCACCGACCTCGGCATGCCCCGGATGAACGGCTGGGAAGTCGCCGAGCGCATCAAGCTGCGCTCGCCCGCGACCGCGGTGTTCATCCTCACCGGCTGGGGCGAAGGCGTCTCCGCGCACGAGTCCATGCAGTTCGTGGATCGTGTCATCGCCAAGCCCGTGTCGGCCGAGGCGCTGCTCGAGCAGCTGGCCAGCCTCACGCGGTCCCGCGTCCCGCCCGCGTGAGCCCTGCGCCTCTGCCCCCCGCCGCCCCGCGCCCCGCCGCCTCCGGGTTGCTGGGGCGCCCGGGCCAGACCTGCCCGGTCGAGGTCTACATGATCCGTCGCCAGAAGAGCATGCGCTTCCTGGGCGGCTTCTTCGCCTTCCCCGGCGGCAAGGTCGAGGCCGCGGACGGCTCGGACGAGGCGCTCGCCCGCTGCCGCGGCATCTCCGAGTGGGCCGCGCGCGCGGCCTTCCCGGCCGCCGACGGGATCCCACCGCTGGCCTTCTGGGTCACCGCGGCGCGCGAACTGCTGGAAGAGACCGGGCTCCTGGCGGGCTGCGACGCGGACGGGCGCCCGGTGGACCCCCGGGACGAGCCGGTGCGCGCACGGGTGGAGCGCCTGCGTCACGCGGTGGTCGCCGAGGAGGCGCCCTTTCCGGCGCTGCTCGCCCGCGAGGGCTGGTACCTCGATCTCGCCGCGTTCCGCTACCTCTCGCACTTCATCACGCCTCCGTCGAACCCGATCCGGTTCACCGCGCGCTTCTTCCTGGCCCCGGTGCCACCCGGGCAGGAGCCCCGGCTGCTGGGCGGGGAGGCGTCGGAGAGCTTCTGGATCGATCCCGCCGAGGGCCACCGCCGCTTCCTCGCCGGCCAGATGCCGATGGCCGAGCCCGCCGACTGCGGGCTGGGTTACATCGCCGGCTTCGACACCCTCGAGGCGGTGTGGGCGGCCCACACCGACGGACGCCACAAGTTCCACGGCATCCTCGACCGCATCGAGGCGGCGGGCTTCTCCATCCCGCGCAGCCGGCGGGTCGGGCGGACGTAGGGTCGGAGGACGCCTCGTGAGCCCACTCGTCGGCGCGTTCCTGACCGTCCACACCCCGCGCTACTGCACACTGCCGGCCGCGATCGAGGGCAAGCTCGCCTCCGAGGTCTTCCGGCCCGTGCGCGACGGGCTGGTGGCCCAGGGCGAGGTGGTGGCGCGCGCCGGGCCGGACGTGATCGTGATCAACTCGTGCCACCTGATCACCACGTTCCCGACCGTGGCGGACGGCACCCCGCGGCACCGGGGGGTGCTGACCGCGCAGGAGGCCCCCGAGCTCATCCACGGGGTGGCCTACGACTACCCCGGGGATTACGAGCTGGCCGCGCGCCTGATCGACCGCGGCAAGGCGGCGGGGCTGCAGTGCGTGCTGGCCAACGACGTCCACTATCCGCTCGACTACGGCACCGTCATGCCGATGGTCTGCTACCTCGACCCGGCCCAGCGCACCCCGATAGTCCCGGTGTCGGTGTGCCTGTCCGCCGATCTGGACGAGGCCCACCGGTGGGGGCGCCTCCTGGCCGGGGTGGCGGAGGAGAGCGGCAAGCGGGTGGGCTTCGTGGCCAGCGGCAGCGTCTCCCACAAGCTGGTCCGGGCACCCGAGAAGGGGCCCGGGCCGGCGGACGAGGAGATGGACCACCGCTTCGCCCGGCTGCTGGCCGACGGGGAGCTCGAGAAGCTCTGGGCGTGGCTGCCCGAGTTCGCACGGTCCACGCAGGCCGAGATGGGTGGGCGGCACCTGGCCATGCTGCTGGGGGTCCTCCTGGAGTCGGGCCGCCGCT
>DATIFV010000027.1:0-3224 GCA_035455085.1 Candidatus Methylomirabilota bacterium | reverse complement strand
TCTGGTTGAGATTGATCCCGATCCCCAGGATCACGTGGTGGAGCCGGCCCGGGCCGGCCGCCGGGCCTTCGGACGAGGCCTCGGCCAAGATCCCGCACACCTTGCGCCCGTCCACCAGCAGGTCGTTGGGCCAGCGGATCCGCGCGGTCACCCCGGCGCTCGCGAGGGCCTCCGCGACCGCGAGCCCCCCCACCAGCGACAGCTGCGGCACCGCCGCGGGCGGCGCCGCCGGCCGCAGCAGCACCGAGAGGAGCAGGCTCTGGCCGGGGGCGTCCCACCACTCGTGGCCCCGGCGGCCACGGCCCGCCCGCTGATGCCGTGCGGTCACCACGGTGCCTTCCGGGGCCCCGGCCGCGGCCCGCCGCTGGACCTCGGACTGGGTGGAGTCGGTGCTCTCGACGGCGTGGACGACGAAATGCACGCGGGTCGGCTACCCGAGGGCGGCGAGGCTCGCCGCGAGCTTCTGCTCGGTCTGGCGCTGCTCGGCCAGGCGGGCCCGCTCGCGCTCCACCACCTCGGCGGGGGCGCGCTCCACGAACTCCGGCCGACCGAGCTTGCCCTCGAGGAAGGCGATCTCCTTGCGGGCGCGCTCCACTTCCTTCCGCAGGCGCTGCCGCTCGGCGTCGAAGTCCACCACGCCCTCCAGGCGCACGAACACGTCGCCGCTCGGGGTGGCCGCCACCGCGGAGCTGGCCGGCCGCGCTCCGTCGGGGGCGACCGCGACGGTGGCGCGGGCCAGGCTGCCGATCACCGCCACGCTCCACTCGAGCGCCGCCGCCACCTCCCGG
Organism: Candidatus Methylomirabilota bacterium; assembly: GCA_035455085.1. Lineage (GTDB taxonomy): Bacteria > Methylomirabilota > Methylomirabilia > Rokubacteriales > CSP1-6 > CAMLFJ01. The sequence goes on along the minus strand of DATIFV010000027.1, from coordinate 2,436 downwards.
CTGGCCGGCCTCACGCTGACCGCGAGCTCCACCGCGGGCGAGATCCGGCTCTCGCTCCGGATGGTGCGGATCGCGCTCACGAAGTCGAGCACCGGCGCCATGAGTCGCTCGGCTTCCGGATCGCGCCCCTTCCGGGCCGCCTTGGGGAACGGTGCGATCATGATGGAGTCCCCCTGGTGGGGCAGCCGCTGCCACAGCTCCTCGGAGATGAACGGCATGAACGGGTGGAGCAGGCGCAGCGTGGTCTCGAGCGTCTCCACGAGCGTGCGCTGGGTGACCGCCTTCGCCTCCGGGCTCTCCGGCTGGTAGAGGCTCCGCTTGGCGATCTCGAGGTACCAGTCGCAGTACTCGTGCCACAGGAACTGGTAGACCGCGGAGGCCGCGTCGTTGAACCGGTAGCTGTCGATCGCCTTGCGCACCTGGGCGGTGGCCTCGGTGAGGCGGCTCCGGATCCAGCGATCGGCCACCGACGCCGTCCCGCGCCGGGCCAGAGCCGGGTCGTAGCCCTCCAGGTTGGTCAGCACCAGCCGGGCCGCGTTCCAGATCTTGTTGGCGAAGTTCCGGTAGCCCTCGATCCGCTCCTCGGCGAGGCGGATGTCGCGGCCCTGCGCGGCGAGCGCGGCCAGGGTGAAGCGGAAGGCGTCGGTGCCGTACCTGTCCATCACGTGCAGGGGATCCACCACGTTCCCCTTGGACTTGGACATCTTCTGGCCCTCGGCGTCGCGAATGAGGGCGTGGATGTAGACGTGGTGGAACGGCACGTCGCCCATGAACTTGATGCCGAGCATTGCCATGCGGGCCACCCAGAAGAACAGGATGTCGAAGCCGGTGGAGAGCACCGAGGTGGGGTAGAACACCTTGAGCTCGGGCGTCTCCTGCGGCCAGCCGAGGGTCGAGAACGGCCAGAGGCCGGAGGAGAACCAGGTGTCGAGCACGTCGGTGTCCTGCCGCAGCCCTCCCCCGCACTGCGGGCACGCGGTGAGATCGGTGCGGGAGACATGCATGCTCCCGTCCTTGTCGCAGTACCACACCGGGATCCGGTGCCCCCACCAGAGTTGGCGCGAGATCGTCCAGTCGCGGATGTTCTCCATCCAGTGGAAGTACGTCTTGCTCCAAGCGCGCGGGACGATCTTGATCTTGCCGGAGCGGACCGCCTTGATCGCGGGCTCGGCCAAGGGCTTCATGCGCACGTACCACTGCTTGGAGACCAGCGGCTCCACCACCGTCTTGCAGCGGTAGCAGACCCCGACCGAGTGCCGGTAGGGCTCGATGCGGTCGATGAGCCCGAGCGCCTTCATGTCCTCGACGATGCGCTTGCGCGTCTCGAACCGGTCGAGGCCGGCGTACTTGCCGGCCAGCGCGGTCATCTTCCCGTCGAAGCCGATGACGCTGCGCACCGGCAGGTTGTGGCGCCGTCCGATCTCGAAGTCGACCGGGTCGTGGCCGGGGGTGACCTTGATGACCCCGGTGCCGAACTTCGGATCCACCGCGGTGTCCGCGACCACCTGGAGCGTGATGGTCCCCTCCACCGAGGGCACCTCGAGGGTCTGGCCCACGTAGCGCTTGTAGCGCTTGTCCTTGGGGTGGACCGCCACCGCGGTGTCGCCGAGCTTGGTCTCGGGGCGCACCGTGCCGAGGGTGAGCGGGCCGTACTTGATGTAGACGAACTCGGCGTCCTGGTCCTCGCGCTCCACCTCGATGTCCGAGAGCACGGTCTGGCAGCGCGGGCACCAGTTCACGATGTAGTCGCCCTGGTAGATGAGCCCCTCTTCCCAGAGCCGGACGAAGACCTCGCGCACCGCCGCCGAGAGCCCCGGGTCCATCGTGAAGCGCTCGCGGGCCCAGTCGCACGAGGCCCCGAGCCGCTTGAGCTGCCGGATGATGGTGCCGCCCGACTCTTCCTTCCACTGCCAGACGCGGGCGATGAAGGCCTCCCGCCCGAGGTCTTCCTTGGTCTTGCCTTCCTTCTCGAGCTGCCGCTCCACCACGTACTGCGTGGCGATGCCCGCGTGGTCGGTGCCGGGCATCCAGAGCGCGTTGTAGCCGTCCATCCGCTTGTAGCGGATCAGGATGTCCTGCAGGGTGTTGTTCAGCGCGTGCCCGAGATGCAGCGACCCGGTGACGTTGGGCGGTGGGATGACGATGCAGTAGGGCTTCTTCGGCGAGTCGGCGTCGGCGTGGAAGTAGCCGCGCTCCTCCCACACTGCGTACCAGCGCGGCTCCACGCGCGTGGGATCGTAGCGGTCGGCGATTTCGCTCATGCTAACGCGTCATTCTAGCACGGGCGCCGCGGCCTGCAGACGCCAGCCCGCGGGCCCGCGCCGCCACGTGAGCGCCCACGGCGCGCGGCGGCCGTCGCGCATCTCCGTGGCCGCCACGGTCACCGGGCCGTCCGGGCCCGCCGGCCCGACGTGCTCGCACACCGGCTCGGGCCCG
>DATIFV010000026.1:0-20187 GCA_035455085.1 Candidatus Methylomirabilota bacterium | reverse complement strand
AGCCGAAGGCGAGCCGAGCGCATTCGAAAGAGAAGCTTCCGGTAGCAGCGGGAAAGAGCCCGAACACGACAGACCCGAACCCGCACGGCCCGAATACGCAGCAGGAGAGACCGCCCACCTGCCCGTCCTCCTCGACGAGGTGACGTTCCTGTTGCGTCCCCGGCGCGGGGGCTGGATGGTGGACGGGACGATCGGCATGGGCGGCCACGCCGAGCGGCTCCTGGAGACGACGGGGGCCGAGAGCCGCCTGCTCGGCATCGATCGGGATCCCGAGGCGCTCGTGCGCGCGGCGCGGCGCCTGCAGCGCTTCGGCGCCCGCGTGGTGCTCAAGCGCGGCAGCTTCCGCCACCTCCGCGCGATCGCGACCGACGCGGGGGTGGAGCGCGCGGCCGCGGTGCTCCTGGACCTCGGGCTGTCCTCGTACCAGATCGAGCAGTCCGGCCGCGGCTTCTCCTTCCAGGGCGAGGAGCCGCTCGACATGCGCTTCGATCCCGCCGCGGGCCCCACCGCGGCCGAGCTGCTCGCCCGCCTGTCCGCGGAGGAGATCGCGCGCCTGCTCGCGGAGTACGGTGAGGAGCGGCACGCCCGGCGCATCGCGCGGGCGCTCGTGGAGCGGCGCGGCCGCGCGCCGGTCGCCACCTCCGCGGATCTGGTGGCGGTGGTGAAGCGCGCGGTGCCGCGGGCCGCGTGGTCCAAGCGCACCCACGTGGCCACTCGCAGCTTCCAGGCGATTCGCATGGCGGTCAACGACGAGCCGGGCGCCCTCGCGGAGGCTCTGCCCCAGGCCGCCGTGCTCCTCGAGGAGGGCGGCCGCCTCGGGGTCATCTCGTTCCACTCGGGAGAGGATCGGATGGTCAAGCGTGCATTCCGCTCGCTCGCAGGAGGTGGCTTCGTGGAGCTCGAGCCGTCCCCGGTCACCGCGGGGCGCGAGGAGACCGCGCGCAATCCGCGCGCCCGGAGCGCGAAGCTCCGCGTGCTCGCGCGTCGGGAGGCGGCATGAGCGCCCGGACGGCGGCCGGCCGCGCCCCGCTGTCGGTATGGGGACGCACTCACCGCGCCCGCCAGCCGGACGCGGTGCGGCGGCACCGGCAGAGCGACCGGCGGCGCCTGCGCGCGATGGCCAACGCGGTGCTGGCCGCGGGGGTCGGGGTGACGCTCATCCTCGGGGTGGTGGCGCTGCGGGTGCAGCAGGTGCGGCTGTCCTATCGGCTGGACGCGCTCCGCGACAGCCGCGCCCAGATCGAGGAGGCCAACCGGCGGCTGCGGGTGGAGATCGCCACGCTGAAGTCGCTCTCACGCATCGAGGGCAAGGCCCGGACGGAGCTCGGCATGGTGGCGCCCTCGCGCGACCAGGTCCGCCTCGCCCGCGAGTTCGTGACCGGCGGCCGGGGCGCGGCCGCTCTCGATCGGCCGGCGGTGGTGGCCGAGCGCGCGCTGCCCCACAACGCCGGAGTGCGCTAGCGGTACCGGATGAGCGAGCTCCCGACGGAGGGCCTGAGGACCCGGACGCTGATCTTCGCGGCGTGCCTGGCCTGCGCCTTCCTCGGTCTCCTCGGCCGGCTGGGCTACCTGCAGGTCTGGAAGCACGACGAGTACGCCCGCCTCGCCGAGAACCAGCACGCCAAGACCGTGCCGCTGCGGGCCAAGCGCGGCCCCATCCTCGACCGCACCGGCCAGCCCCTGGCGGTGTCCTCGCGCGCCGACACGCTCTACGTGACCCCCGCGAAGGTGGAGGACGCGGCCCGCCTCGCCGCCCGCCTGGCCCCGATCCTGGGGGAGCCGCCTCGCGAGATCGCCCGGCGGTTGACGGTGGGGAAGAAGTTCGCGCCGGTGCGGCGGCGCCTCACCCCGGACATGGCGCGCGCGGTGCGGGAGATGAAGGAGCCCGGCCTCACCCTCGTGGAGGACAGCCTGCGCCTGTACCCCAACCGCGAGCTGGCCGCCCAGCTGGTCGGCTTCGAGGGCGCCGAGGGCAAGGGGCTGGCCGGCATCGAGCAGGTCTGGGACGCCCACCTGGCCGGCGTCGAGGGCCGCGCGGTGGTCGAGCGCGACGCCCTCGGTCGCGAGGTGACCGGCGCCCCCATCGTGCTCAAGCCGTCGGTGGCGGGGCAGGGGGTCATGCTCACCATCGACGCCACCCTGCAGTACCTGGCCGAGAAGGAGGTGGACGCCGCCTGGCGGCGCACCCGCGCCAAGGCGGCGATGGCGGTGGCCATGGATCCGCGCACCGGCGAGATCCTCGCGATGGCGATCCGCCCCACCTACAACCCGAACGCGTTCGCGAGCGCCACCGACGACGACCGCCGGGTGCGCGCGGTCACGGATCCCTTCGAACCCGGCTCGACCTTCAAGGTGATCATGGCCGCCTCCGCCCTGGAGGAAGGGGTGATCCGCCCCACCGATCGCGTCTTCGGCGAGAACGGCGCCATCACGGTGGCCAACGCGACCATCCACGACTGGAAGAAGTACGGTTGGCTCACCTTCACCGAGGTGCTCCAGAACTCGTCCAACGTGGGCTCGATCAAGGTCGGCCTGCAGATCGGCAAGGAACGCTACTACCGCTACATGACCGCCTTCGGCTTCGGATCGCCGACCAGCCTGGGCCTGCCCGGCGAGAGCCGCGGGCAGCTCCGGCCGCCCGCGCAGTGGTCGGGCCTGTCGCTGGCCACCATGTCCATCGGCCAGGAGGTGTCGGTGACCGCGGTGCAGATGGTGGCCGCCTTCTCCGCGGTGGCCAACGGGGGGCGGCTCATGCAGCCGCAGATCGTGCGCGCGGTCCTGGACGCGCAGGGACGCGAGCTGCGCTCCTTCGAGCCCAAGACGGTGCGTCAGGTGATCAGCCCGGAGACCGCCCGCACCCTCACCGAGATGATGGTCAACGTGGTGGCCAATGGGACCGGTCGGCACGCGGCGATCCCCGGCTACGACGTCGCGGGCAAGACCGGGACCGCCCAGAAGATGGACCCGGCGACCCGGCGGTACTCGCGCGCGCCCGGCGTGCTCTCGTTCGTGGGCTTCGTGCCCGCCGACGATCCGCGCCTGGCCATGATCGTGCTGCTCGACGAGCCCAAGACCGAGAAATGGGGCAGCGAGGCCGCCGCCCCCATGTTCGCGGCGATCGGCCGCGAGGCGCTCCGGTACCTGAACGTGGCCCCGCGCGACAGCAGCCCGGTGCCGATCGTGCGCGGCGAGGTGGTGGCCGCCGCCCCGGCGGAGTCGGCGCGCCCCGCCCCGGTGCTGGCCGCGGGCCTGGCCCCGGTGTCGCCCGCGCCCGTGGGCGAGGGCGCCGCGGTGATGCCGCGGCTCGCCGGGCTCTCGCTCCGGCAGGCCATGGAGGCCCTCGCCCTGCTCGGGGTGCGCCTGGAGATCACCGGTCGCGGGGTCGTCGACTCGCAGTTCCCGCCCCCCGGGGCTCCGCTCGCGGCGGGGGTGCTGTGCCGGCTTCATCTGACGCCCCCGGCCGGCCGGGGGAGTTACGCCACGACCACGAGCCTTCAGCCGTGAGGACATGAGCGCCGCCCCCGTGCCCACCACCACGCTCCTCGAGGCGCTGCCGGACAAGACGGTGCTGGGCACCCTGCCCGGGACGGTCGCGGGCATCGCCTACGACTCGAGGAAGGTCGCCCCCGGCGAGCTCTTTGTGGCCATTCCCGGCTTCAAGCAGGACGGGCGGCGCTTCGCGGCAGACGCGGTGGGGCGGGGCGCGACCGCGGTGATCGCCGAGGGCACAGACCCGCTGCCCGGCAGCGCCGTCCCCCGGATCCTGGTGCCGTCGACCCGCGAGGCGCTGGCGCGGCTGGCAGACGCCTACCACGGGCACCCCTCGCGCCGGCTCACGATGGTGGCCGTCACCGGCACCAACGGCAAGACCACGACCTCGCTGCTGGTGGAGGCGCTGCTGGGGGTGGGCGGCAAGCCCACCGGGGTGATCGGCACCATCCAGTACCGGGTCGGGGCCGAGGTCGAGACCGCGGGCCAGACCACGCCCGAGGCGCTCGAGCTGCAGTCGCTGCTGGCCCGGATGGTGCGGGCGGGGGTGGGCGGGGCCGCGATGGAGGTCTCCTCCCACGCGCTGGCCCTGCACCGCGTCGACGGCATCGAGTTCGACGTGGCGGTGTTCACCAACCTCACCCAGGACCACCTCGACTTCCACCGGACGCTCGAGGCCTACCGCGAGGCCAAGGCCCGGCTCTTCACCCTGCTCGCGCGGAGCGGCAAGCCCGCCCGCGCCGCGGTGGTAAACGTGGACGATCCGGCCGGCGCCGCCATGCTCGCGGCGGCCGCGGCGGACGCGCGGGTGCGGCCGATCACCTTCGGCCTGCGTGGGGCGGCCGATCTGCGCCCGCGACGGTGGGAGTCCGGCATGGACGGGATCCACCTGGAGGTAATTTCTTCCCGCGGGCCCGTCGAGGTCGCCTCCCCGCTGGTCGGCGAGCACAACGTGATGAATCTCCTGGGGGCGGTCGGCGTCGGACTGGCTCTGGACATGGAGCCGCGGCGCATCGGCGAGGCGCTCTCTCGGGTGGCCACGGTGCCCGGGCGCTTCGAGCGGGTGGAGGCCGGGCAGCCGTTCCTGCTGGTCGTGGACTACGCCCACACCCCGGACGCGCTCGAGCGAGTGCTGACCACCGCGCGCAAGCTGGTCGGCCGGAACGGGCGGCTCGGGGTGGTCTTCGGCTGCGGCGGCGACCGCGACCGCGGCAAGCGGCCGATCATGGGGGGCATCGCGGCGCGCCTGGCCGACCGGGCGTGGGTGACCTCCGACAACCCGCGCACCGAGCGGCCGGAGGCCATCCTGGCCGAGATCGAGACCGGCATCCCGCCGGAGGCGGCGGGCCGGTGCGAGTCCATGGTGGACCGGGGCCGGGCGATCGCGGCCGCGGTGGGCTGGGGCCGGGAAGGCGACGTGGTGGTGATCGCGGGCAAGGGGCACGAGACCTACCAGATCATCGGCACCGAGGCTCTCGACTTCGACGACCGCGAGGTGGCGCGCGCCGCCCTGCGTGAGCTCGGTCACTCCGGGGGAGCGGCATGGCGTCGCTGAGCGTCGAGGACGTGGTGCGCGGCACCCAGGGGGCCCTCGTGGCGGGCGACCTCGGCGTGCCGGTCGCCGGCGTGAGCATCGACAGCCGCACCCTCGCCATCGGCGAGGCCTTCTTCGCCATCCAGGGGCCGAATCGTGACGGGCACGGCTTCCTGCGCGACGCCGCCGCGCGCGGCGCCGCATGCCTGGTCGTCCACAACCTGCCCGACGACCTGCCGCCCTCGGTGCCCGCGATCCTGGTGGACGACACCACGCGCGCCCTCGGGCGGCTGGCCGCCTATCACCGGGGGCGCTTCACGGGGCCGGTGGCGGCGGTGACCGGCTCCAACGGAAAGACCACCACCAAGGAGATGATGGCGGCGGTCCTCGGCGCGCTCGGCCCGGTGCTGAAGCCGGAGGGCAGCTTCAACAACCAGTGGGGCCTGCCCCTGACCCTGCTGCGCCTGGGGCCGGAGCACAAGGCGCTCGCGCTCGAGCTGGGCGCGAACACCCCCGGGGAGATCGCCTCGCTCGCCGCGATCGCCCGGCCCACCGTCGGCGTGGTGACGGTGGTGGCGAGCGCGCACACCGAGTTCTTCGGCTCGCTCGACGGGGTGGCCGCCGAGAAGAGCGCGCTGGTGCGGGCGATCCCGCCGGAGGGGACGGTGGTGCTCAACGCCGACGACCCGCGGGTGCTCGCCATGCACCGGGAGAGCCGGGCACGAGTGCTCTACTTCAGCACGGGCCCCGGGAGCGACGTGTTCACGACGGGGCCGGCCGAGGACGACGGCCTGGGCCTGCGCTTCACCCTGGCCGCCGGCACCGCGACCCGGCCGGTGCGCATGCACTTCGCCGGGCGTCACAACGTGGTCAACGCGCTGGCCGCCGCGGGGGTGGGGCTCGCGCTCGGGCTCTCGCTCGAGCAGATCGCCCGCGGGCTGGAGGCGGCGCGCCCGGCCAAGGGCCGCTGCGTGTGGCGGCGCGCGGGGCGGCTGCGCCTCCTCGACGACACCTACAACGCCAACCCCGCCTCGGTGGGCGCGGCGCTCACCGCCCTCGCCGCGGGCGCGGGCCCGGCGCGGCGGGTGGTGGTCCTGGGCGACATGCTGGAGCTGGGCCCGATCAGCGAGTCCGCGCATCGCGAGGTGGGCCGCGCGGTGGCCGCCTCGGGAGCGGCCGAGCTCATCGGGCTGGGGCGGTGGGCGCAGGTCGCGGTGGAAGCGGCCCGCCAGGCCGGGCTCGCGGAGAGCCATCACGTGACCACGTTCGAGGATGCGGTGGCGCTGCTGCTCAAGCGGCTCGCCCCCGGCGACGCCGTGCTCGTCAAGGGCTCCCGGGGCATGCGCATGGAGCGCGTGGTCGACGCGCTCGTGGCGCGCTTCGGAGGAGAGGGTGGCTAGTGCTCTACGAGCTGCTGGTGCCGCTCGCCAAGTATCACACCGCCTTCAACGTGTTCCGGTACATCACGTTCCGGACCGCGATGGCCACGGTGACCGCCCTGGTGATCTCGTTCATCCTGGGGCCGTGGCTCATCAACCGGCTGCGGCAGATGCAGCACGGGGAGACCTCGGTCCGCGAGGACACGCCCGAGCGGCATCGCGCCAAGGCGGGCACGCCCACCATGGGCGGGATCGGGATCCTGGTGGCGATTCTCGTCTCGACCCTGCTCTGGGCCGACCTGCGGAACCGCTACATCTGGGTGCTGATGCTGGCCACCACGGGGCTGGGCCTGATCGGCCTCAAGGACGACTGGACCAAGCTCAAGACCCGGCGGGGCATCTCGGCCCGGCAGAAGTTCGGCGCCCAGATCCTGCTGGTGGGCGCCCTGATGGCCTTCCTCTACTTCTGGCCGGCCGACGGGTTCACCACCAGCGTCGTGATCCCCTTCTTCAAGGGGTGGCTCATCACCTTCGGCACCTGGCCGTGGCTGTGGATCCCCTTCGCGATGCTGGTGATCGTGGGCGCCTCCAACGCGGTGAACCTGACCGACGGGCTCGCGATCGGGCCCATCGTGACCGCGGGGGGCGCCTTCGCGGTGATCGCGTATCTCACCGGCAACTTCCGGGCCGCCGAGTACCTGCGCATCCTGAACGTCAAGGGCACCGGGGAGCTGACCATCTTCTGCGGTGCGCTGGTGGGAGCCGCGCTCGGCTTCCTCTGGTTCAACAGCTATCCGGCGCAGGTGTTCATGGGCGACGTGGGCTCGCTGGCCCTCGGCGGGGCGATCGGTACCCTCGCGGTGCTCACCAAGTCCGAGCTCCTGCTGCCGCTCATCGGCGGCATCTACGTGGTGGAGGCGGCCTCGGTCATCATCCAGGTGGGCTCGTTCAAGCTGACCGGAAGACGGGTCTTCCGGATGGCGCCACTGCACCATCACTACGAGATCAAGGGGTGGGCGGAGCCCAAGATCATCGTCCGGTTCTGGATCCTGTCGTTCATGCTGGCGCTGCTGGCACTGACCACACTCAAACTCCGCTAGGGTGACATGCCATGGCGATCACGACCACGTTGCGACGGGATGCGTCCTATCCCATGGGGATCTTCGTGAGCGGTAACGCCGAGCGCGGCGCCAGCTACCGGCAGTCGCTGGCCGGCACGACCGTCTCGGTGGTGGGCCTGGGCAAGAGCGGGGTGGCCGCGGCGCGCCTGGTGCGCCGCCTGGGCGGGCGGGTGCTCGCCTCCGATGCGAGCCCGCTCGAAGCGCTGTCCGCGGACGCGCGCGCGCTGGAGAAGCTGGGCTGCACGCTCTGGACGGGCGGTCACCCCGACGAGGCCTTCCGGGGCGCGGAGCTGGTCGTGGTGAGCCCGGGGGTGCCGCTCGAGCTGCCCCCGCTGGCCGCGGCGCGGGCCCGGGGCGTCCTCGTGATCGGCGAGCTCGAGCTGGCCTGGCGGGTCATGGAGGCCGACGTGATCGCGATCACCGGGACCAACGGGAAGACCACGACCACCGCGCTGACCGGCGAGCTGCTGCGCACCCAGGTGCGCCCGGTGCTGGTGGGCGGCAACATCGGCACGCCGCTGGCCGAGCACGCGCTGGACTTCCCGGGGGACGGGATCGTGGTCGCGGAGGCGTCCAGCTTCCAGCTCGACACCACCGACCGCTTCCGACCTCGGGTGGGCGCGATCCTCAACATCACCCCCGACCACCTGGACCGGCACGGCACGTTCGAGCGCTACGTGGACGCCAAGGCCCGAATGTTCGCCAACCAGACCCCGACCGACTGCGCGGTGCTGAACGCCGACGATCCGGTCACCGCCGGCCTCGGCGGCCGGGCGCGCGGGCGGGTGATCTGGTTCAGCCGGCTCATCACCCTCCCCCACGGGGTCTTCATCTACGACGGCTGGATCGTGGCCAAGCTCAACGGGACCACCGAGCGCATCTGCCCGGTGTCGGAGATCACGCTCCGGGGCCAGCACAACGTGGAGAACGTGCTCGCGGCGACCGCGTGCGCGCTCTGGACCGGCATGTCGCCCTCCGCGATCCGCCGCGGCATCGCCGCCTTCCGCGGGGTGGCCCACCGCATCGAGCGGGTGCTCGACGACCGGGGAGTCGTTTACTACAACGACTCCAAGGGCACCAACGTGGACTCCACCATCAAGGCGCTCCAGAGCTTCACCGAGCCGGTGGTCCTGATCGCGGGAGGCAAGGGCAAGGGCCAGGACTTCGCGCCGCTCGCCGAGGCGGCCCGGGGGCGCGTCCGGCACGCGGTCCTGATCGGCCAGGACCGGGCCCAGATTCGGACCGCGCTCGAGGCGGCCGAGATCCGGACCGAGGACGCGGAGTCCATGGAGGACGCGGTGCGCCGCGCCCGCGAGGCGGCCCGCGTGGGCGACGTGGTGCTACTCTCGCCGGCCTGCGCGTCGTTCGACATGTTCCGCAACTTCGAGCATCGCGGCGACGTATTCAAGGCCGTGGTGCGGGTCCTGCTCGGCTGATGCCGCGCAAGCTCACCCCCGACCTGCCGCTCTTCGGGGTGGTGGTGGCCCTCGTGTGCGTGGGCGTGGTGATGGTCTACTCGGCGAGCGCGATCGTGGCCGCGGATCGCTTCCACGATCCGCTCTTCTTCCTCAAGAAGCAGCTGTTCTGGGCGCTGCTCGGGCTCGGCGGCCTGTGGGCGGGCATGCTGCTCGACTACCGTGCCCTGGAGCGCCTGGTGGTTCCGCTGCTCGTGCTCTCCTTCGTGCTGCTGGTGCTGGTCCTGGTGCCGCCCTTCGGCCAGTCTATCAACGGCACCCGGCGGTGGTTCCACGTGGGACCGGTGTCGTTCCAGCCGGTGGAGCTGGCCAAGTTCTCGCTGGTGCTCTACCTGGCCTCGTTCCTCACCCGGCGGCAGGAGGTGATGGGGCGCTTCACCGAGGGCCTGCTGCCTATCTTGTTGATGGCGGGCGGCATGGCCACCCTCACCCTGCTGCAGCCGGACCTCGGCAACAGCCTGGCCCTCATCATCCTGACGCTCGCCCTGGCCTACCTGGCGGGGGCCCGCGTCCAGCACATGGGGGTGATCGCGGCCGCCGCGCTGCCGGTGGTGATCGCGCTCATCGCCCTCAAGCCCTACCGGTGGCGGCGCATGGTGGCCTTTATGAACCCGTGGGACGACCCGCAGGGCAGCGGGTTCCAGATCATCCAGTCGTTCCTGGCCCTCGGCTCGGGCGGCTGGCTCGGGGTCGGGCTCGGCGACTCCAAGCAGAAGCTCTTCTACCTGCCCGAGCCGTACACCGACTTCATCTTCGCGATCATCGGCGAGGAGCTGGGCCTGCTCGGCACCACCGCCATCGTGGCCCTCTTCGCGCTGCTGATCTGGCGCGGGCTGCGGGTGGGGCTGCGCGCCCCCGACGCGTTCGGCGCGTACCTGGGCCTGGGCCTCACCATCATGCTCGCCACCCAGACCCTCGTGAACCTGGGCGTGGTGACCGGGGCGCTGCCCACCAAGGGGCTGCCGCTGCCCTTCATCTCCTTCGGCGGCTCCGCGCTCCTCATGACCCTGTTCTCGGCGGGCGTGCTGCTGAACATCTCCCAGCACGGGAGAGCCGCCTGATGTTCAAGAAGTACCAGCACATCCACTTCGTGGGCATCGGCGGCGTCGGCATGAGCGGCATCGCCGAGGTGCTGCTCACCCTCGGCTACCGGGTGACCGGCTCGGACGCACGCCGCAGCGAGGCGGTGGAGCGCCTCGAGCGCCTGGGGGCCAAGGTGTTCCTCGGCCACGAGGCGGCCCACGTCGAGGGTGCGCACGTCGTGGTCTTCTCCTCGGCGGTGGTGCGCGACAACGTGGAAGTCGCGGCCGCGCGCCAGCGCGGCATCCCGGTGATCGGGCGCGCCGAGATGCTCGCCGAGCTGATGCGGCTCAAGTACGGCATCGCGGTCGCGGGCACCCACGGCAAGACCACCACCACCTCGATGGTGGCGGCAGTGCTCGGGGCGGGCGGGTTCGATCCCACCGTGGTGGTGGGGGGGCGGGTGCACGCCCTCGGCGCCAACGCGCGGCTCGGCCAGGGCGAGTTCCTGGTGGCGGAGGCCGACGAGTCCGACGGCTCGTTCCTGAAGCTCACGCCGACCATCGCGGTGGTGACCACGGTGGACGCGGAGCATCTGGATCACTACGCGGATCTCGAGGCGATCGTGAGCGCGTTCCTCGCCTTCGTGAACAAGGTGCCGTTCTACGGCGCCGCGGTGGTCTGTCTGGACGATCCCAACATCCAGCGAATGATCCCCCGGATGATGGACAAGCGGGTGGTGACCTACGGCCTGGAGGCGGGCGCCGACCTGACCGCGCGCCGCCTCGCCTTCGCCGGGCTGCGCTCGCAGTTCGAGGTGGTGCAGCGGGGCAAGCCGCTCGGTCCGGTCGCCCTGCAGGTGCCGGGCCGGCACAACGTCCTGAACGCGCTGGCCGCCGCTGCGGTGGGGCTCGACCTCGAGATGCCGTTCGAGCGGATCCAGTCGGCCCTCGCCTCGTTCGAGGGCGTCCAGCGCCGCTTCCAGATCCGGGGCGAGGCCCGGGGCGTGCTCGTGGTGGACGACTACGGCCATCACCCGGCCGAGATCCGGGCGACCCTCGCCGCCGCCAAGGCGGGGTTCGACCGGCGCGTGATCACGGTGTTCCAGCCGCATCGCTACTCGCGGACCCAGCACCTGCGCGACGACTTCCTGACCGCGTTCTACCAGTCCGACGTGCTCATCGTCATGGACATCTACGCGGCGGGCGAAGCGCCGATCCCCGGCGTCCACGCCCGCGACCTGGCCGACGGCATCGCGGCCCACGGGCACCGGGAGGTGCTCTACCTGGGCAGCGATCGCGAGGCGGTCCTCGACTACTTGTGCGAATCCACCAGAGCGGGTGATCTCGTGCTCACTCTCGGGGCGGGCGACGTGGGGCAGCTGGGCGGGGAACTGCTCAGGCGCCTCGGTCCGGATCCCGGGACGACGTCCAAGAGGAGATAAGACATGCTGGGAGAGATCCGAGGCGAGGTCCGATTCAAGGAGCCCCTCAGCTTCCACACCTCCTTGCGCATCGGAGGGCCCGCGGACATCTTCATCGTTCCGCAGGACGTGGAGGACATCCGGCTGGCCATGTCGTTCGCGGAGCGGGAGCAGCTGCCGCTGCACGTCGTCGGGGGCGGCAACAACCTCCTGGTGAGCGATCGCGGCGTGCGCGGGGTGGTGCTCAAGCTCGAGGGCTGCCTGGGGCGCGCCGAGTTCAACGGCGAGGAGGCGGTGGCCGGCGCCGGGGTGAGCCTCTCCGCGCTGATCCGCGAGGCGGCTGCGCTCAACCTGGGAGGGCTCGAGTGCCTGGTCGGGGTGCCCGCCACCGTGGGCGGCGCGGTCGCGATGAACGCGGGGACTCCCGACGGGGGGATCAACGACGTCATCTCCGCGGTCTACTTCCTCTACCCCGACGGCATCCTCGGCGAGTTCAAGCCGAGCGCGGGCTCGTTCACGAACCACACGTTCACCGCGCCCGCCGGCGCGGTGCTGATCGGCGCGCGTCTGCAGCTGCACCGGCGGTCCTTCGCGGAGATCCAGAAGGACATCAAGCAGCGGCTCAAGCAGAAGAAGTCCAGCCAGCCGCTGGCCCTCGCCTCGCTGGGCTACGTGTGGAAGAACCCCGCGGGCGAGGCGGCATCCCGGCTCATCGAGAAGGTGGGGCTGCGCGGCAAGCGGCTCAACGGGGCGGAGATCTCGGCCAAGCACGCCAACTTCATCGTCAACCGCGGCGGGGCCGGCGCCGCCGACATCAAGGCGCTCATGCAGCTCACCCTGGATCGCGTGCGTAACCACTTCGGCGTCACGCTGGAGCCCGAGGTCAAGACCCTGGGCGAGATTTGAGAGCGCACAGCTCCGTCATCTCGCCGCGAGGGGCGCGAGGTCGCGTCGAGGACCTGGCCGAGCCGGCGTCCGCGATGGCGCGGCAGCGCGTATCGCGGGCGCGGCTGGCGCGCCGGGTCACCCGCCGCGCGCGCTGGGTCGCCGCGCGGCTCGTCCCGATCGGGCTCGGCGCGGCCCTGCTGGCCGCGGCCGGCGTGGGCACCGCGTGGCTGCTGACGTCGCCGCGGTTCGCGATCACCGAGGTCGCGGTGGTGGGGGCGAGCCGTCTCACGCCCGAGGAGATCGTGGCGGCCTCCGGGATCGGTGCCGGGACCAACCTGTTCCGCCTGGACCGGGGCGCGGTGGTGGCACGGCTGGAGGGACTGCCGCTGATCCGACGGGCCGACCTGGTCCGGCGGTTCCCGAACCGGGTGACGCTCGCGGTGGAGGAGCGGCGGCCGTTCACCCTGGCCCACGCGGGCCGGCTGCACTGGATCGACGAGCAGGGGGTGAGCCTGGGCGCGGAGACGCGGGCGGTCGCGCCGGAGGCGCCGGTCATCACCGGCCTGAGCCCCGCGGATCTGACCGCGGAGACGGGGGCGCCGACGGCGCGGGTGGCGGTCGGGATCTCCCTGCTGCGGGTGCTGCTGCGCTCGGAGACTGCCCTCCTCCGTCAGATCTCGGAGATCGACGTGAGCCGGCCGGACGGGCCCGTGCTGTACACGGTGGACGGGGTCGAGGTGCGGCTCGGCGCCGAGGACTGGGAGGTCCGGCTCGGCCGGCTGCAGGGCGTGCTGGCCCAGGTGCGCGCGGCGGGCGACCCGGTGAGCGCGATCGATCTGCGCTTCCGCGACCAGGTGGTTCTCAAGACCGTGGCGAGGTGAGGAGGAGAATGGCCAGATCCCGAGTGCGTCAGGTCATCGCCGGGCTGGACGTGGGTACGACCAAGGTCTGCTGCGTCATCGCGGACTGGTCGCCGGTCGGCCACCTCGACGTCGTCGGCGTCGGGGTGAGCCCGTCGCGCGGACTGCGCAAGGGCGTGGTGGTGAACATCGACTCCACCGTCGAGTCCATCAAGCACGCCGTCGCGGAGGCGGAGGAGATGGCGGGGGTGGAGATCGCCTCGGTGATCGCGGGCGTGGCGGGCGGGCACATCCGCGGCATCAACAGCCGCGGGGTGGTCGCGGTGTCCGGCAAGCACCGCGAGGTGAGCCAGGCCGACGTGGACCGCGCGCTCGACGCGGCGCGCGCGGTCAACCTGCCGCAGGACCGCGAGATCATCCACGTGCTCCCCCAGACCTTCCTGGTCGACGACCAGGACGGGGTCAAGGAGCCGCTCGGCATGTCGGGGGTGCGCCTCGAGGTCGAGGTGCACCTGGTGACCGGCGCGACCACCTCGGTGCGCAACGTGGTTCGCAGCGTGAACCGCGCGGGCCTGCAGGTGCAGGACCTGGTGCTCCAGCCCCTCGCCTCCGCGGAGGCGGTTATCTCCGCCGAGGAGAAGGAGCTCGGCATCCTCCTGATCGACCTGGGCGGCGGGACCACCGACGTGGCCCTCTTCCGCGACGGGGCGATCTGGCACACGAGCAGCCTGCCGCTCGGCGGCGATCACATCTCCAACGACATCGCGGTGGGGCTGCGCACGCCGACCGCGGACGCCGAGGAGCTGAAGAAGCGCTACGGCTGTGCGCTGACCGCGCTGGTGCGGGAGGACGAGGTGGTGGACGTCCCGAGCGTGGGCGGGCGCAAGGCGCGGCAGCTCTCGCGCCAGATCCTGTCCGAGATCATCCAGCCCCGGGTGGAGGAGATCTTCACCCTGGTGGCGCGCGATCTCACGCGGGCCGGACTCAACGACGTGGCCGCGGGCGGGGTGGTGGTCACCGGCGGTACCTCGATCATGCACGGGGTACCCGAGCTGGCCGAGCAGGTCTTCGACACGCCGGTGCGCCGCGGGGTGCCCGCGGGGCTCTCCGGGCTCGCGGACGTGGTGCAGAGCCCGATCCACGCCACCGGGGTTGGGCTGGCCCTGTACGGGGCGCGCGGCCACGGCAGCGGCGGCGGGACCACCGAGGTGGAGGACGGCACGCTGGTCGGTCGCACCGGCCGGCGTCTGAGGGACTGGTTTGCGGAGCTCTTCTAGGGGAGGCGGCGAGGGCAAGCACTCGCGCGCCGCCGGACAGGCGGAGCTGTTCTCGACCCTGCCGCCGGTCCGGGCGCGACAACCACGAGGTCGATCGAAGGAGGACTCGATGGAGCACACTCAGGGGCGGCGACCGGTGTTCGAGCTGGAGGAGGAGCGCGAGGCGGCGAAGATCAAGGTGATCGGCCTCGGCGGAGGCGGCTCCAACGCGGTCAACCGCATGATGACGGCCTCCTTCACCGGCGTGGACTTCATCGTCGCCAACACCGACCTGCAGGCGCTGAAATCGTCGCCGGCGCCCGTCAAGCTCCAGCTCGGAGCGAGGCTCACCGCGGGTCTGGGGGCGGGGTCGGACCCCGAGGTTGGAAAGAATGCGGCCCTGGAAGATCGGGAGACGATCAAGAAGGTGCTCGAGGGCGCCGATATGGTATTTGTGACCGCCGGGCTCGGCGGCGGCACCGGGACCGGCTCGGCCCCGATCGTGGCCTCGGTGGCGAAGGAGCTCGGCATCCTCACGGTCGCGGTGGTGACCAAGCCCTTCGCCTTCGAGGGCCGCAAGCGCGCGCTCCAGGCCGAGGCGGGGATGGCCGAGCTGCGCGGGGTGGTGGACACCCTCATCGCGATCCCCAACCAGCGTCTGCTCGCGGTGGTGGACCGCGGCACCCCGCTGCTCGAGGCCTTCAAGGTCGCCGACGCGGTCCTGCTGCAGGCGGTGCAGGGCATCTCGGACCTGATCCTGGTGCCGGGCCTGATCAACCTCGACTTCGCCGACGTGCGTACGATCATGTCCGGGATGGGCATGGCCCTCATGGGAACCGGCCTCGGCAAGGGCGAGCACCGCGCTCTCGACGCGGCCCAGAAGGCGGTGGCCAGCCCCCTGCTCGACGAGACCTCGATCGAGGGGGCGCGCGGCATCCTGATCAACTTCACCGGCGGTCCGGACCTCTCGATCCACGAGGTCGAGGAGGCGGCACGCATCGTCCAGGAAGCGGCGCACGAGGAGGCCAACATCATCTTCGGCGCGGTGATCGACGAGAACCTGCACGACGAGGTGCGCATCACCGTCATCGCAACGGGATTCACCGAGCGGAAAGAGGCGACCCTGCCCAGCTCGAAGGTCGTTCCGATCCCGTCGGGGCCGCGCGGACCCGCGCCCGCCAAGGACTGGCGCAAGCGGATCGCCGACCTCCGCGCGGAGGGCGAGGAGCCGGTCGAGGAGGACCTGGACGTGCCCGCGTTCCTGCGGCGCCAGGCGGACTGACATCGGAGGGGGCGACCTGATCAGAACGGGCTTCGCCCTTCGGGGCCCCCTCCGAGCCTCCCGCCTCAGGCGAGGTCGAAACGGTCGAGGTTCATTACCTTGTTCCACGTCGCGACGAAGTCGTGCACGAACTTCTCGTGGGAGTCCTCACATCCGTAGACTTCCGCCAGTGCGCGGAGTTCGGAGTTCGAACCGAAGACGAGATCGACACGCGTGCCAGTCCACTTGACCACGCCCGTCTTGCGATCGCGACCTTCGAACACATCGGGTCCTTGCGAGGCCGCCTTCCACTCCGTGCCCATGTCGAGCAGGTTCACGAAGAAGTCGTTGGTCAGCGCCTCCGGCTTCTTGGTGAAGACGCCGTGGCGGGTCTTGCCGAAGTTGGCATTGAGGACGCGCATGCCGCCCACGAGCACCGTCATCTCGGGCGCGGTGAGGGTCAGCAATTGCGCCTTGTCGACCAGCAGCTCCTCGGCCGATGCGGGATACTTGCCCTTGAGGTAGTTGCGGAAGCCGTCCGCGATCGGTTCGAGCACGGCGAAGGACTCCACGTCGGTGTGCTCCTGTGAAGCGTCCATGCGTCCCGGCGTGAAGGGCACCGTCACCTCGTGACCGGCACTCTTCGCGGCCTGCTCGACGCCAGCGCAACCGGCCAGGACGATCAGGTCAGCCAGCGAGACCTTCTTGCCGCCCGACTGAGCGCTGTTGAAGGCACTCCGGATACCCTCCAGGGTCTTGAGCACCTTCGTCAGTTGGGCAGGCTGGTTGACTTCCCAATCCTTCTGCGGTGCCAGACGAATGCGGGCACCGTTGGCACCGCCGCGCTTGTCGGAGCCCCGGAAGGTGGAGGCCGACGCCCAGGCCGTCGAAACGAGCTCCGAGACCGACAGACCGGAAGCCCGGATCTTGCCCTTGAGGGAGGCGATATCCTGCGCATCCACCAGCTTGTGATTGACCGCGGGAACGGGGTCTTGCCAGATGAGCACTTCAGCCGGAACCTCCGGGCCGAGATAGCGCGTGCGCGGCCCCATGTCGCGATGCGTCAGCTTGAACCAGGCCCGGGCGAACGCGTCCGCGAACTGATCCGGGTTCTCCATGAAGCGCCGCGAAATCTCTTCGTAAGCCGGGTCGAACCGCAGGGAGAGATCCGTGGTCAGCATGGCAGGTGCACGACGCCTGGACCGGTCGTGGGCATCCGGCACGGTGCCGGCGCCCATGCCACCCTTGGGCGTCCACTGATGCGCACCGGCCGGGCTCTTGCTCAGTTCCCATTCGTAGCCGAACAGGTTCCAGAAGAAATTGTTGCTCCACCTCGTGGGCGTGGTGGTCCAGGTGACTTCCAGGCCGCTGGTGATCGTGTCAGCGCCCTTGCCGGAGCCAAAGCTGTTCTTCCAGCCCAGGCCCTGTTCCTCGATGCCGGCCCCTTCGGGCTCCGGGCCCACATGGGACGCAGGGCCAGCGCCGTGGGTCTTGCCGAAGGTATGACCGCCCGCGATGAGCGCCACCGTCTCCTCGTCGTTCATCGCCATGCGGGCGAAGGTCTCGCGGATATCCTTGGCCGCGGCGACCGGGTCCGGATTGCCGTTCGGGCCTTCCGGGTTCACGTAGATCAGGCCCATCTGCACCGCCGCGAGCGGATTCTCGAGGTCCCGCTCTCCGGAATAGCGCCTGTCACCACTCAGCCAGGTCTTCTCGGCGCCCCAATAGACGTCATGATCCGGCTCCCAGACGTCCTCGCGACCGCCACCGAAGCCGAAGGTCTTGAATCCCATCGTTTCCAGGGCGACGTTGCCCGCGAGGATCATCAGGTCGGCCCATGAGATCTTCCGGCCGTACTTCTGCTTGATCGGCCAGAGCAGGCGACGTGCCTTGTCCAGGTTGACGTTGTCCGGCCAGCTGTTGAGCGGCGCGAAGCGTTGCTGGCCCCTGCCGGCGCCGCCGCGGCCGTCACCGACGCGGTACGTGCCGGCGCTGTGCCACGCCATGCGAATGAACAAGGGTCCATAGTGACCGAAGTCTGCCGGCCACCAGTCCTTCGAGTCGGTCACCAGCGCTGCGAGGTCTTTCTTCAAAGCCGCGAAGTCGAGGCTCTTGAACTCTTCCGCGTAATTGAAGCCCTCGTCCATCGGATTGGACTTGGAGGAGTGCTGGTGCAGAATGTCCAGCCGCAGCCGATTCGGCCACCAGTCCCGGTTCGACGGGCTGTCACCAGCTGGGTGATTGAACGGGCACTTGCTGGGTGCTGTCATGTGCAGTCTCCTTTCGGGTCTCTTCAAGTCCTTCCGTTCGCCACCTGCGCGGTGACTGCTCCACCGTCACCCCCGCAAGATAGCGGGCCCGCCCTGATAGCGCCAATACAACGTCTGGATCAGCATGATAGCCTGGGGCTGTCATGCGCCTGAGCCCGCACGCCTTCACCCTCCGGCAGCTGCAGTACGCGGTGGCGGTCGCCGAGACCCGCAACTTCCGCCGGGCCGCCGCCCTCTGTCACGTCTCGCAGCCCTCGCTGAGCGCGCAGGTGGCGGAGCTCGAGGCGGCCATCGGGGTGCCGCTCTTCGAGCGCGACCGCAAGCGCGTGCTGCTCACCGCGGCGGGTCGCGACCTGGTGGAGCGGGCGCGCCGGGTGCTCCTCGAGACGGGGGACCTGACGGAGGCCGCCGCCCGCCTCGGCGATCCGCTGGCGGGCGCCCTGCGCTTCGGGATCATCCCCACGATCTCGCCCTATCTCCTGCCCGAGGTGGTCCCGGTCCTGCGCCGCCGGTTTCCCCGCCTGGCGCTGCAGTGGGTCGAGGAGAGGACGGCGACGCTGGTGCGGATGGTGCAGTCGGGGGGCCTCGACGCGGCGGTGCTGGCCCAGGAGGCCGACCTGGGCGATCTCGAGCGTGAGATCCTCGGCCGGGACCCCTTCGTCCTGGCCGCGCCGCGCCTGCATCCCCTGGGCCGCTCGCGGGCCCCGGTCGGGCTCGACGACCTGCGCGGCGGCACGGTACTCCTGCTCGATGAGGGCCACTGCTTCCGCGATCAGGCCCTCGCGATCTGCTCCGCCTCCGAGGCGCAGGAGCCGGGCTTCCGGGCGACCAGCCTGTCCACCCTCGCGCAGATGGTGGCGGGCGGCGCGGGGGTCACCCTGCTGCCGCGCCTGGCCGTGCGCGCCGAGAACCGGGGCGCGCACCTGGTCGTGCGTCGCTTCGCGGATCCCGCCCCCCACCGCACCCTGGTGCTGGCGTGGCGCCGCCGCTCCCCGCTCGCCGCGGCGCTCACCGAGGTGGCGGCGACGTTGCGCGAGGCCTACGCCCGGGCGGAGCCGAAGCTCGAGGCCCCGCTCGGCCGGTCCTCTCGGCGGGAGCGGGGAGCGAGGCGACGTAGTCGAGGTAGGGCCCGAGCCTGAACTTCTTCGCGGTGTTCTCCGAGGACATGTAGCGCACGGTGCCGAGCACCCGCCGCTCAGGAGCCCACGGGCGGTCGAAGAGGCCGAAGCACCAGAGGATGCCGGTGTACGAGTTCGGATCCCGGCCATCGAGGGCGTACTTGTTGTTCAGGTGCACCAGGGTCGCGTAGGCCTCGTCGGGGGTGCGCGACCACTCGAGCACTTTCTTGCCCCAGAGCATCCGCAGATAGTTGTGGATCGTGCCGGTCGCCGACAGCTCACGCTGGGCCGCGTTCCAGAGTGGATCGTGCGTGGCGCCCGCCTCCCACTCCGGCCGCGAGTAGGTGTGGGCGCGGCGGTCGGCCGCGTGCGCGCCCAGGGTGGCGCGGGCCCAGGCGGGCAGCGCGCTCTCGAGACGCGCGGTGTCGGCGCGCCGGGTCCGGTGCCAGTGCAGCCCGAGGTCGCGCCAGGTGAGCGCCTCGTCGAGGAAGCTGTTGACGTCGGGATCCCGGCAGAAGAAGCCCTCGCGCCGGCCCACCGCGCCGGGGCTCAGCACCGCCGGCGTCCAGTCCCCCGTGCTCGCGAGGACGCGGTCCACGACCTCCTCGATCGAGATGTGGCCGAAGTGCAGGTACGGGCTCAGGCCGCTCTGGTGCGCCCGGTCCGGTGGGGCCGGCTGCGAGCGGCGCTCCGCGGTGCCGGGCAGCCGGTGGGCGATGAAGTCGGTCAGGCGCCGGCGCGCGGCGGGGCCACCCCCCGGCGTCGTCGCCACCGGAGGCACGCTGTCGTCCACCGGCAAGGTCTCGATCAGCGCGTCCAGGTCGGCGAGGGCGGCGGGCTCGAAGGGCGGCGCGACCGCCCGGGCCGCCACCCCGGGGATCCGCGGCCGGGCCGCCGCGCGGTGCTCCCAGGCCTGCGCGAAGGCCCGGTGGATGCGCGGCCGCAGGTGGGCGGCGGCCGAGACCGTCGGGCCCAGCCGGCCGAGCGGGACCACGCTGCTCGTGTCGACCGCGATCACCGCGACCGGCGCGCGCGCGGCCAGCGCGTCGGTCTGCGCGGGCACGATGAAGCACGGGAAGTCGTCGGTGACCAC